>JBHJJI010000281.1:0-14684 GCA_050042805.1 Leptolyngbyaceae cyanobacterium
GCGGTTAATCCAGATTGCGACCGGTGAGTTCTACAAAGATATCTTCTAAATTCGATGGGCGAGTCATCATACCGATTTTGTCGGGCTGCTGATCGAAGTATTCGTTGGCTGCCACCAGGGTCGGAAAGAACTGATATTCCCAGCGATCGCCCTGCTGTTTCATGACGATGCCCTCGCCATGCTTCTGGCGTAGCTCTTCGACGGTGCCCAGCTCAATCAGCTGTCCCTGATCGAGAATGCCGACGCGATCGCAGAGAAACTCCACTTCTTCCATATAGTGGCTGGTCAGCAGCATGGTCATGCCCTGGCGGTTGAGATTTCGAATAATTTCCCACAGGCGACGCCGCGCTTGTGGATCGAGCCCCACCGTGGGCTCATCCAAAAACAGGATTTTAGGATTGTGCAGCAGGGCGCGAGCAATCTGCAGTCGCCGCTTCATTCCGCCCGAGAGGGTTTTGACCTTGCTGTCGTGGCGATCGCTCAGTTCCACAAAGTCGAGCCATTCTTGGATGCGCTTTTGTCGTGGCCCGGCGGGGATATGGTGCATGCGGCCATGCAGCTCCATGTTTTCCCAAACGGTCAGATCCCCATCAACGCTGGTTTGCTGCAAGACCACGCCGATTTGTTCGCGCACCTGCGTCGGCTGGCGCTGCACGTCGTGTCCCGCCACCACCAGGTTGCCGTCGGAGGGCTGGGTCAAGGTCGTCAACATGCGGATCGTGGTTGACTTGCCCGCGCCATTGGGGCCCAGCAGGCCGAAGCTCTCGCCAGGTTGAATGAGTAGAGACAGATCTTTGACGACATGGACGTTGCCGTAAACCTTGTGCAAATTTTGAACGCAAACAGCAGCTGTCATAAATTTGTCGGAGAGCACTCAGCGAAAGGGTTGGAAATAAGTGCCCGATAAACTTAAGGTATCAAAAGCCTGGGTCGCCATTGCGGTCATTGGCCAAATTTGCGTGTCAGGCGTGCCGTCCATTTTTGCTCTTACCCTATGCGCTGTCGCCTTGATTTTCCGGTTTTGCTACTGCATAAAGACGACGTGCCGCCCTACAAAAAGCAGGGGCCGATGGTGCGCAACAGCTACTTTTGGGCGCTGAAATCCATCGCCGATACGGCCCGATTTGATCAGCCCTGGGAGTTTGATCAATCAGTTTGGGTGGCGCTGGGTCGTCTGCTCAACTCGTTTGCGATGTCAGGCTATTTGGGCTATCGCGAAACGATGCTCGAATTTCCCCCCGATGCGGAAATTCCCGACAGCTTGCGCTCGATCAGTACCTGGGCTACAGATGAGAGTTGGGAATAGGGCAGTGCTATCCCTCGGCGATGAGACCACTTGTACGAATCGCCACTATTTTCCCAAAAGTTTTGCCGCACCCTCGACCAGAATCTCGGCTTTATCCAGCAAGCTGCCAAATATCACCACCGTGGCAGCAGCAATGATGACGGTTCTTGAAATCGCTAAGTTATCTTTCGACAATTGCAAAAAACGTTCTTCCCATTTATCGGTGCGTTCATCAAGGCGCTGAATATCGCCATCAAGCTTTTGTTCTAGACGCTCCAGGCGATCTAGTACTTCGGTTTGAAAGTCTCTAGGGTCTGGCGTTGCTGTCATAGCAGGTTGCCTAGCCTAAGGATGCTGTCTTCATCATAAGCGGCTGCATTATGTTCAGAGCCACCGCTTCAGCGGCCCAAATTATGGAGCTGGTGGATGGCGTCAGCACAGCGCTGTGTGGTTTCTAGCAGTAAGGCTTTGGCGGTAGTTGGGGGTGGCGGCAGCGGCTCACCAATCCGCACTGTGAGGGGAACTGCCTGCGGCAGTTTTTGTCCCTTGGTCAGAATGCGATGGGTGCCCCAGAGGCTCACCGGCAGCAGCGGTACCTGGGCCTTCGCGGCAATCAGCGCCGCCCCCAACTTAGGCTCAGGAATGCGTCCATCTCCTGTGCGGGTGCCCTGCAAAAAAACGCCGACGGCCCACCCTTGATCGAGCTGTTTCAGCGCTTCGCGAATGGCACTGCGATCGGCACTACCTCGTTTGACCGGATAAGCGCCATAGAGCCGAATCGCTGGGGCTAACACCGGCACCTCAAACAGCTCTTCCTTGGCCATATAGGAAACGGGGCGCTGCACACAGTTCGATAGCAGTGGTGGATCAAAATCGCTGGCGTGATTGGCGATGACAATCATCGGTCCCTGGCGAGGCACATGCTCCGCTCCCACGACTCGCCCACGAAAATAGAGGCGAAACATGGGGTTCACCACTGACCACTTAAATAGCCAATACAGCAGTAGGCTCGCCTTGGGTTCGCGATCGCGCTCAGCCATAACCCTCCTCTTCCCCGCCTACAGCGCGTTCAACTGTTCAAGCGTGCCGACATTCGCAAGGGACAGGGTTTTGACCGTGCGCTTGATTAAGCCGGTTAAGACATTGCCTGGCCCCACTTCAATCACTTGCTCAACGCCCTGCTCCGCCAGCATGAGCGAAATTTCGCGCCAGCGCACTGACCCCGTCATTTGCTGAGACAGCCGTTGCTTGAGGTGAGTTGGATCGGTGGTGGGAGCCGGATCGACGTTAGACAAAACGGGCACGCGGGTCGGCTGAAATTCGACCGCATCCAGCACCGCCTGAAATTCATTCGCCGCTGGTGCCATCAGCGGTGAATGAAACGCCCCACTGACGTTGAGTTTAACGGCCCGCTTGCTCTTGACGGCGGCTAGCACCGTATCAACCGCTTCTGGGGTGCCCGAAATCACCACCTGACCGGGATTATTGTCATTCGCCAAGACCACGCCTTCTGTTTCGGCAATTTGGGCTTCGAGAGCGGTTCGATCAAATCCCATCAGCGCTGCCATGATGCCTTCTGAGGTTTGCGCCATCAGCTCAGCGCGCAATTTGACCAGACGCAGACCGACGCCAAAGTCAAACGCGCCCGCTGCATACAGCGCCCCATATTCACCTAAGCTGTGGCCGGCTACTAAATCTGGTTCCTGCCCCTGCGATCGCAGTTGGTCGACCAGTAAGCTCTCCAGCACGTACAAACAGGGCTGGGTGTAGCGAGTTTCCGAGACTTTGTTGTCTTCACTTTGGCAAACGTCACTGACGGACCAACCCAAGATGTCATTGGCGATCGCTAACTGCGCTTGCACCGTGGGCAACGCCAGCACATCTGCCCCCATCCCCACCGACTGCGATCCTTGACCAGGAAATACCCAGGCTGTTTTCACCATGATTGTCTTCGTTGCTTAACACGTTCATTCAAAGTCCAGTGTTCACTGTCTCAACAAATGGAACTTTCGCAAAGTTAAATTTTGCGTCATTGTCCGGCCAACGCCGTTGGCATTCCCACCCAACGTTCCTTTGCCGATAAGGGTTACGCCAACGACCGGCTCACGGTTCCGAGGCCGCTCCTTCAAGGCTGGCCGATCGCGCCATAAACTCCGATCGCAGCATCGACATCAGCCACATAGAGGCGAAGCCTTCGCGCGTTTTGACCGCGTCACGCATCAGTCCCTCTTCCACCAAGCCCAGACTGCGATAGAGGGCTCTGGCCCGCTCGTTGTGCGCCATCACGTCGAGCCATACCCGGTGAGCGGCGAACTCTAAAAACGTCTTAGCCAACACTTGCTCTAGCGTGGCACGGCCATACCCTTGGCCCTTCTCAGTAATCACGATGCGCTTGATCAGCAGGCACTGATCGGGATCTTGCACGCCCAACACAATGACGTAGCCGACTCGTTTCTGAGTCGCCTCATCCCACACAATCCAGTGGCGCTCGTCCGGCTGTTCACAGGCTTGCACATGGCGATCGCGCGACCATTGCCGCACATACTGCGCATTTTCGTCAGTTTGTTCCGCTGCCAACACAAAATCTAGATCGGCGGCTGTAGTCGGTCGTAGTGTAATCAACGGGTGAGCCATCGCCAGCGACAATTGAGAATTGTAGAGTAGCGTATTCCTCAGCTTAAAAGTGTCATTGAAGTGCACCCGCCCCCAACACCGACCGGCCTCACCAGCTGGCTGCCAGCGGTAACGTTGCGTATCAGTGACTGCAGATGCCGTCAGCTCTGGGATTATGCTGAGTGGAGGAGACGTGTTTTTGTTTAGTCCAGCCTGATCCAAATCCCCTTCATTCGCCCCTGAAACGATACATTGCCTAGCGCTGAAAGGCCCGAGTGATTGAGATTTCTCTCTTCAACCCCAGGAGTTTCCATGCTTTCCCAAACCATGAGCGATCGCCTCAACAAGCAAATTAATTTAGAGATGTATTCCTCTCATCTCTATTTGCAAATGAGTTCTTGGTGCGCCTATCAATCGTTAGACGGCTGTGAAGAGTTTTTGCGCCTGCATGCCCAAGAAGAAGCCGGGCACATGCACCGACTGTTGACCTACATGCACGAAACCGGCGGCGTTGTCGTGCTCGGCGGTATGGATGCGCCTCCGACCCAGTTTGAGTCGCTGAAAGATCTGTTTGAGAAAATCTACGAACACGAAACCCACGTCACGCGGGGCATCAACGAACTGGTGCATTACGCTAACACTGAGCCCGATTATTCAACCCTGCAATTTTTACAGTGGTATGTGGCCGAACAGCATCAAGAAGAATTTCTGTTCAAAGGCATTCTCGACAAGATCAAACTCATCGGCACCAGCGGCACCGGACTATTTTTGATTGACCAGGAAATGGCTAAGCTGGCGGCCTCTCCCGCCAAAGAGCAAACCGCCCTCACCTCTGCGACCCCAACGGCAAACTAAACCGGGGCGAATGCGGAATGCGGAATTAGGAATGCGGAATTTGAGCGTCTCGGGGAGCTGCGCTGGAGTCATTTCCTCAGAACAGACAGTTTTTGTAAGGGTTTGGCACTGCCAAACTCCTGCGATCGGGGACGCTATTTTTGGGCAACTCGCTAAACTCAAAGCTCCTTGGAGCTCGGCTCGGCTCGCAGGTACTCCGAACTCCGAAATCCGCATTCCGAACTCTCTATCCCTTCTTGTCATCCAACTCAATCGTTGCGACCACCTGTCCATGATCCGACTTCCAGCGCTCGATCTGCTCTTCTAGCAGCGTCTGGTCAAACAGGTGATCGTTAAACACCGAGACATAGGTGACCTGACCAATGCGATCGCGATTACGGGGGGCAAACTCTTCGCTCACCATAATGTGGTCAAGGCTGTCGTAGTGGCCGTTGTGAATGTGGGTGTAATAGTAGTCGCCATAGCCCAGTCGCGCCTGAATGTCTTTGACCTGATACAGCAGCGTGTCCCAAACGGGTACCTTTTTGCGAAAGGGCCAGCATTCCCACGGCGGTTGTCCAGTGACCAACTGGGTCGTCACTGACGTGTGACTGTCATTGACATCGCCCATCACAATCACGGGATAGCGGCGATCGCGCAGCCCTTCCATCAAAATGAAGCGCAGGGCCGTCGCCTCCGCTGCCCGGCGAATCAGTGATAACGCCTGCCCTTTTGCCAGTTCCACCGGATCGCTGCGATCGACATGACGCTTCATTGTTGGTCGCTTTGACTTGAGATGCACCACCACCACCGTGCAGTGCTGACCATTAGGTAACTCCAGCTCGACGGCTAAAACCGGATGCGAAAACTTGGTGAGCGGAATGTGGGCCTTATCAGCCTCTAAGCTGAGCCAGCTCTCTTTGGGAAAGTCAGTGTAAATGCGATGACTCACGATGGGAAACCGCGTTGCCAAAGCCACCCCCGGTCCGCCACCCACACCCTTCGCCATCGTGATCGTGTGTCCCTGAGATGTTTCGGTCTGAGCCAGTACAGCCTGCAAGGCCTCGCGCTGAAACACCTCTTGAAACCCGACGATGTCGCTTTTCATGCGATCGAGCTGTCGAGCTGACCAGGTGAGTTTTTGCTCGTACTCAGCGGTTGAATACTGGTCGCCGTAAAACTCAAATCCTGGCAGCGCCAGATTGTTGAGGTTAAAGGTGCCAACGCGGAATTGCTTTTGAGTCACAACGAAGACTGACGCCGAGCGTTTGTGGGTAAAGTCAGCACGCCCACCTTACGCTAAACCTCGACGCCCGGCTAGATTCGCAACAGCGGTGCTGGCAATTCTCCGCAGGCGCTGGAAATATGACATGGGTCACTTGAGGCGACTGCCGAGCAGGAAGAGACCAGTCCTGTGCTGACCTTGCAGTCGTCTGGTAGGTCGGGCTTCCTACCCCAACCAGAAATAACCCTGCGGGCTCCCTCCCAATTCCTCTTGTTCGATGGCCATCCTGGCCGCTTGTTCGATGGCCATCCTGGCCGTCCTCTGCACTTCAGACCTGTCAACAGTCTGATGGGGTTGTGCAGGTGAGGAAGCCGACTCAACAAAGGTAGGATTTACGCAGTTGATTCCGATTTTGGCCCCCTAACCCCCAACATTGGGGAAATCGGATTCAACATCCCCCAGATTTGGGGGATGCAGGGGGCTCTTGCGTAAGTCCTAAAAGATTCAAATTTTCTGAGAATTTCCTAGGAAACCAGCTACCCAACGCGGCTGCAGCGTTGGCGATCGCCTAAACCGCCTGGCGCAGCCAGATGGGCTCGACCTTAATGGGGAACTGCTGATGGGTAGGCATGGTTTGGCGGAAAGACTGGTAGTAGTCTTTGTGTGCTTCGCTAAACAGGGTGCGTAGCTCCGCGATCGGATTGGCGTGGTTATCGACGCGTAGATCGAGATAGGGGTAAATATCACTGTGCACCACATACAGTGCTGCGGACTGCCGTCCACGCTTATCACCGCCTGCGGCTTCCCCCGCTTCTAAGGCACTGAGCAAGCGATCGCGCAAGCTCAACGAATGTCCCTGGCGAAAGGTGTCGGCCATGGCGTGTAGCACCGGCTCACCGGTCAGCATATTGCCCGCCACCGAAAAGTGATTGAACGTCAAGTGTCCGGCCCAGTCGATGCAGTCTCGCCCCGTCCAGGCGGTGGTATGGCCCAGGTGATCGACTAGATGCAGTTGTCGCTGGTCGCGAGCTTCATCGTTTTGCAACAGCAGATCGAGGACGTCGCCCACGGGAATGTTCTGTGCATTCGCCTGAGCGGCTTGGCGGCTCTCTAGTAGCCTGAGGCCCCAAATGCCCAACAGGGGATTCGTTTCGGCTTGGGTAGCGATCGCGCCCACTCCGGCTTTTGCATGGGGCACCAGCGCTCCTACTGCCAGGTGTTTCGTTGCAACAGCCACTCCAGTCATGCCAGTCTTTGGATCCCAAGCCACAATCGAAAACGTCATAGCCGCTGCCCCCTTCCAAATGCATGAACCTGTCAGTTCATGATCAAAGGCAGGGACGAAAAGATCTGTTGTCAATCTTACGCTTTTGTTACGAATCGTACCGATGGGGTCGACGAGGCGCTAGGGCGCTCTCGATCTTCTTGACCAAGCTGTTGCAGATCGACGGTTCGATCAAAGGGGACGCTGTGACCCTTTCAGTCATGAAGCGCTGACATAACCTCCGCCTTGCTGCAGATTTATTAAAGAAGTCTCGGAAAGTGCGCGATCGCCGTACTAGGATGCACCCCTAAGCGCAATCAGCCTGGGAGCGAGAGCAGCATGTGTGGAATTGGCGGTGTCTTCTATGCCGACCCCAACCGACCCGTCGATCCAGAAATCTTAGTCGGCATGGCGGCGATTCAGTACCATCGTGGCCCCGATGGTTTTGGCTATCAGGTACTGCCGGATCGGGGGGTTGGGTTTGCCCACGCGCGGCTCTCCGTCATTGATCTTGATCCTGAGCGGGGGCGGCAACCGTTTTTGTCCGCCGATGGTCAGTATTTGATCGCCCACAATGGCGAATTTTATGACTACAAGCGGTTGCGGGCCGACCTGACCTCGCGCGGCTATCGGTTTCAAAGTAAGAGCGATACGGAGCTGGTCATTCACCTCACCGATCGCCTGGGCCTGGCCGGAGCCTTGCCCTGTCTGCGCGGCGAGTTTGCCTTTGCCCTGTATGAACGGCAACAAGACCGATTGACGCTGGTACGCGATCGCTTTGGGGTGAAGCCGCTGTATTGGGCCAAAATTGACGGCGGCCTGGTCTTTGGTTCAGAGATCAAGGTATTGCTGGCTCACCCGGCGCTGCAGGCGCGATTTTCGTCTGAGGGGCTCTATCACCAGCTGATGCAAACCATGGTGCCCGGCAGCACCTGTTTCGAGGGCATTTATGCCGTCGCTCCCGGCCAAACCGTCACCGCTCAGCGTCAAGATGGCGAGCTGCTGATTCGCACCGACACCTATTGGGATCTGAACTTTCCGCTGTTTCATGAACGTGATAGTCACCGCAACGAAACCGACTATATCGAAGAGTTTCGGGCGCATTTTGTGGAAGCGATTCAGCTGCGCTTAGAGGCGGATGTGCCGGTAGCCTGCTATCTCTCGGGGGGCATTGATTCCTGCTCGATTCTGGGGGTAGCGGCGGCGTGCCAGCAGTCACCGATTAAGGCGTTCACCATTGGGTTTGATGACAGCGACTACGACGAAACGGCGATCGCCCGCGAAATGGCCGCCGCCGTCAACGCCGATCAGGAGATTTTGGCGGTCGATGGTCATCAGCTCTATGACCACTTTGCGCGAACGATTTGGCATACGGAACGCAGCATTTACAACACGTTTACCGTGGCGAAGATGCTGATGAGTCAGCACGTGCGTGAGGCGGGCTATAAGGTTGTCATTACCGGCGAAGGCTCGGACGAACTCTTTGCGGGCTATCCGCAGCTGCGGCTGGACATGATTTTGCACGGCATGGCCGATGTGCCCCCTGCCGAGCGGGCTGAACTCGAAGCCTGGCTGGCCGAAAGCAATTGCCTGTTTAAGGGCAATCTGCTGGCGGAAAATCGCCTCGAAGATGCCGCTCTGAACGAATTGGTGGGATTCACGCCGAGTTCGCTGCAGTCCTGGCTGTCCTCCGCCGTGCACGTGCCGGGTTTGCTGAGTCCACACCATCGTCATCGATTAGATGGCTATGCTCCGGGACAGGCGATCGCCGCGGCGTTAGATGGCGAGCAGCTGAGCGATCGCCATCCCCTTGATAAGGCGCAATACGTGTGGATCAAAACCCAGTTTGAATCGCAAGTCTTAGGCTGGGCCGGCGATCGCGTGGATATGGCTAATTCGCTAGAAGCCCGTCCCGCATTTCTCGATCATCCCCTCGTAGAATTTGCCGTGACGCTGCCACCCTCAATGCGCCTGCGCGATCGCCAAGACAAATACATTCTGCGGGAAACGATGAAGCCGCTGCTGCCGGAGACGCTGTATAAGCGGCAAAAGTTCGCCTTTATGGCTCCCCCCTCGCACACCGACCCAGTGAAAGAACGGGCGATGAGATCGTTGGCCAGCACCTACCTGGCAAAAAATCGGGTGCAAGCGGCAGGGCTGTTGGATGCAGGAGCTGTGCAGGCGATTCTCGACCGTCACGGTAACACCGCCACTCCCGTCGCCACACGGGTGCAGCTCGACGCGGTGATTAATCATCTGCTGAGTGTACAAATTTTACACAGTCATTTCGTCGCCAATAATGTTGCCCAACAAGCCCAGGCCGATGCCCGGCGCTATGGTTGGTCAGTCCAAGCGCCAGCCGCTGCGAATGCCTGAGTGCCCAAGCCCCAATAACCTGCCCGGAACCGAGGCACATGTTTGTGGCAAAGTAGTGCCTAAATCGGCGTAGCGATCGGCGCGAGCTGCAGCTGATAGCGATAGAGTGCCACCGGCTGATTGCGGGCTTTGAAATAGTCAGGATCTTGGGGTGAGAGGTAAATTGCCGTGACCTGATCGGCTTCCACCGCCCCCTTGCCTGTCTGAACCTGATGATAGGCGGTCGTGGTTTCAACCTCATTCATATAGGGCTGGGCAGTGCCGCGAAACACCTGCTGAAACACCTCGGTGGTCACAAACATATCGGCCTGGGGTGACTCCCAAGCGCGGCTGGTGACGGTCGATTCCAACTGACGATCGCCTTGTAAAAGGGTCACCTGCCGATTCGGGTTTTGGGGATCAACTTTGACGGCTTTGACCGCCTGTTCGCCCAGATATGCCTGGGCCACACTCAGACCGTTGAAGGCGCGATCGGCCACGATCTTTTCCTGGGCTAAGCGCGGCTGCAGCAAAAAACTCTTGGTGTAGGAGGTCATGGTGGGCTCAAACCGCACTTCACAAGTCACGGGCTCATGCAGCAGTTGCTGGTTGCCTGCAAAGCCGGGTGTCTCAATCTGTGGTGCCAGAGGAGCAGCCAGATCCACCAAGGTACTGGTCAGTTCCCAGGTGCCTGCCATCCAGTCGGGATACACCAGGTCGCCCTGGGCTGGTTGGGTCGGGGGCTTGTCCGTCCAGTTCGGAAAGGTGGCGAGGCGATCGCTCAGTGCCCCCGCCCGCGCTGCACCACTGCAGAGCAGCCAGATCAACGCCAATAGCGTCAACCAAACCAGATTGCGGCGAGTCTGTTTAACCAATCGTCGAGTCATAACGGCCTGAGCGCGGTACACGACCAAGAATATTGACAAACTTAGGGCATTTGCCGTGAAACAGCAAACGCCTGTCTCTTGCACAAAAGAATGATGTGTAGGCAGCAGGCCCCCATTGAAAGCCTTGCTGCTTCACTCAAGTGGCGGGCAACAGTTTCGTCATTGTTATATCCCGCTAATACAGCGTGACCGGTGAAGTTAATTCTGGATCTTGAAACAGGGGTGTGCTGAGGTATCGCTCGCCAAAGCTGGGTTGGACTATCACAATCAGTTTGTCAGCGTTTTCGGGGCGCCTGCCGACTTCAACTGCTGCTTTCATGACGGCTCCAGTTGAAATCCCTGAGAGCAGGCCCTCTTCGCGGGCTAACCGACGGCCATAGGCGATCGCATCATCGTCGCTGACGGTAATGACTTCATCAATGATGTCAGTGTTCAGCACTGCAGGTACAAACCCCGCCCCAATGCCTTGAATCTTATGAGGTCCTGCCTGTCCGCCCGATAACACCGGGCTGTTAGTCGGCTCGACAGCGATCGCCTTAAAATCGGGTTTACGTGCTTTGAGCACTTCGGCAATCCCCGTGATGGTACCTCCAGTTCCTACCCCGGCAATCACCATATCGACGGTACCGTCCGTATCCGACCAGATTTCTTCGGCGGTGGTTTGCCGGTGAATCGCCGGATTAGCTGGGTTAGAAAATTGCTGCAGCATGTAAGCATCTGGCAGCGTATTCACTAAGTGTTGCGCACAGCGAATACAGCCTGACATGCCTTCTAACCCAGGCGTGAGTTCGAGCTGCGCCCCAAATGCCCGTAGCATGGCTCGCCGTTCGGCACTCATCGTTTCAGGCATTGTCAAAATCAGCCGATAGCCTTTCGCGGCTGCCGCCATCGCCAGCGCAATGCCAGTATTGCCAGAGGTGGGTTCAACTAATGTAGTCTGGCCGGGCGTGATTTTGCCCTCGGCTTCGGCAGCGTTGATCATATTGATGCCAATACGATCTTTGACCGACGCCGACGGATTCATGCCCTCTAGTTTCACCACAATCGTGGCCTGCACCCCCTCCGCTTGAGGGATGCGGTTGAGTCGCACGAGGGGCGTTTGTCCAATGAGCGTTGTAATATTTTCTGCGATCCGCATAAGCGCTAAATATAGTACATCAAATCAACTTGTTGCTTGGCCTTACATTGATCGACTAAGTCTTGCAGCGTTTGCTTTTGTAAGACGTCTTCGGCAGCCTGTCGAGCAGTTTGCCAAACTTCAGCAATGACTGAGCCTTCTGATGTTTGGGGGGTGGCGGGAGGTTCTTTACCGCTGTCAAAGCCTTCGATGCAGCTCACCACATCGTAAAGCGTTATTTGCCAGGGCGATCGCGCCAACAAATAACCGCCTTTAGCACCGCGTTGGCTGCGAACGATCCCCGCCCGTCTCAGCGTGGCCAGCAGCTGTTCTAAATAGCGATCGGGAATGTTTTGTTGCGCCGCAATCTGCCGAATTTGCATCGGCTCACCTTTGGCAAAGCCTCGGCCTAGCTCCAGCAAAGCTAGTAACGCATATTCACTTTTACTCGACAGTTCCACAAGATATTTGAGGTATAGAAAGCGATGCTCTTAGTATAACTCCGGTTCTCCGGTCGGGTTTGCAGGATTCCCAGGTTTCGCGGAATTGAGGCGTTTTTGCTGATCCCCGATACCGTTCTCAATGGCGAGTCTCTCAATCTTCAGAGATCTGCAGAGAGCTGAAGCTACAGAACTTAAACACTTGTGCCGATTATGCCAATAAAAAAGGCCCCGGAAAACCGGAGCCTTTTTCAAGCAATTAACTTAGCTAAACAGCAGCTGCTGCTTAGAAGCTAAAGGTAGCGCGTAGTGCACCGTAGAAGTTCTCGGAGTCACCACCCGAATCTAGGTCACCGTAGATGATAGCAGGCGTCACAGTCAGGATCTGATTGACCGGAATACCCCAATAACCCTCAATCATGTAAGGATCATCGTCGTAGTCAGCCAAGTCAGCGTAGTAGACACCGACATCAGAACCTTCAATCAAGAAGTCGCTGAAACCAGCACCGACCATGAAGGACGTATCATCATCATCGCCATTGTCGTGGAAGGCAAAGGTACCGGCGACAAAGAAGCCGTTGAAATCGAGGTTGAGCAATGCTGCGAAGGTGTCGGTGAAGTCGTTGTCGGCACCATCGTTACCATGCAGGTAAGCTAAACCCACATCCAAGAAGCCATCGCTGAGGTAGCTACCTTGAACGATGTAGGACTGGGAGTCAGCGCCAAAGATACCACCGTTATCAGGATCATTGGTACCGCTGCCACCTTGGTCGCCCGAGTAACCGGCGTCAATCACAAAGTTGTCACCGCTGCCGAAGCTACCACCGACAGCGAAACCGCCGCCGCCCATGTCGAAGTCATAGAGTACGGGACCACCGGGGTCAGCCACGCTAGGACCATCGAAGGGAACGATGGTGCTGGTCACGAAGTCATCAGTTGCAATGCTGTTAGCGGCAATGATGAAATCGAGGCTCTCACCGACGCCAAAGCTGTAATACAGATCGTCGATATCGACGTTGAAGCCATCACCGTCACCAGTGGCGTTAGCCAAGCCACCAGCCGCAGCCAGAGCCCCTCTATCGTCAACCGACTGCAAGCGAACGCGACAACGATCTTCGACAGTGAAGCTAGCATCGAAGTTCAAGCGAGCCCGTGCGTTGAAGGTCGTGGTGTCGTCGTCGCTCTGGCTGCCGATGTTATCGAACGGAACAACCAGGTTAGCGTCAACTTGACCACGCAATTTGGTGGTGGTGGAGAACTGTTGAGCACGCAGCTCAGCAGTCTCAGCTTCGAGAGCATCTACGCGACCGCGCAGGGTTGCCAACTCAGCAGCAAACTCTTCTTGCAGGCGCTGAATGGTAGCCAGGGTTTCAGCATCAAGGCCGCCTTCGCCGATCAAGAAGCGGATGGAATCCAAACACTTGTTCAAACCAGCGGCAAACTCGTAACGAGTCATGAACTGGTTGCCACGGAAAGTGTTGGTGCCAAAGTCACCTTCAATACAAGCGTAGTCTTCGACCAAGCTCTGCAGGGCGCCGAAAGCCCAAGCAGTCGGGTCAACGTCGACGAGCTCATCAACAGTGCTGACCTGCGCCAACTGAACACCGTCTTGATTAGCTTCTAGCGCATCAATGCTAGTAGTTTCAGCGTTAGCCGGAATTGCAAAGCCCAGACCCAAAACAGCGGGACTAGCTAGCAGTACTTTCCACAATTTGTTAGACATTACCTTCTGTTCTCCTCACACCTTGAGATAAAGGTTTAAAACGCTTAGACCAAAAAAAAGCCTAAGCCGTTGTGTAATCACTCATGTAGTTGCAGATAAACCGCAAACTACCTATCACACTACAGATACTAGCAGATCTATTTCAAGCACACTAGCCCGTAGACACCAAAAATATCTGGCACAGTGTCACCGAGTTTTGCCAGCCTCTTTCACGCTAGCCACAGCAGGGGGCAAGTTAGGTAAGCTGATCGATTTGGGAGGCCATGTCAAAGTCCTGTTGAGTAAGGCCGCCAGCATCGTGCGTGGTCAAACTCAGGGTCACTTTGTTGTAGGAAATGGTGAGGTCAGGATGATGGCCTGCTAATTCGGCAGGATCCACGAGCTGATTGACAAAGGCGATCGCACTTGGGAAACCATCAAAGGTCTTCACCGTTTTGATCGTATTGCCGTCTTGCTCCCAGTTGTTCAGTGAAGTCAGTTGGGCTTGAATTTCAGCGCCGTTTAATAGGGTGGCCATGGAGCTACTCTGTGTTGATCTAAATTTTAGGACTGCTGATTTGCGAGAGGATTATTTGGGTTGACCCACCCTCAGCGTTGATGAGGGGCGAGGAACTATACCCGCAATTCTCAATTTAATGGTTGTGTAGATTCGTTGGTTATCGCTCAGGTTGAGACTGTCGTTGCCACAGTGACTTTTGGTGGAGCAAGCCGATGTGCCCGATCTCCCCGTCGGCCAGCTAAATCGACGATCAGCTCAAGACGTAGGGTAAAACCTTCAGACTGAGAATTGTGGGAACTCCGCTCAACGGACTGACAGCGTTGTGGCGGGTCAATTGCGCTTGCGCTTTAAAAAACTATCCGCCCCTACTCGTGGAAGGAAAATCCTTCAGAGAGTAGGGGCGGTCTAGCGGGTCTCAGGTTGAAACCAGACTGCCGGGAGG
>JBHJJI010000282.1:0-8351 GCA_050042805.1 Leptolyngbyaceae cyanobacterium
AGAGCGCTGAGGCGACCGGGCGTATTTTCATTAACCCGCACGATAGTCTCACCCTAGAAGAACTCCGCTATGGACTCCGGCGAGCGATCGCCAACGGACTGCAGCTGGCAATTTTCAACTCCTGTGACGGTTTGGGGTTAGAGCAGGTGAACCTGCCGCAGCTGATCGTCATGCGCCAGCCCGTGCCCGATCGCATTGCGCAGCTGTTTTTGACCTACTTACTCCCGGCCTATGCCACCGGACACCCCTTGCCCCTGGCGCTACGGCAGGCCCGCGAGCGGCTGCAAGGGTTAGAAGGCGACTTTCCCTGTGCGAGTTGGCTGCCGGTGCTGGTGCAAACGGTGCCAGATCCGCCGCCCACCTGGCCCCAACTGCAGGGGGGTACCCAGTCGTCCCCGCTGGCCTCCCCGACCACCTCCCCCGCCCCGCCGCTGGTGAGAGATCGCCGACGGGGAAGCATCGCGCTGGTGGCCAGCATCGCCGCGTCGGTGCTGGTATTGGCCGTGCGATCGCTCGGGGGGCTGCAACCGGCGGAGCTGCGCGCCTACGATCGCCTACTGCAGCAGCGCCTGCCCCACGCCACTCCCGAGCGGCTGCTCGTAGTTGAAGCCACCGAAGCCGATATCAATCGCTATGGCTATCCCCTGCCGGATGCGGTGTTGGCGCAGGTGATCGAGCGTCTGCAGCCCTATGAGCCCCAGCTGATTGGGCTGGATATTTTTCGCGATCGGCCCGAACCCGACAGCCCCTTACCGGCGCTGCTGGCCGAGCAAGACAATTTGGTGGGGCTGTGCAGTGTCCGCACAGGCTCGGAGGATGGGCAGAGCGGCATTGCGCCGCCACCTCAGCTGCCCGCAGACCGGCTGGCCTTTAGCAACGTCGTCGAAGATCACGACGGCGTGATGCGGCGGCACCTCCTGTTTATGACGCCCCAGGGGGATGATCCCTGTGGAACGCCGTTTTCGCTGAGTGCGCTACTGGCGATCAAATATCTCTACGCCGAAGGTATCGAACCGCAGAACCTATCGGACGAACGGCTGCAGCTGGGCCGCGCGACGTTCGCGCCGCTGCACAGTCAGTCTGGGCCGTATCACAATCTTGACCACTGGGGTTTTCAGGTATGGCTCAACTATACAGAGATGGAAACGGGGTTTCGACAAATTTCTGTCACTGATCTCCTGACACAAAATCCTGACTTAGAAAGTCTGGAAAATCATGTCGTGCTCATCGGCATGTCGGCCCCGGTCTCGAATCCTACAGACTATTTTCTGACGCCGATGGGGGCAACCCGCTGGCCACGCCAGCAGACGGCTGGGGTGCTGTTACACGCGCAGATGGTCAACCACCTGCTGACCGCCGCCTTAGACGGGAGATCGCCCCTCCGCACCTGGCCCGCCTGGGGTGAAGTTTTGTGGATTGTGGCCTGGGGCGGTGGCGGTGGACTGATTGGCTGGCGGTGGCAGCGGCTCAGTTGGGGCGCGATCGCCACCGGCACTGCCGTGCTGCTGCTCTACGGAATTGCCTGGGGGCTGTTGAATTTAGGGTGGTGGGTGCCGCTTCTGCCCGCTGCCCTCAGCACCACGCTGGCCGCCAGTGGCACCCTTATCGGTCAGCACCGATTAGTGAATGCCCCAACTCGCAGGAAATCTCCCCTATGAAAACTTGCTTAAACTGGTCTCGTAATGCCCTTTTGGGTGGGCTCACAGTACTCGCCTGGAGCCTGGCGACTCTAGGGGCGATCGCTGAGGCCGTGCCCTACAATCCGCCCAATCGCGGTGCCCCTGGTCGCAGCAGCACCGTGCGCGATGCGGGCAGTCGCGGCTGCGGCATTATCGCGCTCGAACCAACCCAAACCCACTGGGGCGAAACGTTGCAGCCGCAGCCAACGTTTTGGCTATTTCTGTCAGAAGCGGGCCGCACGGTGCAGTTAACCGTGACAGCTGAAGGCACCGATGATGTGGCATACACCGCTGTCTATACAGACATTCCGCAGGCCGGTGTCAATCGTCTGGTCGCACCGGAGGACGCTCCCGCGCTAGAACCCAATGTGCTCTATCGCTGGACGCTATCGGTGGATTGTCCCGAAGAGAGCGGCAATGAGCCCATAACCACCGGTGTCGTCGTGCGGCGATCGCCCGACGCCGACCTAACGCAGCAACTCGAAGACGCTTCTACCGCAGAACGCATCGACCTCCTCGCCAGCCACGGCCTCTGGTACGACACCCTCACGGAAATCGGCGACTGGCGTTTGCAAGACCCCCAATCTGATGCGGCCTTCTCAGCCTGGGCCAGCTTGTTAGAGCACGACACCGTGCAGCTCGATGATGTCGTCAACCAGCCCTTAACCGACTGCTGTGGGCCTTTCGGCTCTACGATTCTTCTGCAGTAAGGTATCCAGCCGAAAGCTCCTAGGGTCGCGATGCAAAGCTCAAAACTGAATACCGGAAGCCTCTAATACCTTGACATTTCCGGTTCCCCGCTCTCCTCCTATCCCATCACGGAGTCAAACTCATGCTTCTGCCCCCTGCCCCCCCAGCGATCTCTGCCCTCAATCTCCCCCCCATCTTGGCCACGGCTGCCCCCGTAGAATTGGCGGTCAGTTCAGAAACCGCGATCACCCTGCAGCCTATCCTCTCGCCTGAATCCGCCCGGCAGCCGCAGTTCTCGCCGCCCCGACTCGCTCAGGCCGTGATTCCCAATGCAGATGGTACGGGCACCGTGGTGACGCCAGACGGCAGTCAGATTGACATCACGGGCGGACAGCTTTCTGGTGATGGGGCCAACCTGTTCCACAGCTTTCAGGAGTTTGGCCTGACGGCTGAGCAGGGTGCCAACTTTATCGCCTCGCCGGAAATTCAAAACATTCTCAGCAGCGTTAATGGCGGGAATGCCTCCATCATTAACGGGCTGCTGCAGGTCAGTGGCAGCCAGGCCAATCTGTATCTGATCAATCCGGCGGGCGTCATTTTTGGCCCCCATGGCGCGATCGATCTGACTGGCTCCTTTACGGCGACGACGGCTAACCAGATCGGCTTTGGCGACACCTGGCTAGATGTGCAAAATCCTACCGCCTATGAAGCTTTGGTGGGGTCACCTGACGGCTTTGCCTTTGCCGAAAATACTGCTGGCACGGTGCTCAACCAGGGCAATTTGACCGTCGAGGCGGGAGAATCGATCACGCTGCTGGGGGGTGAAGTCATAAATCTCGGCACCATTGAGGCACCCGGCGGCACCATTACTCTGGCCGCAGTGCCGGGCGAAAACCGGGTACGCATCAGTCAGGAAAATCAGCTGCTCAGCCTGGAAATTACACCACAGCTCACCGAGACCGGACAGCTAGCACTAAATCCGCTGGCGCTACCGGAATTGCTCACCGGCAGTGCCCTGGCCAACCCTGATTTGACCGTCGTTCAAAATGCGGATGGCACTGTGCGTCTAGAATCACCGACGGCGGCGACCACCCTCGAACTCGGCAGCGTCATCGCGTCGGGGGAAATCGTTACAGCAGGGGAGCAGGGCGGACAAATCTACCTGCTGGGTCAGCAGGTTTCGCTTTTGAACGCTGAGGTCGATGCCTCTGGACAGCTGGGTGGGGGCGACATTCGCATCGGGGGGGATTTTCAGGGTCAAGGGGCATTGCCTCGGGCACAGGTTACGACGGTTGATGCGGAGTCTCAGCTGGCGGCGGACGCGTTACAGGCAGGCGACGGTGGCACGGTTATTGTTTGGGCCGATGACACGACGCGGTTTCTCGGTCAGGCCAGCGTGCAGGGTCGTGGCAGCGGTAGCGGCGGATTGATCGAAATCTCAGGGGCTCAGTCGCTCCAGTTTTCGGGCACGGTGAATGCCTTGGCCGCGTCTGGCCGCACTGGCACGCTGCTGCTGGACCCCACCAACATCGAGGTTGTGGCCGCCGGGGCTGATACCGGCGCGCTCACGGCAGTGGACGAGTTTGGCGATCCTGACCTGGGGGCCAACAACACAACGCGGATTGACGTCGGCGCGCTTAACGCCGCGTTGGCCAATGTGGTGCTGCAAGCCACCAATGACATTACCTTTAGTACCGATGTGACGACCACCACCGGTGTGGGCTTGACCGCGATCGCCAACAACAACATTTTCCTCAACAGCAATCTCACCACCAATTTCGGCGCGATCACCCTACAGGCCGATGCCGACAACAGCGGCAGCGGCAGCGTCATTGCCGGTGGCGGCACGACCCTGCAGACCCAGGGCGGCCCGGTCACGGTAATGGGGGCGGGATTACAGCTAGGCGCGATTGATACCAGCGCGGTGATTCCCGGCGCGGTGAGTCTGATGTCCACCAGTGACATTACCTTTGACGAGATCGCGGCTACCACCACCAGCGCCGATCCGGGCGGCGACGTCAGCCTGGTGGCCGACGGCACTGTGCAAGGGTTGAGCGCTGGCATCACCATCAACGCTCAGGGGGCCACCCCCGGCACGGTAACCATTCAGCATGATGGCGGCCCGACGAACGCGGCCTTTACGATCGGCGATGCCGCGGTGAATGGCACAGCGGGCGCGATCGCCGCTGATAGCGTGCTCACCAGCGGTACCTTCAATGTCCAACCCACTGGCGGTACCGACAATCCCTCACCCGCTGTCACCATCACCTCAGTCAACACCCCACCGACGCTGTCCGCCTCACAGCAGCTTGCCACAGTAGTCGATCAGCCGCTGGACTTTACCGTGGCTGACCTCAACCCGACGGTTGCTGACGCCAACAGCGACATCACTACGCTGGAAATCGTCTCGATTCCGTCGGGTACCTTGTTTAGTAATGGCGTGCCCGTACAGCCGGGAGATGCGATCGCGCTTACCGATTCGCTACAATTCATTCCCCCCGCTGATACCAGCGGCACGATTACGGCCTTTACCCTCCGCGCCAGCGACGGGGTTGCTGATTCGGCCCCGGTCGCCATCACTGTCACGATCGCGGCCCCTGAGACCCCTGAGTCACCCGAGTCACCCGACGTGACGACGCTCGATCCCACCTTGGGCACCGCACCACCGCCTCTGCCTGATCTCCTTGCAACGGAGCAAATCTTCATGCAGGGCCTGCCGCTGGCCCAGTCGCCACAGTTGGAAGAACTCAGCGTGTTGGGCATGGTGTTGCCCGAACCCAGCTTTTTGATTGGGGCGGCGATCGCGATCAGCGCCGGTGAGGACGGCATCTTTCCCCCGAGCGCCGCCAACGCTCCTGCCGCCAACGTACCAAGTTTGGACATTGCCACAGAGCCACGGGAGGATCAAGCGCTGCCGCAACCGGGCGGGGGCGTCAATCTGGGTCAGCTTCAGGAACCGGGCGAAGAGGGCGAAACCGGCGATGGCGGCGACGGGGGTGGGGGTGAGGACGACTTCCCGGTGCCAGAGGCTGGTGACAACGGCTCAGCAGTAGAAGGGGAGAGTCCGCCGTTGACCGACGAAACTGAGCCCTCCACGCCCATCCCAGAGACGGATAGCGGCAGCCCTGCCGCCGCCGGGGAAACGACCACCGGCGAAGCCGCCACTGGCGCGATCGAGGAAGACGGCGCGGCCGAACCGGTAGCTGACGCAGAATCAGCAGCCGACACTGAGGCCAATACCGGACTGCGCAACTGCCAGGAAACGGTTGAAACGATCGAGAACGCCGCCGCCCGCGATCGCACCGAGGCCCTCTATGAAGCGCTGATCGACTGCTACGAAGCCAACCTCGCCACGGCGACCCAACAGGGCGACACCCGCTGGATGGCCTATTCCCTCACCAATCTGGCGATTGCTCACTTTGTGATTGGCGACTATCTCACCGCACTGGATTTGCATCAACAGCAGCTCGATCAGGCGATCGCCCTGGGGGATGCGACCCAAGAAGGGATTGTCCTGGGGGGGCTGGGGGCCACCTATGCGGCGCTCGGCGATTATGCCACTGCCATTGATTTCTATGAGCGCAGCCTTAGCCGCTTGCCGATTGAAACCGCGCCGCAGTGGAAGGCACTGACCTATCGCAACCTCGGCAACGCCTACTTTGCCGAAAAGGATTACGAACAAGCCGCCCAGCACCAGCTCACGAGCCTCGATATTGCGCGGGGCGCAGGCGATCGCTACGGCGAAATGCAGGCCTATGGCAATCTCGGCTCAACGCGAGCCATTCAAGGACGCTTTGCCGAAGCGATCGCCTACCACGAGCAAGGTCTGACCCTGGCGACCGCATTGGCAAATCCGCTGGAGGCTGCTCAAATTTTGCTTGGGCTCAGTACGGTGTACGCCTACCAGCAAAATTACGACCAGGCCTATCGCTACAGTCAGGAGGCGCGGGCGATCTCCCAGCAGTTAGGCTCCCGACTCGGCGAGGGGGTTGCCCTGACGAATGCGGGGAACGCGCTGCTCTATCTGAATCGACTGACCGAAGCGGAACAGACCCTCTTCACCGCGATCGAGCTGTGGGAATCGCTACGCGCCGGTTTGGGGACTAATGACGCCTTCAAAGTCTCCATTTTTGAAACGCAACTGGCCGCCTACAACAACTTGCAAGAAGTGCTGGTCACGCAAGACCAGCCGACCGTTGCCCTCGAAGTGTCAGAGCGCAGTCGCGCCCGCGCCTTTGTGGAACTGTTGGCGCGTGGCCAGGGGCCAGCCAATGCCGCTGGGCCGGTGTCGCCCCCCAGTCTGGCGCGGCTGCAGCAAATCGCCGCTGAGCAAAACGCCACCCTGGTGGAATATGCCATTATTCGCGACCAGGCAGCTGAGCCGCCCCACGCCGCGTCGGTGCAAAATCCGGTCGAGCCGCGAGATGCCCAGCTCTATATCTGGGTGGTGTCGCCTGATGGCGCGGTGCAGTTTCGCTCAGTCAGTCTGCCAACTGCGGTCTCGGCCAGCAGCGTCGCCGATCTAGTCGTCGAGACCCGCGCTGCGCTCACGGGCCGTGATCCGTCCCTCGTGGCGGCAAGTCGGGGCCTGCGGGTGGTGCCCAGCGCGGGCGATCGCCCCCTGCAACCCGGCGATTTTGTGAGACGAGCAGGTGACCTGCCAGACATCGCTCCCTACGAAGTGGTCAGTGTTTCGCCCGATGGGCAAACCGTGACCGTGCGCCATCCCGACTTCGTCCTGCCCGATCCGGCCCTGCCGGTTGGTGAACTCTCGCGGGTCGAGCCCACGGGGGCAATCGCCCAGCCGCCCCTGCAGCAGCTCCATGACCTGCTAATTGACCCCATCGCGGAACTGTTGCCCACTGACCCCAACGATCTCGTCATCTTCGTCCCGCAAGAACACCTCTTTCTCGTGCCGTTTGCCGCCCTGCAAGACGAGCAGGGTACCTATCTGATTGAGCAGCACACGCTGGCCATCACGCCGTCAATTCAGGTGCTGGAGCTGACGAGTAACCGCGCCGCGCCTGCCAACGCAGCCGCCCCGAACGCCCTCGTTGTGGGCAACCCCAGTCCCATGCCCGGCAGCTTTGTGCCCTTGCCCAACGCTGAAACAGAGGCCGCCACTGTGGCGGATCTGCTCTCGGCGACGCCGTTGTTACGCGACGCAGCAACCGAAGCGGAGGTCAAAGCGGCCCTGGCGGAGGCCGATATCATTCACCTCGCCACCCACGGCGAATTCAACAGCACGCAGCCGCTGCAGGGGGCACTGGCGCTGGCTCCCGATGCCCAGAACGATGGCTTCCTCACCGCCGCCGAAATTCTAGAGCAGCCACTGCAGGCCAGTCTGGCGATTTTGAGTGCTTGCGACACGGGTCGGGGCCGCATTACCGGCGATGGGGTGATTGGTCTCTCGCGATCGTTCATGGCCACCGGGGTGCCCCAAGTGGTGGTCTCCCTCTGGCAAGTGCCCGATCAGCAAACCGCCGACTTGATGATCGACTTTCACACCGAGCGGCTAAAACAGGGCAATACGCCCCAAGCCCTACGCGAGGCCATGCTCTCCGCCTTGGCCACCTATCCCAACGATCCGGCCCTGTGGGCAGCATTTGTGCAGGTCGGCAGCGCTCAATAAACATCGTTGGCGGTGAAGTCAAACGCTCAGGGTGATGATGCAGCCCTTTCATTTCCCCGCGCCTGAAAGGAGCTAGAGCATCGGCTCAGTATTGCGAGAAACCCGGTTTCTGGTCTCAATCAACTACGGAATCAGACCCTTTCAGCTCCAGAAACCGGGTACGTGTTTAGCGCTCAGCTACTGCCGATCCCCCTCAATCCCCCTTAAAAAGCTATCCATTACGCATAAGTATGTAGAAAGATTGCTGTGAGGGCGTTTCGAGCTCAAATTGCGCGAAGGTTTCACTATTGAGTTTCCCACTAGAGTGAGCCCCCTCATGCAGATTGGATTAGCTAAGAAATCAATCCGAT
>JBHJJI010000283.1:0-19222 GCA_050042805.1 Leptolyngbyaceae cyanobacterium
CTTTAATGAAGAGGATGGGGTCGAACAAACCTTGAATGAGCTGCATCAGGTCTTGCGTCAGGCTCACTGCATCTACGAAATTGTGGTGGTGGATGACGGCTCTCGCGATCGCACCGCCGACATTCTCAGCACCCGCATCGACATTCAACTGATTCAGCATCGCCGCAATCGAGGCTACGGTGCGGCGCTCAAGTCGGGTATTGCCCATGCCAAATATCCCCTCGTGGCGATTACGGATGCCGATGGCACTTATCCCAACGATCGCCTCTCAGAGCTAATTGCGCTTGCCCAAGAGGCGGACATGGTGGTGGGGGCGCGCACGGGGGCCAACGTCACCTATTCCAAACTGCGGAGCGTGCCCAAGTTTTTTCTCGTGGCCTTTGCTCAGTGGATCGCCCAACAGCCGATTCCGGATATCAACAGCGGTATGCGCGTATTTCGCACCAGCGTGGTCAAAAAGTTTCTCGGTATTTTGCCCGATACCTTTAGCTTCACGACGACGATTACGCTGGCGATGCTGACTAACAACTATGTGGTGTACTACCATCCGATCGATTACTTTCATCGCAAAGGCCGCAGCAAAATCAAGCCGATCCGCGACACGTTGCGATTCGTCCAGCTCATTCTCAGAACGGGGGTTTATTTTGCGCCTCTGCGCATCTTTTTGCCCATTGCCGGATTTTTCTTCGGCGGCTTTGGCGTCTCGCTGGTGATCGACATTTTCATTCAGCAAGACATTACCGACACGACGCTGCTGATGTTTGTGACTGCCATTCAGATCACGATTTTTGCGCTCTTGGCGGACATGATTGATAAGCGGACGACGCGGTTTTAGGGCTGACGAGATTGGGCAGGGGAGATGGGGAGCGGCAGGGCAAGGGGGCTGGAAGAGCAGCAGCAGGGGCGCGACGGAGCAGGGGGCAGATTCAGGAGGGGATGTTGGGGCAGCGAGGTCTCGTCAGGATGGGGCGATCGCGGTCACAATGCAGCGGGCATCGAGCACGGTGTGTTGCGGGGTTTGAAAGGTGACGCAGCGATCGCCGAGCGTTTGCAATAGGGGACTTTGCCCGTTGGCGAGGACGGTGGTGGCCTGACCGGCTTCGGGCTGATATTGCTGTACCCAGCGATCGCGGTTAAGGGCGTGGACGTCAAAGGCGGTGGTTTCTAACAGCCAGTGAGTGACGCCATAGCGTTCGATGAACTCCGTCACCACTTGCGGATCAGCGCTGTACTGGGCGGCGATCAGGGCTTTGGCCCGCTGTCGAATTTCTTCGTAGTAGCCGACATGGTAGGGGATGGCAACTTCGGAACTGAGCAGCACGGCGCGTTGGGAAAAGCTGGGAATATTGCTGGTTTCCACCGACAGGCTGGCCACCAGACTCTCCTTGGGCGTCGTGGCAAAGAAGGTATACAGCTCCGGGGCGTTGCCGCGCACCATTGAGGTGGAGGGATAGCCGGGCATCGTCAGAGGATAGAGCACCACAAGCAGCGCCAGGGCACAGGCGAGAGCCGTCGGCAGGCTGGCCAGTCCGCTGCGGCGCAAAACCCGGCCCGTTGCAGTGGGCTGCAGCAGGGCGATCGCCCCCCGCAGCAGCGCATCAATCAGCACCACCGTCGCGATGCCCCCCGCCAGCACAAACACGATCAAGAGAAAGCGGCCGGTATAGCGACTGGGCAGATAAAGCTTAAACAGCAGCGCGTGAGCAGCGACGAACCAAAACACCGCTGTGACCACCAGCTTAGGTAACAGATCGATTTCGGGACGGATGGATTGCGCCAGCGGAAAGCGCCGAGGCCATCGCATCATCAGCGGCAGCAGCAGTCCCAGCAAGTTGGTCACGGGCGTCATGGCCGTATCGAGCCGCAGCCCGCCGCGACCATAAAGCAACGCGTCCAGCCAGGTAGTTTGAAAGAAGTTAGTGCGACCGCCGCGAAAAAACTCTGGCATCGTCAGCGCTTCGGCGGCGGTCATCGTGGGGCCAAACTGACTGGTCGAGAGGGCGTAATACAGAATCACCAGCGTCGCAATGATCAGTCCGCCACCGGTCAGCCACCACAACTGGCGATCCGGACTCAGTCGCCAGCGCCCTTGCCGTCGCTCCACCAGACCCAACACCAACAGGCCCGCCGTGAGCAGCACCGTCTGGGGATAAAACGCCCCCTGCAGAGCGATCGCGCTCCAGCTCCAGGCCAGCGATCGACGCAGCCAGGCATACATAAAGAGCAGCATCAACCCATAGACAAAGGCTTTAGAGGTGCCAGAAGCGACTGTGCCGGTATATTCCACTGACTGGGTCAGCAGCGCGGATGCCGCGAAACCAGCGGCGGGCAGAGCGCTCAACTCTAACACGGTAAAAAAGGTGATCCCCGCCGTCAGCACGATGAGCACTGGCGGCAGCAATTTGCACAGCAGCAGCGGCGACAGCCCCACCAGTGCCCCCAGACGATACAGCCAGCTATAGCCAATGGGCGACACCGACTGGTAATAATCGACAATCCAGTCGTTGGCAAACAGTGCCGGATCCGTAAAACGCAGCATCCAAAACACGTGCTGCCGTGCATCGTCGGCCAGGGCATAGGGATTGCCAGAGATCGAATCCCAAATCAGCACAGCAATGACGGTGCTGTAGAGCAGGGTCAGCCCAAACCAGCGGCGCACCAGGGGATGATTGCAGCTGCGAGGCGTGGGCGCAAGGCTTTGCTGGGCGCTTTTGAGCAGCCCCAAACTGAGCGATCGCAGGGGATGGGGAGTTTTCTCAGCCACGACAATCAGAGCCCTAAAAACGTTCAAAGCTTAACCTTACTGGAAGCCGGTCATCGTCAGCGATGCCGCTCCGGTCAAGTCGTGTATTCGGCGTTGATGCGCACATAATCGTAGCTAAAGTCGCAGCCCCAGGCGATGCCGGTGCCCGTACCGTGACCAAGGCCCACCTGAATGGTGACGGTATCGGTTTTCAAATAATCGCCCCCGGTGGTTTGCTTGAGATATTGGCTGCCCGCATCGCGATCAAAGGGCTGCGGCTGCCCATGCTGCATCAGCAAAAAGTCGCCCAGTTGAATCCGCAGGTCACCCTGGTCAAAGGGCACCCCGGCTCGACCCGCCGCCGCTGCAATACGGCCCCAGTTAGGGTCATGACCGAAAATGGCGCATTTCAGCAGGGATGAACCGGCTATCGTCTTAGCAACTTGACGCGCTGACACATCATCAGGGGCACCGGTCACGGTCACCTCAATCAGGCAGGTGGCCCCTTCGCCATCGCGGGCGATCGCCTTCGCCAAGTGATCACAAACCGCCGTCAGCATGGCCTCTAAGCGGTCAGCGGCAGGCCCTAGCTCAGTAATCGCGGGCGTGCGCGATTCGCCATTGGCCAGCGCCAGCACACAGTCGTTGGTACTGGTATCACCATCGACCGTAATTTGATTGAAGCTGTGGGCGATCGCCCGGCCCAGCATCGACTGCCACAGCGCCGGTGACACCGTAGCGTCACAGGTAACAAAGGCCAGCATCGTCGCCATATTGGGGTGAATCATGCCCGACCCCTTAGCAATGCCGCCGACGCGAATCGGTCGCCCTTCCCAATCCATCTCTAGGGCGATCGACTTAGTCACCAGGTCAGTCGTAATAATCGCCTCAGCAGCAGCGGCAGAGCCCGTTTCAGAAAGACTGGCCACCGCCTGAGGAATACCTGCCGTCAGCGCCGCCATTTTGATGCGCTGCCCAATCACCCCGGTCGAGGCCACCAACACCGATTCCACCGGAATTTGCAGCGCGGCGGCGACTTGCTCGCAGGTGGTGACGGCATCTTGCCATCCCTGGGGGCCAGTGCAGGCATTCGCTTGGCCCGCATTCACCACAATCGCCTGGGCATAGGGCGTGGCTTCGAGACGCTGCTGACAATAATCCACACAGGCGGCGCGGACTTGGCTCAGGGTATACACGCCCGCCGCGATCGCATCGGTATCGGACACAATTAGCGCCAAATCTGCCGCCCCTGATGGTTTGAGCCCAGCGGCCACCCCCGCCGCGCGAAATCCCTTCGGTGCGGTGACGCCCCCCTCAACCACTTGCCAGTCCGCCATGTCGTCTTGACTCTCTATTGTTGGCTTGCGAGTTCTGATTATACGACTCCGTTCTGACGAGCACCCACTCAATCAGCCTGACTGAGTGGGTTATGCCAATTCTCAGTGACGGGGCGCTCAATGAAATCTTAGAAATGTCGGGGAGCTGAGGGGCAGGAAAGTCAGATTTGTCGTCTTGTTTCAGAGAATTAGTATTACGCAGCCCTGGGGGTGACTGTTGTAGTTAAAACTTGCAGGACTCAGCCGCGATCGTGACGTCCCGCTCTTGCATCCCCAAATCATTAAAGGCGGCTGAAGTCACCTATGTCCTTCACGACCGGAGCCTTTCCTGAGGCTGGCTCTTCCTACCCAGAGGCATCGTTTTGACTGGGCTCGGTAAATGACAACGACGCCTAAAATTTCTTGAAATTTTGCGATAGACGAGAATAGGCGGCAATATTGCGCAGAGAGACCTGGGAATGGTTGGGATCATCATCCATCTCGTTTTCACCGACCAGGCAATAGCCATTGGGCATAATCGTATGGCTGAGTTTGGCCTCGTCGAGGGAAACATCCCGCAAGTTAGCCTTGGTCAGGTTAGTGCCAAACAGCGTTGCCCCCGTGAGGGTTGCTCCTCGCAGGTCAGCACCGCGTAAATTAGCCCCATTGAGGTTGGCCCCGGCCCGGCTCGCCTGTTGCAAATTAGCGCCACTCAGGTTCGCCCCAGACAAATTAGCAGCGGCGAGCAACACATTCACGAGCCGAGCTTTCAACAGGTTCGCTCTGATCAAATCAGCACCGATCAAATTCGTCCGATGGAGATCAGCTTGCTCAAGGTTCGCTCGAATCAGAGAAGCCCCCGTCAAAATAGCGCTGCGCAAGTTGGCCTGCTCTAAATCAACATCCTCAAGCATGACAAAGGGCAGATACTGCTCGGCCAGCTTCGCCCCTGGCAGAGAGAGCTGGGAAAACTCCTGCTGACCGCCCTGATAAGCCGCGAGAAATTGTTCAACTGTTTTGATCGTCGGTGACACAGGTAGCGGGTTGCTCGATGAAGGTGACAGGGTGAGGCTCAAGTTGGCAGACTACCCTGAATTTTTTTGCAGAATTATGGTGAGAACCTGCACTATTCAGTGTAGTCTGCCGACTACCGGCGGCGGAGTTGAGCGCCATCTATTCCTCTTTTCTCCGCGATCGCTGATAACCCGAGGAGTTTCCCTAAAAATTCACAGGCAATTCCACCCAACGAGCAGCAGCAACAGGCCGCCCCTGTGCGAGATGAAAAGAATTCACATCAGTCATGCTGGACTTGCCCGCGATTGGTGCTCTGCCAGACATCGCTGGAGCGATCGTCCCGCTAATCCAACAGTCGCCGACCTTCGAGAGCGCGAGCTAGGGTGACCTCATCGGCATATTCCAAATCGCCGCCCATGGGCAAGCCAAAGGCAATGCGGGTCACTCTGGTAAACGGTTTGAGCAGTTGCCCCAGATAAAGCGTCGTCGTATCGCCTTCGATACTAGGACTAATCGCAATGATGGCTTCCTGAATGTTTTCTTTATTCACCCGGTGCACGAGCGGCCCAATGTTGAGTTGCTCAGGGCCAATGCCATCCATCGGCGAAATCATGCCGCCCAAGACGTGGTACTTGCCTTTGTATTCGCGGGTTCTTTCCAGCGCGATGACATCCCGAGAATCGGCGACGACGCACAGCGTTTGCAAATCACGGCTGGTTGATTTGCAAATATCGCACACTGGCTCAGCCGACAGATGAAAACAGATCGAACAGTACCCCATCTGAGACTTGGCATCGATCAGGGCTTGGGCCAGGGCTTGCACCTCACCATCTGGCCGTTTGAGCAGATGCAGCGCCAGTCGCTGAGCCGTTTTTGGCCCAACGCCGGGGAGCTTCTGAAGTTCTTCGATCAGGCGAGAGAGGGGGCGAGCGTAAATGGGACCAGTTCTCCTAGCAGCGGATAGAGGACGCTGAGCAAGGGCCACAACGATGATAAAACAGGGGTAGTGAGGCGTTGATTTTAGCTTGAGTGGTCGGAAAATGTGGCAATCACGCCACATTTTCTCAATCCTACGAAGCTTGCAAAATTCTGACGCGATTGCGCCCGCGCTGGAGGGCCTCTTCTAAGGCTTTTTCAGCAGTTTGTATCAGCTGGTGACCATCGATCACGGTGGGAGTTTCAGCGATCGCGCCCCCGACGCTGACATCCAACTCCATCGCCTTACCGGTGGGTAAAACGGGCGGATGCTCTAAAATCGCCGCCTGCAGCTCTTCGCTGTAATGGGTCATCGCTTTGGTATCGAGTCCCGCCAGCGTTGCGGTAAATATGCCGCGACCGTCGCTATAAAACCAAGTTTTTAAGGACGCTCTTTGCCGTAGCAACTCGGCCACCGAAGCAAACATCGCGTCTAGGGGATAGCCATCTTCCAGCACCGGCAGCACTTTGAACATCAACACGCTGAGGGCTGGCAGTTGAGCCACGTCTTCCCGCTTCTGAAAATGAGCGAGCTGAGCAGACACCGTTTGATGAATCAAGTCTTGCCGAATCAGTCCCGTGATCGGGTCAAGCACGCCGAGCGATCGCAGTAGCTCTTCGTAATTTTGTTGCGTCGTATAGGTGGTTTGGGTGGCAGTGGCGATCGCCTGCTCTTTTTCTTGAATGGTTTCGGTAAGACTGTCGGCTTGCTTTTGGACTCGCGCGGTTTTGAGGTTACGACGAATGACCGCAGGCACCGATACCAGCAGACCGACAATCACCCCAATCGCTAAGGTACCCAATAGAATTAGCGCCAGGGATTGCCGATATTCCCAGAGGAAAAGTTGAATTGTCACCAGATTAGTGTTTTGCAGCGCGAATAAGATAGCAAGGAACGCTATCACTAAAGCCGAAATTACGTACAGTCTCATGGTTGACCAACCCGCAAGTCTTCTTATTTATCCTACTGGCATGGGGTTTATACCGAGATAAGAACCCGGGTAACTCCGCGCGGTTAGCCAGTGACTCAAAAATCGGGTCGCGATCGCCGGAGTTGGCACTGCCCAACCCGGATAGAAACCGTATTCAACCTGAAAATGCCATGTAAGCGCAGAGCCCTTAACACCGATGCCAAGACCCACGCTAGAATTTTCATCGCGTTCGCTCTGGCTCTCGGCAATGACAATCTACCTAGCCTGACAATCTACCCAGCCTGACAGCCCATCGGGTCACTTTTACGGCTCGACCTGGCAGGCTTTAAAGCTTCCGCGAAGGGGGCAGCTTTCGCCGATCAGACCCTCCATAATTGTGGGAAAAGGCGACATCAAACTGAGGGTCAGCCCTCTATCTACCCCAATTCATTTTTTTCCTTCAGACGCAGACATATGACACCCACCGCTACCAACATGAGTGGAGATTGGTTCGGCACCTATTGGCAAGCCGAACAACCCACGCGGTTTGCCGCCACACTGATTCAAGGGGGCAATATTTTAGATGGGCGCATTTTGGATGCCAATTATTTAGGAGAAGCCTGGCTCACGGGAGAATTGCTGGGCAACCGCATTTTTTTCGTCAAGCGCTATGTCATGTCTTCGCCCAGTCCGATCCGCTATAGCGGGACGTTTTCTGAAGATGGCAGCTATATGTATGGCCATTGGCGCATCGGCTGTTTTGACTCAGGCACGTGGGAAGCCTATCGCACCGAAGATGCCCTGGCGATAGAGCTGGCCACTGTGCTGGCAACAAAATCAATTGTGACCTCGTCACGACTAGAAAATAGGCAACTGCCACCACCGACAGACCTTTGACGATGCCGCTGGCGCCATCGGGTGCGATCGCCGACAGTTAGGTCTCTCCTCCTACATCGCTTCTCTTGCCGAAAGCTACAGATGCCAGTCATTGGCGGGTGGAGAGTAGAGGGTAGGGGGAGGACGTGTGTAGCCGTATTGGCAAAAAGTGATGTTGGATGCCTCGAATACAGGACTGTTTCATGCTCATTAGCGGCACTCTGAGACCTGCGACGTAGCAATGGGCACCAGGCCTTTTGGCCATACCAGACCCGTCCCTCAGATCAAAGCCCCTGTCACAAACTCGCCGAACGAGTGGGAAAACCAGTACATGACTAGCCAATTTTCTCTCAGGCTTTGCGGAATCAAGCTAACAGCGATTGAAAAAGACCGTATGCCCCCAGTGTCATTGCTTACGTTCCCCGACTTAATCCGACCGAATCGGTCTAGGCATTAGACCGGGGCAGCAGCCATCCTGTAGACAACTATTCTTTAACTCCGGCAACACCTATGAACCCGTTGCTTTTCTGTTCCCAGACCCTGTCATCCCTCTGGCGACGAGTCCGCTCAGCACCGCGTCATCGCTGGTGGCGATTTCTGCTGAGTTTCTCCTGCCACAGTATTTTCTGGACCTGGAACGGCCTCTTTCTCATGGTCGTCTATCTGGGTTTCATGCCGTTTATCGGGGTGCCGCTGATCGGGGCTTTGGCAACAGGACAGGTGCCGTTTCCCTTTGTGGTACCGCTGTTAGCCTTTTTAGCGGTGCCGCCCATCTGTACCGGGGTGGGTCTGGTGAAGCTGCGGAAGCATCCCACCTCGCTGATGCGGTTGTTTTACGGGGTCGAAGCGCCGATCATGGCGCTCAGCATCCTGCGCATGTTTATCTTGCGCGAGCTGACGCCCGCCAGCACGTTGATTGTTGTGGCGGGCGCGATCGCGATCGCCACGATGGCCTTAGAGCTAGTCTTCGGCTATGCCGCCTACAGCAAAGGCTTAGCTCGCTTTCAAATGGTGGCGCATACCGTCGTGCTCGCGGTGGGGGCCTACGCCGGCAGCCTGCTGTTGTTTTATACTGTGCCGCTGCTGTGGACACTGCTCGGTGACCTGATTCGGCTGGAATGGTTGGGCGCTTTAGCGCAGAATATTCGCTGGGCTTGGCAGGCCAGCGCCCCCCAGGGGCCGATTGAGCTGATTGAGTTTTTGGCGGTCGGGGCCTTTTATTCTGTCATGATGCTCAGCATGTTTGCCCTAGCGGGCTTTAGCGCCACCTTATTTGTGGGCTTGCCCTATGCCCTGGTGCTCACGTTTACCCGGTCGTGGCAGCGTATTCGCCATGCGTTTAGTCAGCAGTTTGGCGCTTGGCAGGCCTGGGCCATCACCGGCAGCGTCATCGCCGGACTCTGCACCGTGTTTGTGCTGGCGTCGCCGCAGCCGCAGGTAGCCACCTTTACACTGCTTGAGCAGCCGCCCGCTACGATCGCGGCCCGTCAAGCGCTGACCCAGCAGTCACCGCAAATTCGGACGGGATTGCTCAACGCCTATCTGCAGCGCTATCGCTATCTCAGCACCTGGCAAGGGGCGAACCGCTTGGCCAACTGGTATCCCAATGTGTTTCCCCTAACGCGCGATCAGGCTCAGGTGTTGCAAAACTGGCACAACACCTTGATGTCGCCGTTTTTATATCGCGGCGATCGCGACGATGTGGAAACCGCCGCCCAGCTCTTTGCCGACTTTTTTGACACGCCGATTCAAAAGGCCGAAGCTGAGGCCATTCAACATGCTTTGGAGTCAACCGTGCAGCGGGACGGCATCGCCGCTGGGTTGCTCAACATCACCGATCGCGTCGTCGCCTTGGCTCAGCAAGAAGTCACGGTTAAACCGGCGGGCGATTGGGCCGAGGTCACCCTTTACGAGCGCTACGAAAACTTTACAGCAGACGATCAGGAAATTGTTTATCAGTTCTCACTCCCCGAAAGTGCCACCATCACCGGCATCTGGTTGGGGGAAGCCGACCTCGCCGAACGCTATCCCTTTGTCGTGTCACCCCGAGGGGCCGCACAGCAGGTGTATAAGCAGGAAATTGAACGCGCCGAACAGCTCGTAATGGTAGCCGCCGACGATCCGGCTCTGCTAGAGCAGGTTGGCCCCCGCCAATATCGGCTGCGGGTGTTTCCCATTCCCCAGCGGGTGAGTCGCGGGCGTCCGGGCATTACCCATCTGTGGATGACCTATCAGGTGCCCCAACAAGAGGGGGGGTGGCCGCTGCCGCAACTGACCGAAAAGCGGAACCTGTACTGGACGCCGAAAACCGAACGTCGCCGCCTGGGTCAAAAGCTCAAAAATGCCGCCGATGTTTGGTACGAACCGGCCATTCCCGCTTCGGTGGTGGCTGCCCCGCAAGCCCATCAGACCGCCCTCGCAGAGGGCTATCAGGTCTCGGCCACGCCGATCGCCGCTAACTCAGCAGCAACTCTCAACCATCAGCGATTAGCCGTATTGATTGACACCTCTCGTAGCATGGGCGATCGCACCGCCGAGCTGACTCAGGCTTTAACCGAGATGACCGCGATCGCGGCTGACAATACCGTCGATTGGTTCATCACCTCCGAGACCGGCATGCCTGCTCAACAGCTCAGCCAGCCGCCCACTGTGGCCGACCTGTCCTTTTACGGCAGTCTGTCCTTAACGGAGCAGCTCCAGCAACTCGATAATCTGCGGCAGGGCGCAGCGTACGAGGCTATTCTGGTGCTCACCGACGCAGGTAATTACGAACTCGAAGATGACCAGGCAACGCTGCCAAGCCTGCCCGGATCACTCTGGCTGGTGCATTTAGGGGGCGATTTGCCCACCGCCTACGCCGACGCGCTGCAGCAGCACCTGGCCGATTCTCGCGGTGGGGTGGCGACGACGTTGACCGAGGCGACCAATCGCTTTGCCGTCGAGCAACAAACGGCGGGTACCGTCATGGATGGTTATCAATGGGCGATCGCGGCGACTCCTACCGCGACTGCGGCGACGACGGCTAAAGCCGATGGCGGCTTTACGGCCCTAGCGGCGCGTCAGGCGATTCGTTGGCTGAGTCGCAATCGCGATGTCACACAAATTGCCGCGCTCGATGAGCTGCATGCGATCGCCAAACGTACCGAAATCGTCACGCCCTATTCCTCCATGCTGGTGCTGGTGAACGATCGCCAGCGCGAAGCTCTGAAAGCCGCCGAAAACGATCTCAGTCGTTTTGACCGCGAGATCGAAACCGGTGAAGACACCCTCACCGACCCCGGTGATCCGCTCAATGTCCCAGTCCCTGAAAACGGCACGCCCCTAGCCATGCTGTTTATCGGCGCTGTCTTAGGGTGGATAGTGCTGCGATCGCACCGGCAACGAGCTGCCTAAATAAAGCAAGGAGAGGAACCAGACACCTATAGTAGAATGCGGCATGTAGAGTTCGGAATGCGGAATTAAAAAGCTTTTTTCAAAGGGCTTTCAGCGATTTCAGGCTGTCCGAACCAACTGCGGATTGCGATGGAACGTCGGTACAGAAACCCGGTTTCTGAGGCAAAAATGGACTCCTTCCATCATTGCATGACACGAGAAACCGGGTTTCTTGCAATATGGTACCGGTGCTCTAGACTAACCGCTCCTTGATTAAGGCTGCTGCTTATAGACATCTCGAGAACTCAGCGAGAATGGCATTTCCCCCTCAATCCCCCTAATGCATGTTCTTAAAGACTTCTGCTCAAGGCACAGCGAAGAAGCGGGACTGCCCGACGAAATTAGCTTGGCCTATAGGAGCTGCCCCGACCCCACAGATGAGACTTTAAACAGTCGTCACCGGGTGATACTCCGCCGCCGATTCACGAATCGTGACACCGGCTTCTAAAGACTCGATAAATTGACGCACTCGAATCGGATCGATCGGCTGATTAATATCGCCCTTGCGTTTGAGCGAACTCGCGACGATCACCCCATCCGCCGACTGAATCAGCTTGCCAATATTTTCCCAATTAGCGCCGCTTCCAATGAAGACGGGAATGTCTTTAGCGGCGGTTTTCGCCAGTTCCAAATCTTCTAAACTCGGTGGACTGCCCGTAGCCCAACCTGAGAGGATAATCCCGTCAGCCAAACCGCGATCGATCGTTTCTTGCACAGCGGTGGTGAGATTGGGGGAGCCGAGGGGGCGAGCATGTTTGACCAGCACATCGGCCAAAATTTTGACCTCACTCCCGAGCTCACGACGATAGCGCAAAAGCTCATAGGCACAGCCTTCGATCAGATCTTGATCCGTCGCCATCACACCCGTCAACACATTCACACGAATAAATCGCGCGTTGACGCAGGTGGCGATCGCCATCGCACTGCGGGCATCGTTTCTCAGGACGTTGATGCCGACCGGCACCGCTACGAGCTGCTGCAGGCGATGCACAATCAGACTCATCGCACTGACCACAGCCGGATCGACCTGATCTTTCGGAAAGGGTGAGTCGAAAAAGTTCTCCACAATAATGCCACTGACGCCCCCAGACGCCAACGCCGCCGCTTCTTGTTCTGCCCGGTCAATCACCCTTTGCAGATCGCCGCCCCACCTTGGCGAAGTGGGTAAGGGCAAGAGATGGACGACCCCGATCACGGGTGTTGTGGCCTTAAAAATAGTCGTTAAACTCACGTGAACTGGTCTCGAATGCGAAGACTAAATCGCTTGTCTAGCAAAGTGCATTAAAGTCGCTGTGCCATTACCCCAATTTACCCCAAGTGCTCTCATTCTTGCGGTTCCTTTTGCGCCTCGGTGTGGACTGGGCGATCGCGGTTCCCACAAAGTGCGGTTAAGCCCTTACGATGAGAGATCGGGAAGCTTCTGAAAATTGATTATTGATGTAGCTGGGTTCGTTCGGTGCCAGCACCCAATCATCAATAGACTGAACTAACCCCGAAATGGCTATCGTGTTCTGCCTGTTTAACCGCTACCACCCTGCTAGGAATCTCTGGATTGCTTATGACTGTTGCTGCAACCCGTCCCACCATTGCTGTCACGCACTTAGGCTGCGAAAAGAATCGAGTTGACACCGAGCATATGCTGGGACTATTGGTGCAGGCGGGGTATGGCGTTGATGCCAATGAAGAGCTGGCCGATTACGTCATCGTCAATACCTGCAGCTTCATCGAGTCTGCCCGCGAAGAGTCGGTGCGTACCTTAGTCGAACTTGCCGAAGCCGACAAAAAAATTGTGATTACCGGCTGTCTGGCCCAGCACTTTAAAGACGAGCTGCTGGAGGAAATTCCGGAAGCGGTGGCACTGGTCGGCACCGGGGATTACCACAAAATTGTGGACGTAATTGAGCGGGCCGAGGCCGGTGAGCGCGTCAAAGAAGTCTCGGCAGAACCTACCTACATCGCCGACGAAACAGTGCCTCGCTATCGCACCACCGCCGAAGGCACCGCCTATCTGAGAGTGGCCGAGGGCTGTAACTACCGCTGTGCGTTTTGCATCATTCCCCATCTGCGGGGGGATCAGCGATCGCGCTCCATTGAGTCGATCGTGGCGGAAGCCAAACAATTGGCCAGCGAGGGCGTGCAAGAGCTGGTGCTGATTTCGCAAATCACGACCAACTACGGCGTTGACCTCTACGGCAAACCCCAGCTAGCAGAGCTGCTGTACGCCTTGGGCGAGGTCAACATTCCGTGGATCCGCATGCACTATGCCTACCCCACCGGTCTCACGCCTGAGGTGATCACCGCCATTAAAGACGTGCCCAATGTGCTGCCCTACTTAGATCTGCCGCTACAGCATTCCCACCCTGACGTGTTGCGAGCGATGAATCGGCCCTGGCAAGGACGCGTCAACGATGACATCATTCATCGCATCAAAGCGGCGCTGCCGAATGCCGTCATGCGCACAACTTTTATCGTCGGCTTTCCCGGCGAGACCGAGGAGCAGTTCGAACATTTGCTGGCCTTTGTGCAGCGCCATGAGTTTGACCACGTTGGCGTGTTCACCTATTCCGCTGAAGAGGGGACACCGGGGGCTACGCTGCCCAACCAAATTGATCAGGCCGTGATGGACGATCGCCGCGATCGCTTGATGCAGGCCCAGCAGCCGATTTCGCTCAAGCGCAACCAGGCTGAAGTGGGCAAAACTGTAGACGTGCTCGTTGAGCAGGTGAACCCCACCACGGGAGAAATGATTGGGCGGTCGGCGCGATTTGCCCCCGACGTGGATGGTCTGGTCTATCTCAAAGGAGCGGCTGCTTTAGGGCAGTTGGCCAAAGTTCGCCTCGAATCAGCAGACGTCTACGATCTTTATGGCGCTGTCGTGGGGTAATGCTCATTCTGATTGTTTGGACTCTCCGTGCAATCCTTTAAGGGCAGGGGAGATAAGGGACAGAGGGGCAAGACGTCAGTCTTAGTCTGGTTTCAGAGCAGCGGCATCAAAAATACGGGTTCAACAATCCCTGACATCGCGGTTTACGTGGTGCGTCACGGGCTTAAAGCTGGGGGCGCGTTCCATAATGCCGATAGCGCCAGTAATCTTGCAAGATGCGATCGTGGTCAAAGCAGAGCTGGGTCGGCACTTCCCAAGGATTGAAAAGCGCGATCGCTTTGGCGTCATCATCGGCGACGGGGGTGCCCGTCGCACAGGCTAAAAAGACAATGCTGAGCGTGTGTTTGCGCGGGTCACGGCGAGGATCGGAATAAACGTGGAACTGTTCGATCAGCTCCACCGCTAGCTGAGTTTCTTCTTGAGCTTCACGCACGGCGGCGGTTTCAACCGATTCGCCATAGTCCACAAAGCCACCCGGAATCGCCCAGCCAAAGGGTGCGTTGCGGCGCTCGAGCAGCACAATGGGACGATGGGGGCGATCGCGCAGCTCAATAATGATATCGACGGTGGGAGCTGGGTTGCGGTAGGTCACAAGGCAAGCATCAACGACAAAACTTTCGGTCATCACAATAGGAGATTCTGTCGGCGATCGGTCAGGAAAATGCGCCATTTTGCTGCGCCCAGAATTTTTTCACTCCACATCTCTCTGATGCCTGAGTATTCCATAGAATCCCCATGTTAAAGTCTATGGGATGTTATGGGAGAGGCTATGCCTTTTCAGCGCGCTAGCGGTATTCTCCTGCACCCAACCTCGTTGCCTGGCCCCTTTGGAATGGGCGATATCGGGCCGATGGCCTATGAGTTTGTCGATTTTTTGGCGGAAACGGGCCAGCAGATGTGGCAAATTTTGCCACTCGGCCCGACGGGTCACGGCAACTCCCCCTATATGTCTTACTCCGCGATGGCGGGCAACCACATGCTCATCAGTCTTGAGCACCTGCAGGATGTCGGCCTGCTGACTCAAGCCGATCTGGATGAGTTTCCCCACTTTCCCGAAGATGAAGTCGATTATGGCCGGGTTTTGCCCACCAAGCTACAGCTCTTAGAAAAAGCAGCTGACGCCTTCAGTGCGTCAACCGATGAAGAGACGCGCACGCAGTACGAGCAGTTTTGCCAAGAGCGAGCATTTTGGCTGGATGATTACGCCTTCTTTATGGCATTGAAAAAGGCGAACGGCGGGGCCAGCTGGAGTCAGTGGGAACCAGCGTTGGCGCGGCGAGAAGCTCCGGCGATGGCTCTCTGGCATGACAAACTCTCAACCCTGATTGCTGAGCACAAGTATTTTCAATTTGAGTTTTATCGCCAGTGGGCAGCACTCAAGCAGTATGCCAACGATCGCCACATTCAGGTGGTGGGCGATATGCCGATTTATGTCGCCCATGACAGCGCCGACGTCTGGGCGTTTCCTGAGAACTTCATGATCGATGAGGAAACGCTAGAGCCCTCAGAAATGGCAGGCGTACCGCCCGATTATTTCAGCGAAACGGGGCAACTATGGGGCAACCCCACCTATAACTGGGAGACCCTGCAAAAAACGGGCTTCAGCTGGAGGCTGCAGCGCGTCAAGGCCCTGTTGGAATATGTCGATCTGACCCGGATTGATCACTTTCGAGGCTTTCAGGCCTATTGGGCTGTCCCTGAAGGCGAAACGACGGCGCTGAATGGCGAGTGGATAGAAGCGCCGGGCGAAGCCTTTTTCAACGCGGTGAAAGCGGAGTTTGGCAGTCTGCCGATCTTGGCCGAAGATCTCGGGGTAATTACGCCGGAGGTGGAGGCGCTGCGCGACCAGTTTGGGTTTCCCGGCATGAAAATTCTGCAGTTTGCCTTTGGGGACAATGCCTCTAACCCCTATCTGCCCTTCAACTACGTGCAAAATTGTCTGGTCTACACCGGCACCCACGACAACGACACGACGGTGGGTTGGTTTGATCAAGCTTCAGAATATGAGCGCGATCGCACCCTACGGTATGTCGGTGGCCTCAGCGGCGACGGCATTCACTGGAGCATGATGCGCCTGGCGTTGAGTTCGATCGCGAATCAGGCGATCGTGCCGCTGCAAGATGTGCTGGGCTTAGGCAGCTTTGCCCGCATGAATTCGCCTGGTAAGGCAGACGGGAATTGGGCCTGGCGGTATCGCGCCGAGATGCTGACCGGTGAACTGCGCGAACGATTGCGCGAGTTAATTCGGCTCTATGGCCGCACGCCACCCCACTGGCAATAATCACCGGACGGGGACGGCTTGAGCTGAGTACACCGCGATCGCAAGTCAACTGGAACGAATGTACGGAATCAATCTCTTCTACGACTTGGGTTCGGTGGGCTCTGCTTCAGTCGTGGCCTTTTAGAGATAGCCACTATCGACTAAAAATGAGCCTTGGTCGAACTTGATCGTCCAAGAACCGCCAGGGTTTTGGGCAGTCACCACGCCTTCCGAACCGACAGCAACTAAATCGCCGGGACGTAGCATGGGCATGGTGTCAGCGGTTTTGATATAGGGCGGAGCTGACTTGAGGCGAACGCGATCGCCCATCAAAAAGGGTTGAGTCATACCAGCAATTTTTATGAAAACTGAGTCACTCTCAATGTGATCTCCCTTAGAGAATAGCAATTGAGCGATCGAGATCGTCTTTGTACATTTCAGGAAGCGATCGCTCTCAGAGTCAAACCAAAGTCACTGAGCAATCGTCGCTAACAACTGTGAGCGAGCCAGTCCACAAAAATAAACTGATCGCTGGCATAAAAACAGTCTTCACCGGATTCGTCAATAATCTGCAGACAACCAACTGCGATCGCCTCTGTATCCGGCAACACCTGTTAAACTTTCCACGCTTCGATGTCTCTATCTCCTGCGCCAGAGACACAGATAGCAAATTGAATATTGGCATCAGATAAGTTAGTCAACATCCTGTTTCATCTGCTCGATAGTCATTTTGATTGACGGAATATAGCGATCGCAGATATCAAACACGACTTCTGCATCCACATCACCGTAATGGTGGCTGAGAATATCGCGAGTACCTTTCGCTCCTTTCCAATCCACGTCTGGGTAAGCCGCTAAAAGCTCCTTGCCGCCATACTTTTCTAGATTTTTGATACTCTCGCCCATCCAGATCAGCATCATGGCAATGCTGTCGAGCTTATCAATCCCCTCATCTGTGATGATGAAATCTTCAGCAGATTGGATGCCTGTGAATCTGCGCTCAATACGCTTGATGGCCTCTTCAATTTGTCGCAGTACTTCTCGCAACAGCGCAAGGTCAGACATAAACTGCCTCTTGGTCAATCCGCTGCTTCAAAAAGGCATTCATATGAGGTCGGTATCGGACTAAATCAACGGAGACTTGTAGCGATTCCTGAAGATGCGCCTTCAAATGCACCATTGAGAACAAGTCAGGGGGCATTTCGACCACCACATCAACATCGCTGGTTGCAGTCGCTTCATCCCTGGCGACGGAACCGAAGATACCTAAACGGGTCACGCCGTAGGTTTCTATCAAAGTCGGTTTGAGTTGACGCAGTGTTGACAAGAGATCACTGCGTTTGAGTGTGTCTGTTGCCATCCCGCGATCTCCTATCAGGCAAGGAATCCACTAATTTCCATCTCTAAGGATAACGGGTAGATTTTGCGGCGATCGCAACGGCAGGTTGGGTGATGCCGTGAGGGGGCGATCTCATCTACTAATAATTAGCGATACAACCGTTTCATAGATACCAATTCAAAGATTTAAGCCACTTTATACTTTTCCTCTACTGCTGAATTTTCTAGTAAATTCTTAAAAGTATTCATTAATAAAATAACTTCATCAACCATCTCGTAGAAATCATTTATGTCAACGTCAATTGACTCTCCGTGTGCTACGTGGTTTCTTCTTCCAACCAATCTTAGATCAATCAGTTTCTCCTTGGACTCAAACATTTCGTAATCAATGCCAAGGCACCAAGTGATTTCCTTTAAGACTCTACTCGATAAATTTGACTGTGTGTCAATCACATTCTTAACCGGAATGCGAGCTCTGACAGATTGATTTTCTAATATATATTTAGTGATCTCATCAAAAGCCGAATGTTTCTTCGACTCACTTGCCTTGTCAATTTTAGCTTTGACTAGAAGAGTAATAAAATTGCTCCTTAACTCTGAAATATTATGCCTTTGATTAGCAACATACTCCAAAAAATATGTCCCAGTCTTTTTGACAAAACCTTCCCAGTGGGCATATAGCAGGGCAATACCTGAGCGACAAAGAACCTTCTTTCGTATATAAGATGTTGAAGGCTCTCGGATCAATCTTTTGAGCTCTGATATTTCTCTTATTCTCCAAGCATAGTCTTCAGCAATTTTATCTACTAAATCTTCTTTTGTTCTAATTGCCATCGGAGAACACCTCTCTTCCCAAGGGCAATATCCTTGGCAACCTTCGTGTGGCCGTTATTCCCGAACCAGACCAGTCTGTGTATCGTCTATCTGACCATATGCTTGCTGCTTTCTCTGGAATATTTTCAATTTGGTTGCCTTTGTATAGATTGTAAGCTAAACCATAAGCTACCACTTCAAATTGAGATAGCAAGAAGCCGCCTGAAAATTTACTTTTCGCGACGCTGTATCTTTTGAAAGCTTTTTCAGCTAGTTCATCAGCTAGCAGACCGAAAGTCTTCTCAAAGAGATTTTCCCAAAAAGCTATGTCGAAGCCTTGATCTATAGCAATTTTACGCATTTTTTCAGTAATGAAAATTCCGACATCACCAATATTTTCCAATTCTTCTTCCTCAATTAATGAGAATATCAAAAACCTTAATGCTAATTCTATATCGTATGCTTCACTTAAGGGCCGATCACTGAGTGAAACGCATTCTTGAAAAGCTTCATAGTCAGCCCAGGGCCATTTCATTCCCATACAAGCCATAGCGTGCTAGGGTTTCAGGCTATAGCTAGCCTATAGTGTGTGATGAATCTATCCTCTCAAGCTTTAACAGACTGTATCGAGATTCTAGAAGCGTTTGCCGATCTCCCTGA
>JBHJJI010000284.1:0-16550 GCA_050042805.1 Leptolyngbyaceae cyanobacterium
GGATAGTAAGTCTGCTGAGCGAGCCCAGATATCTTCCTGATTCACCCTGATGACTGAACCCATTCAACTCATTTCGCCCTCAATTATTACCCTAACCGTTGTGCTTGCCATTGGGCTGGTCTTTTTTATTCGCGCTTCGACTAAGGACCGCTTTGATAAGGAGAGCTATTCCACCGAGATGGACGACATCGCCCTGCTAGAAACCCTGCAGCAGTACTTCGCCAACCGAGCTTATCAGGTCACTGCGGCCAACCCAGAGTCAGGCTCAATTTCCCTCAAGGGCAAGGTCGGGGCCAGCATTTTTATGGCGATCTTTTTGGGTAGCCTGGCGGGCATTGGCTTTGCCTGTTTGGCCCTGGTATTGGCGATCGCCTATCCCCAATTGGGCTATTGGCCCTATGGATTACTTATACTCTCACCTCTCGCCTCCTGGTTTTATTGGCGCGGCTCGACCCGCGTTGAACAGGTCGACTTTCAGGTGACATCGGTTGGTGACAGCACTACCCGTGGCTTGGAGCAATCGGGAGCCCAGCTACGGGTCTCGGCCCATCGCGATGAGTTGGCCGTTTTAGAATCTCAGCTCGCTTTAAAACGCAAAGAGACGGAGTAATAAATACTGCCGTCTCTTCACCTGCAATGAGATTTAGTTGTGGGATTTGGGGCTATAAAAGTCAGACGATTGCTCGTCATTTCAGCAATACAGCTGAAACTTCACTTCGACAAGCTCACAACTTCGTCTTCCTCTTCGTTGAGCAGAGCTCTCAAACTCGGAAACAGAAAGTGGTTCTCTTCAACATATTGGGCACCGAAAAGACCTTTCTCAGCCCAAAAATATCGATCGGTAGTATGCTCGTTACGCTTCACAAGCAACAATGCTGGGGGCGCAATGTTTTCATTGTGGATAAAATTACGAGCTGCAGTGACTGGTTTATCCGTCCCGCTCTCGATACTATATTGAGGTACACACTCCAGAATTCGCCTACCTTCTAGACGACGGCGGCTCTTACGTTTACGTCTTCTTGCCAACCTGCCTACCTCCTACTCTCTGGTGTACAAAAACGTCAAGGTATGTAGTTTGTGCTACAAAACCCCTAACCTTGCAAAGTATATCCGGTAAAAACTAAAATTTCAACTTATTTGCAGGTCAATCTGGGTAACGTCATGGTTAGAATAATAGATTTTCTGTACGTTTCTTGATTAGCATGTGGATATGTGCTTCATTCGAGTCGTACCATCCGCATTTCTTTGTGACGAAGGGATAATCACCCGCGACGCTTGATGATGTTAATGCCTGCCAGCGCAGAATTTGCGGCCCTCTGCCAATCTCAAATTACCATGATGGCTGGGGTAGTCGGGGCTGACTCAACTGCCGTCTATCTGGCTGAAGGTTGGTCTGATCAGGCCGTGCCACAGCTAATTTCGATCGCCGTTTATCCCACCCCCAAGTCTGCTCAATCTACGGCATCTCGACATGACCGCATGCTGCCAGCGGCGGCGTCTAGCAATGGGGAGCCGGAACCCGCTCAATTTTCAGCAGCTGACGCAGTCCCGATGCAGCCCGATCCGCGCTTGTTGTCCGATCCGAGCTACTCAACGGCTCGGGATGCCGATCGCACCACCCAGCAACGGCTGGCCATTCCCCTGATGCATGAAGGCGGTGTGTTTGGCGTATTAGTCAGTTGGCGCGCTGATCGCCCCTGGCAGCAGCCAGAACGCGATCAGATGGAAGAATGTGCCCACTCGTTGACGTTAGCCTGCGTGCTCGATCAGCGGGGTCAGTGGTTGAGCACCCGCATGTCTTCTTTGGATCGCGTGCAAGCTCAACAATCCGATCGCTTTCACGAATTGCTGCATCAGCTGCGGAGTCCGCTCACGGCGTTGAAAACGTTTGGCAAGCTGCTGATCAAGCGCCTACCCTCAGAAGATCAAAATCAGCTCCTGGTTTCCAACATGCTGCGTGAAAGCGATCGCCTCCAGGAACTGCTGGGCTATTTTGACGAGACGCTGCAGGCCGCTGACGATACCCGTGCAGCCGCCTCCACATCAGCCCCTCTCCTCTTAGCGCCTGCCGACGAGTCTCCCGAAGAGCCCCAGGCTTTGCTAACGGCAGCAGATTCTTTAGCGCACTTTGGTGGGGCTCTGGACATCCATCCTGGTTCAGTTGCGGCGTTGCTTGAGCCCCTAGTGCAACTGAATCAGCCGCTGGCCGAAGCCGCCGAGATGCGGTTGCAGTTAGTGCCGCCAGCGGCGGATATCTGGCTGCAGTTTGACCCCAAGGCCCTGGGAGAAATTCTTAACAATCTGCTCGACAATTCACTGAAATATTCATCACCCGGCACTCACGTGTGGCTACAGTGGGGCCTGTCGCACCCCGATCAGCCCACCCTGGGCGGCATTTTGCTCGGCGATACAGGCCCCGGCATTCCCCCCACCGACCAAGCGCACATTTTTGAACGTCATTATCGCGGGCGGCAGGCGGCGGGCGAGCTGGATGGCAGCGGCTTGGGGTTAGCGATCGCGGCGGATTTGATGGGGGAGATGCGCGGCCAAATCGAGGTCTACAGTCCCCTCTCAAAACTGCCCTGGGCGCTACCAGAGACCATTCCTACCCCAACTGCCACGATCGGGACGGCATTCGTCCTTTGGTTGCCGATCGCCGCGGCCGAGGCTTGACCCCGACCGCAGTTGTCCCCTCAACGCTCAGCCCGCTGGGGTTTCATCCCTTGTGAGAAGATAGCGGGGATTGGTTAGAGAGTTGCCCCGGATGATTTGGATTGACTGGCTGATTGTGTTGGCGTATCTGATGGCAACCCTGTGGTTGGGGGTCTACCTGTCACGTCAGGCATCCGGGTCACTGGTGGACTTCTTCGTGTCGGGGCGATCGCTGCCCTGGTGGCTGGCGGGCACCAGCATGGCGGCCACCACCTTTTCGATTGATACGCCGCTCTACATCGCCGGCGTCGTGGGCACGCGAGGGATTGCGGGCAACTGGGAATGGTGGAGCTTTGGCATTGCCCATGTGGTGATGATCTATGTCTTTTCGCGGCTGTGGCGGCGATCGGAAATTGTCACCGACGCGGAACTGACGGAACTGCGTTACGGCGGCTCGATGGGGGCCGCACTGCGGGGCATCAAAGCCTTTTTGTTTGCGGTACCGATCAACTGTATCGGCATCGGCTACGCCATGCTGGCAATGGTCAAGGTCATCACGGCCCTGCAACTGTGGGAAAGCCTGGGCATTGACCCGGGCGATCAGACCAAACTGTGGACTGTGGTCGGCATTAGTTTATTTGTCTTGGTTTATGCCGGGCTATCGGGTCTGTGGGGCGTTGTTGCGACCGACTTCTTTCAGTTTTTTCTCGCTTTGTTTGGGGCGATCGTCGTGGCGGGGGCAGCACTGATCAAGATTGGCGGCATGCCGACGTTAATCGAGCAGGTCAGCAATCAGTTTGGGCGCGAAACGCTAACTTAAGTACCGCTCAATTGGCAAGGAGGCGGCCTCCGCTGGAGCGAAGCGGCGGGCATTTCGGCCAATACGTTTTTGGCCTATCTGGGCTTACAGTGGTGGGCCTTTCGTCGCAGCGATGGCGGCGGGGAATTTATTCAGCGGCTGGCAGCCTCTAAAAATGAGGCGGAAGCGGAAAAAGCCGCCTGGTTTTTCAACATTTTGCACTACGTGATTCGCACCTGGCCGAGGGTGATTGTGGCGCTGGTGGCGCGGGTGGTCTATCCCAATCTGGAAGATCGCGAACTGGGCTATCCGCAGCTCATGCTCGACTTTTTGCCACCGGTGCTGCTGGGGCTGGTGGTGGCCTCTTTGATTGCCGCGTTTATGAGCACGGTATCCACCTTGATCAACTGGGGCGCGTCTTATTTGACCAATGACCTCTATGGTCGGTTTATCGCGCCGGAGGCTGACGACGCGCAATTAGTTTTTGCGGGGCGCGTCGCGTCGGTATTAGTCACAGTGCTGGGGGCGATCGCGGCCTTTTATTCCACGGATGTGACGGCGATTTTTCGCCTAGTGATTGCCATTGGCACCGGTCCCGGGCTCGTGCTGATTTTGCGCTGGTTTTGGTGGCGCATCAATGCGGCGGCAGAGCTGGCGGCGATGGTGGCAGGGTTTATCATCGGCATTTTGACGATGCCCATTGCTGCCGAGGCGGTTCAGAATCCGGTGCTCACCTTGGTGGGAGTGATTCAGTCTCGCGTGACGGTGTTGCAAACCACTGACTTTGGCCAACGGCTGTTGGTGATTGCCAGCATCACCACCGTGATTTGGGTCGCCACCATGTTGCTGACCGCGCCCGAAACCGACGAAACCCTCGATCGCTTTTATGGCAAAGTGCATCCCGGCGGGCCAGGGTGGAACCGGCAGCGCACACGCGCAGGCGAGCGGGCGATTCGATTCATGACGTTTGCGGGCGGCTGGCCGCGCTTCTATCTCAATCAGCCGGGAATTAATCCTGAGCAAGATTTGCTGCTGCAGCTCCAGCAGGTGATCGCGGCGCTGTGTCTGTTGTTTGGAGCGATGTTTGCAGTGGGGGGCTTTTTGCTATTGCAGGCTGGGGTCGGCTGGGTAGCCCTCGCTTTTGCCGGGTTCGGGAGCTGGTGGCTACAGCGACTCAAGCGGGCGCGCATCCCGCCGATGCCACGTCCGGGGTTGGAGGATGTGTAGTAGGGATTAGAGTAGAGGATAGAGGGAGTAGAAGCAACTCCAGAAATCTCGATCATCTTCACCCCTGCGACAAGAATTATGACAGAGCCTAGGGCTCAAACAATGACTTGTGTAGAGTGATTGACGGTAACCCAGCTGACGACCCTGGTGAGTCGCAGCAGTCTTTAGAGAGTGGATTTTATGGCAATTGCGGTGTGGCGAGATGACTATTGCACCGGACACGAGGCGATCGATCAGCAGCATCGCCAGTTGTTCAGTCTGGTCAATGAAATCTATGACCTGACGCAGCTGCCGACGCCACCCAGGGCGGCGATCAAAACGCGCCTTACGGAGTTTGCCGACTGCGCCGTTGAGCACTTTGAACTAGAAGAAGGGCTGATGGCTGAGCACGAGTACCCGAATCTGCAAGTTCACTGTGGCACGCACAGAGCTCTGGTCAACAAAGTGGCGGCTTTACTCAACAAGTTTGATCAGGCGTCCAGCACTTCAACGGCTGAGGTGACTCAGGTTTTGGCTGACTGGATGGTGCATCACATTCGCGGCGAAGACCAGCAGATGATTCGCTTTTTTCAGCAGCAGAATGCGGTTGGGGTTGGTCAATTGGCGCTATCGGTTGATCAGTAAGCGGGCTAGTGGCGCGATCGCCCAGCATCCCAGCCTCTACAACCACCAGCAACCTAATGTCCGGCCATGCGTTGACCAATGGTTTTGAGATCCACATCAGCGATAGCGCTTTCGTAGACAAACTCGCCATCGCTCATGACGATAATGCGATCGGCCAGGGTCAGCAGTTCATCCAGATCTTCGCTGACGAGCAGCACGGCGACGCCGCGATTGCGGGCCGCGATAATCATGTCGTGAATAAAATCAACGGCGGCAAAATCGAGGCCAAAACTGGGGGTGGCGGCGATCAGCAGCCGCACCTCATGGGCCGATAGCTCCCGAGCCAGCACAGTGCGCTGTACATTGCCCCCCGACAGATGACTGATCGGCGTTTCGACCGAAGGGGTTTTGATGGAAAAGGTTTTCACCAAGCCCGTGGCGGCACTGCGAATGGCCTTGAGGATGAGGAAAAGATTCCACTTGGCCTGAGGCGGGCGATCGAAGGTGCGCAGGGCCATATTTTCGGCCACACTCATCATCGGCACACAGGCATTTTTGAGCGGTTCTTCCGGCAGAGCATAGACGCTGTGCTTCGCCATCTCGGTGCGCGTAGCGGTGTAGGGCTCACCATTTACCCGTCGTTCCCCGCTAACCGGCAGCCGCTGACCCGATAGACATTCCACAAATTCGCGCTGGCCGTTGCCCGACACCCCGGCAATGCCGACGATCTCCCCCGGGTGCACCTGCAGATTCACCCCTTTCACAGCCGGGAGCCAATTGTCCTTATTGGCATGCAGGTCAATGACTTCGAGTACCGGCGTTTGGGTATCGGCGCTGGTCTTCACTACCGATTTTTGCTGGCGCTCTTGACCGAGCATCATCTCGGCCATCGCTTCGATGGACAGATCTTTGACGTGCCCCTGCCCCGCCAGTTGACCACGCCGCAAAATCGTCACCTCATCGGCAAACGCCTGCACTTCGCGAAACTTGTGGGTAATTAACAAGACACTGAGATGCCCCTGCGAAACCTCGGCTTTGAGCAACCCCAACACCTCGTCTGCCTCGTCAGGCGTCAGCACCGAGGTAGGCTCATCCAAAATCAGCAGGCGACTTTTGAGATAGATTTGCTTGAGAATTTCTAGCTTTTGCTTTTGCCCCGCTGCGAGCTGGCCCACCGGCGTTTCTAACTCCACGTGGAAGGGCGCATTGGCCATAAAACTGCGCAGTTCGTCCAGCTCTTGCTGCCAATTGATCAGGGTTTTGTTGTCATAGCGCGAGAGCACCAAATTTTCGGCCACGGTCATAGCGGGTACTGAGGTGAAATGCTGATAGACCATGCCAATACCGCAGGCGTGGGCATCTTTGGGGCTGTTGATCGTCTGAGGCTGATCGTCGATCAAAATTTGCCCTGCCGTGGGGTGATAAAACCCCATGACGCACTTCACCAGCGTGCTTTTGCCCGCCCCGTTTTCGCCCAGCAGGGCGTGCAGCGTCCCCGGTCGCAGCGTCATCGACACCTGATCGAGCGCCGTAAAGCTGCCAAACCGCTTGGTCATCGCCACCACATCTAGTTGCGGGGGCTGGCCAGTGACCAGGGGGTGATGCAGGGTCGCGGTATCCATAGAATCAGTCATCAGGAACGTTCAAGGAGCAAGCAGGGAGGAGCGTTGAAACTCTGCCAAGGGAAGGCTGAGCCGGTGACAGTAGCGATACGCTAATCGTTAATCGCATCGATCAACTCGGTAGACGTGGCCACTGCGCCAAAGACGCCACCCTGCATTTTGATCATTTTTAGAGCCGCGAGGTAGTTGCCGTAATCGGTGGCCCCCGTACAGTCTGACAGCATGAGGCACTCGTAGCCGCGATCGTTGGCTTCGCGCATGGTGGTGTGCACACAAACGTCGGTCGTAATGCCGGTGAGAATGAAGTTTTGAATGCCCAACCGACTCAGCACCAGTTCTAAATCCGTGGCGTAAAACGCGCCTTTCCCCGGCTTGTCGATCACCACTTCACCCGGCAACGGAGCCAGTTCGGGAATAATGTTCCAACCGGGTTCGCCGCGCACCAAAATCTTGCCGCAGGGGCCAGGGTCACCAATGCCTGCGCCAATTTGCCGCGATCGCCACTGCTTGTTTTCCGGTAAATCTGACAGGTCAGGCCGATGCCCCTCGCGGGTGTGCATCACGGTGTAGCCCAGCGATCGCATCACTGCCAACAGCTTTTTAAGCGGTTCAATCGGCGCTCGCGTCAGCAACAGATCGTAGCCCATTTTGTCCACATAGCCGCCCACCCCACAAAAATCCGTCTGCATATCAATGACGATCAGCGCGGTGTTGTCGGGGCGCAGGTCGCCATTGTACGGATAGGGATAGGGGTCTGCGTTTACGGTGCGTCCCATCGAGATGTTATGCCAATACAATCACCGCAGGATTAGCATTTCGCCTGTTAGCGCCGATGTTCATTACGAACGGATTCGCTTCAAAGTCACGATTCTTGATGGGTCGCTCTGCCCCAGAGCACGATTTGCGGCACTCGATCAACGACGGCTAGTGGATGAATTTGGGGCATTGCTGAATTACGGTATGAATTCGCCCCCCAGCCTCCAATTCTGGGGGCACCGGATTTCTCAAAGTCCCCCAGAATATAGCCCTTCGGGCATTCAGAAAGGGGGATTTAGAGGGCGAGATCACGGGCAACTCAGATAGATCCATACTTCGATTCAGCAACGCCGAATTTGGCTGCCGGATGGGGGTGGTTTTCCACCCGTGAAGCCTCAGCCGACAGAGCGCTGAGGGCAAACTTCAGATAGCGAGCCTGAGCGCCGCCAGGACTAGAGGCTAGCCGGTTTCTTAGGGCGCGTCATCAATTCATCCCAGAAACCTTTGGGGCTAAGCATTACCGCGCCCGCACCCACTCCACAAGCTAGGGGCTGTCGTTCCTTGGCTGAAGGGATTTAATCTCTAAATGATGACAGACCCTAGCCGCGATTTCGGGGTGGGTCGGTTATGCGCCTAGCAGGTCAACCCCAGCAAACGTTACGATGACGCTAGAAAATAAAGTTTTGTAACACGCGAGTTTTGTCATGGCCACCCCCGATTTGGAACAGATTTCCCAGCAGCTAGAAAGCGAAAGCACCAAAGATCGCATGTTGGCACTGGCAATGCTGCGCCATGTCGAACCCGCGATCGCGGCCCCTCTAGTCAGAAAAGTGATTAACGACGCCAATTTACAGATACGGTCTATGGCGGTGTTTGCGATGGGCATCAAGCCAGACGCTGAGACCTTTGACATTCTCGTCAAGCTAGTCGAAACCGACCCCGACTACGGCATCCGGGCCGATGCAGCAGGGGCCTTGGGCTATCTCGAAGATCCGCGTGGGTTTGAACCGCTGGTGCGCGCCTTTTACGAAGACACCGACTGGCTGGTGCGGTTTAGCGCCGCCGTCTCGTTAGGCAACCTCAAAGATCCCCGCGCCCACGATGTTTTAGTCGAAGCGCTCAGCAGTGACGAAGTCGTGATTCAGCAGGCCGCGATCGCGGCGGTGGGCGAAGTCGGCGATGTCGCAGCGGTTGACAACATTCTCACCTTTGCCCAATCAGAAGATTGGCTCGTACGCCAGCGTCTCGCCGAAGCCCTAGCTAACCTGCCCTCCCCCAAAACCGAGCCCGCCTTACGGTTCATGGAAAAAGATCCCCATCCCCAAGTCGCCGAAGCCGCGCGCATTTCACTGCAGCGATTGAGCGATCGGGCCAGCTAATCCCCATTCTCAACGCTCGGAGAATGGCGATCAGGGAGCTGCGATCCAATAATGTCCCCAGCCAACCCGGTTTCGACTTCGCTCAACCTGCCAGTTTCGAGAGTTGAGCGAAGTCGAAACTCGCTTCGAAGGCATTTCATTTTCCGGCCAGTCCCTCCGTCCTCGGTAGTAGCGAGCCGACGGAAGCCAAACGCTCCTGTTCTCAAAGCTTAAAAAGTTTGGCAGCAGGGGGCTTTGAATATGAATCCTCCAATACCAGTTCGACAAAGTAGCGCGACAGATCGGCGATCCCCCGCTGTCGCTGCCCCCTTGTCGAAGGGGGCTACACGCTTTTTTGATGTGTAGTCCAAATTCAGCGAATTGATATAACTCAGTTGCCACGTTACCTAGGAATGAAGTTCCGACTCAATCTGGGAAACCCGCTTGAATACTGCATGGCCTACAGACAACCCCTTCTGCGAGGTCCAGGACGGCAGTTCGTCCTGGTCGACAGGGGTCTGGGGGGAAATCGAAATTCCCCCCAGTGGATACGACAACGCAGCCAGAACATCCGCCTGACGACCTGCTACCAACGTGGCCAAAACCGCTCGAATTTCACTGCAGCGGTTGAGCGATCGGGCCAGCTAATTCCCAATCTCAATGCTCGTAGAATGGCGATAACGGCACTCAGCAGTAGCGAGTCGACCACAGAACCCTAAATCCCCTATCCCCGGAGCGTAAAAAGCTTGGAAATAAGGGACTTTGGAGTACGAATCCCCCAACTCAGTTGCCGCGTTACCCAGGGATGAAGTTTCGACACAATCTGGGAAAACCCGCTTGAACATTGCATTGCCTACAGACACCCCCTTCTGCGAGGTCCAGGACGGCAGTTCGTCCTGGTCGTAGGCCGAAGGACGTGCGCAGCTAGGGGTCTGGGGGGAAATCGAATTCCCCCAACAACGCAGCCAGAACATCGACTTGACAACCCGCTGCCAGCACTGACCAGAAGTCTGCCGATCGCTCGTGTCACCAGATAGCTAGAACCACCGCCCCCCTTGCAGGCAAAATGGGAAGATGGCTGTTCTTCACTCCTCCATGTTTCAAACAACCCGTCGCCGCTTAGCGCTGTGGTATACCACCGTGACGGCAGTCGTGCTGCTGCTGTTTGCCAGCGGCGTGTATAGGTATGTGCGCACCACCCTCGTCGAACGTGTCGATGACACCCTTAGCCACGTCGTCGAAATCGTGCAGCGATCGCTGGTCATTGAGCCGGGGGGCAGCGCCGGGCAGCGCGTGCTCAGTGCGATGGATGTCACTGACAGCCTGACCGCGCCATCCCTACAGGTCAACGTAGAGGCCAGCTTTCGCAACAACGACCCCACCCCCGAAGACGACCACATCGATTTGGAATGGTTTGGCCCCACCGGCGAGCTGCTGTGGTCCACATTATCGGACCCCCTCGATCTGCCCGTGCGGGTCAATCCCCTGGGCAAAACGGTACACGTCAACGCTGAGCAGGTCGTGCGGCAGGTGACCGAACGCATTGTCGCGGGCAATCAGATCCTCGGCTATCTGCGCGTCAGCCATCCCTGGTTTGAAGTCACCAAACCCAGCCGACAACTGCTGCAGGATTTGTCGCTGGGCATTAGCCTGATGATTGCGGCGGTCGCCACCATTGGTTGGCTGTTATCGGGCATTGCGATCGCCCCCGTGCGCGAGTCTTACCAACAGCTCAAACAGTTCACCGCCGATGCCTCCCATGAACTGCGCAACCCGATCGCCGTCATTCAAACCAATGTACAAGTAGCGCTGGCCGATCCAGAACCCGATGCCATTGCCCAGCAGCAACAACTGCAGGTAATTGAACGGCTGACCCGACGTCTGGGTCGACTGGTCGATGACCTGTTGTTTTTGGCCCGGCAGGAAGGCGGCTTGGTGCCCCTTAAGCAGGAAGACGTTGACCTCTCGCTGCTGCTAGCAGACGTGATCGAAGAACAAAGCGCGATCGCCGATCACAAAAATATCAGCCTCGGCTGTCAAGCCTGCGAAGTGGCGCTGGTGGCCCTCACGGCAGATGAACCGCCGCTGCCCGCTGCCGCCCACCCCGACTGGCAGGTACGCGGCGACGCCGATCAGCTGACTCGCCTGTTTACCAATCTGGTCAGCAATAGCCTGCAACATACCCCCGTCGGCGGTCAGGTCAGCGTCAACCTCGATCAGAGCCATCGCCAAAATCAAACCGCGATTCACGTCACGGTCAAAGATACCGGGGTGGGCATTCCCCCCGAGGCACTGCCCTACATTTTTGACCGGTTTTATCGCGCCGACCCGGCCCGCCAGCGATCGGGGGCGATGGGATCGGGCCTGGGGTTGGCGATCGCCAAGGTCATCGTCGAAAACCACGGCGGCGCGATCGACCTCAAAAGCACCCCCAACGAAGGCACGGAAGTCACCGTGCGGCTACCGCTGCAGGCCGAGGTGCCCAGCCGCTAGTAGCGACCTAAATCAGCAATGGCACAAAGCGCAATAGAACCTGGCTAGGCGAATTTTCTCCGCCTATAGTGGTATCAAGATTTTTGCGACAGACCTCAGCCTGCAACTTTAATGCCTGATTCTGCTGACTATCAAGCCCGGCTTCAGCTGCGCCATCGCCTACTGGCTTTGCCGGGGCCACAACTGGATAGCTTGATTTATACCCTCCAGCCACCCGCCGGTAATGTGCCGCCAGTCAGCTCAGCCAATGCAGCGCGCGTCACGGCCCTGCTGGAATGGGTGGAAAGTCCGATTGGATGCGGCTTAGCGGCGCTTAGACAAGTATTGACGGCAGTAGAGGGCGATTCTGGCGCGATCGCCCACGAGGACACCCCACCGACACCACTTCCCCCATCCGCTTCAGGAGACACCGCTGAGGGAAAAACTACTGCGCCGTCAACGCCCGATCGCCCAATCAACCCGCCTTCGACCGATGAGAATCCCACCTACGACGTGTTTATCTCCTACAGCACTCAGGACAAGCACTGGGTACGCGGCGAACTGTTGCCGACGTTAGAAGCGGCTGGGCTCAGGGTCGGCATTGACTTTCGCGACTTTCGACCGGGGGCACCGACGATTACCGAAATTGAACGGCTAGCTGAGACCAGTGAACGCACGCTGCTCGTACTCACCCCCGCCTACGTAGCTAGCGAATGGACAGAATTTGAAACCCTGCTGCTGCCAACCTTTGACCCGGTAAATAAAGATCTGCGGCTGATTCCCCTGCGCAAAGCACCCTGCGAGATTCCTAAGCGGCTCAAGATTTTCACCTATGTCGATTTTGCCGACCCCGATGACCTGGAATTCACTAGGCGGAGGCTATTGACGGCCCTGGGAAAGCCCCCGCAGGCTGCGCCTGCAGACCTGCCAGATACCCCAATCCAGTGGCTACTGGCCCCTCCCTACGGCATGCCGCCCAACTTTACGGGACGCCAAACAGAACTTGGCATGCTCAACGACTGGTTGAACGGAGCCAATACGCCGCCGCTGTTTGTGTTGCGGGCGCTGGGCGGCTTTGGCAAAAGCGCCCTCACCTGGCACTGGCTCACCGAAAAAGTCAGCTCTCAACAATGGCCCCAGGTGGTGTGGTGGAGCTTTTATGAAACGTCCGCCAGCTTCGAGAACTTTTTGCGGGTGACGCTGGCCTATGTGACCGGGCAGGAACCGGACAATGTGCCGCCCCGCGAACAGCTCAATCAACTGCTAACGCTACTGCAAAATCGGCGGGTGCTGCTGGTGATGGATGGCTTTGAGCGGGAGCTGCGGGCCTACAGCGGCATGGGGGCCGCGTATCAGGGCGATGAGGTGGAAGAGAGCCCGGCAACTCCCATGGACAGAGGGGGCAGCACCATTACGGCTGGTGAGCAGAGCGGGAATGCAGGACGCGACTGCATCAGCCCCCTGGCGGAAGATTTTTTACGGCGAGTGGCCAGCTTGCCCAACCTGCAGGGCAAGGTGCTGATGTCTACCCGGTTGCGACCAAGGGCGGTGGAGGTGACCGGCGAGCTACTGCTGCAGGGCTGTCAGGAATCCGAACTGACGCAAATGGAACCAGAAGATGCGGTGGCGTTTTTTCAGAAGCAGGGGATTCGCGGCGGGCGAGCGGAGATTGAGCAGATCTGTGGGGCCTATGGCTATCATCCGCTGAGTTTGCAGCTACTGGCAGGATACATCCTGAATGATTTTGAGCAGCCGGGGGATGTGAAAGCGGCGGCGCGCCTGAATTTGACCGGGGATTTGGTGCAGCGACGGAACCATGTGCTGGCGCGATCGTACGAAAATTTGTCGGCACCCGTGCGGAAATTGCTGGGGCAAATCGCCTGTTTTCGCAGTCCCGTGCAGATTGTCGTGCTGGAACAGGTGGGCGGCACAGAAGACGGAGCAGAGAGATCCCCCCAACCTTCCTTAAAAAGTGGGGCACAGCCGTTACGGCAACAGTTACGGGATTTGGTCAACCGGGGGCTGCTGCAGTTTGACCGGGGCACCCAGCGGTTTGACCTGCACCCGATTGTGCGGCGCTACGCCTATGACCACATGACTGCTCCCAACCGCACCGTTGCCCACAGCCAACTGCGCGACTATTTTGCTGCCGTGCCGGAACCGGAGCGGGTGCAAACCCTGGAAGACTTAGAGACAGTCATTGAGCTGTATCACCATCAGGTGCGAGCCGGGCAGTATGACGAGGCCATGGCTCTTTACTACGAAAGACTTTGGCAGAAGATCTACTATCAACTAGGTGCTTATCAGGTTGAAATTGAACTCCTCCAATCGCTCTTCCCTCACGGCGAAGACCAGCTTCCACAGCTACAGAGTAAGCAAGATCAGGGCTGGACGCTGAACGCACTGGCGAACAGCTACAGCCTCAACGGTCAGCCGACAAAGGCCATATCGCTCTTTGAACAAGTAGCCGCGAGCGATGAGCAGCAAGAGGATAAGAAAAACCTGGCGATTGCTCTCGAAAACCTGGCTTCTATGGCTCAACTCCCCATCGGTGCCCTGCAAGCGGCAGAAGGCAATCTACACCGTGCGATTCTCCTCTGTCAAAGAATTGAGGATGAATTCTGGGAAGCAGTGGGCTATCGAGAGTTGGGACGATTACTAGCCTACCAGGGAGCCTGGGCCGAGGCAGCGGCAGAGCTCAACAACGCCCTAGAGTTGTTTGAGCAGCAAGGTAAAATTCAGAGCCAAGGTATCGTATGGGCTCATAGCGCCTTGACCGCGCTGCTGCAAGTGAGAGCCGGAGAGTCATCGGCAGCGTCAACTGCCTTTACCGCAGCAGCGCGAGCCCTTGAAGTTGCCGATGAAACTGCCCGTACCCAATTCCCCTACGAACGAGACTACGTCCGGGCCCACTGGCTCCTAGGAGCCGCCCACCGCGTCAACGGTCACCTGCCTCAGAGCGATACCCACCTCAGCGACGCCCTCACCCGCTGTCGCACCATCAATATGGTCGATTACGAAGCCAGTATTTTGCTCGCCCTGGCGCAGTTACGAGCCGACCAAAACCAGTCCGACGAGGCGTTGTTGCTGGCTCAAGATGCTCTGGTCATTACAGAGCGCAGCGGCTATAGGTTACAAGGGGCTGACGTGCAGCTGTTTTTAGCCCAGCAGGCCCTGACGCAAGGCGATAAGTCACAGGCAATAGAGCAGGGCCGCTTAGCCCGACAGCTAGCCCGCTGCGACGGCGGCGAGTATACCTACAAGGTCGCCTACGATGAGGCAGGGGCGCTGCTACAGTCCCTGGGGCAACCCCCAACCGAGTAACCCAGTGTGGAGCGATCTCTAATTCACTCACCACCGTCCCGCCCACTGACCCCTCCGCCACATCTGTTCCACCCTCCACCCTCTACCCCCCACTCCTCCTTCCCTCCACTCCCTACTCCGGCAAACCCCGTGGTTAAGCCTTGAAGCATGGGCACTCTAGAGCATCAGCCCCTTGCGGAATAAGGCCGCTGCCAGCGGTAGATCTCCCTATCTGGGCACCCTTGGAGCATCAGCCGGTGGCTAGACCCTAGCGGCGACAATCTATAGCAGAATGCGGAATGCAGAAGTCGGAAGTCGGAATTGAAAGGCCCATTGGTTGGTGATTTCAGACATCTAGAGTGACCTAATCAAACTGCAGCTTGCTATACCTCACCGTTTGCTCGACTTTATCGATTCAGGAGCTTCTGGACCCATGTCATCCCGCTACCTCACGGCACCGTCTCCCTGGCTCGCCCAACTCCGTCGCTATCGATTTTGGCTGATTGGCTGCGTCACCGCGATCTCACTGTTTTTGCCATCCTTTGCCACGAGCGTTCAGGCGCAAGCCGCCTACCCGCCCTTGCACGATCCCTACGTCAACGACTATGCCGAAGTGCTGGCCGCTGACGATAAGGCCAATCTGCGCACTGAACTGGAAGCATTTCGGGAACAGACCGGCATTCACGCCGTGGTGATGACCATTCAGTCGATTCAAGACTATGCCACCGGCGATACCAGCATCGAATCCTTTGCCACCAACACCTTCAATACCTGGGGCCTGGGTGATGCCACGCGGAATGATGGCATTTTGCTGCTGGTGGCACCGGGCGATCGCGAGGTGAGAATCGAGCTGGGGAGTGGCTATAGCTCAAATTATGATCAGGTCGCTCAAAGCATCATCGACGATGCCATGCTGCCCCGCTTTCGCGATAATCAGATTAGTCGCGGCACCGTAGCCGGTGTGGAGGAGATCGTTCAGCGGTTTGACCCCAATCGTTCACAATTGCAAGCCTTTGCCGACCGGGTGCCGACGCTTGACTCGTCCTCTCACCCTGCGTGGCTGCTGACCTTGTTGGCACCGCTAGGAGGGATACTAGGCGTCTTCCTGCAGTGGCGGCGGCACCGAGTACGCGATTGCCCCCAGTGTCGCATCGAGATGCATCGTCTTAACGAGACGGAAGATGACCGCTATCTGCAGGCCGGACAGCGCAGAGAAGAATCCCTAAAGTCGATTGATTACGATGTCTGGCTCTGCCCAGACTGTGGCCATCACCAGGTATTGTCCTACGGCAGTTGGTTTTCCTCCTACAGCAAATGTCCCGCCTGTCGCCACAAGACGATGTCGACCCAGTCGCAAACGATTACCCCTGCGACCTACGACCATTCGGGGGAAGCCAAAATTACCGAAACCTGCCGTCACTGTGACCGTGTGCATAGCTATCGCAAAACCCTGCCCCGACGACAAAGATCATCTTCCAGCAGTAGCAGCTCTGGGGGCGGGCGTTCCTCCGGGGGCGGAGCCTCAGGGAGCTGGTAAGCTCAACCCTTAGCATCTTCTTATACCACTTCGCCGAATTTGGACGACACACCCAAAAAGTATTTAGCCCCCTTCGACAAGCTATCCATTAGGCAGAAGTCGGTCAAAGCTCTGCCATTAAAGGATTCCAGACTCCGCTTGCGACGATAAACCTCACCGCCTGCGGCACCTCTCCTTACCAAGGAGAGGTTTATCCAACGTCTGCTCAAGGATTTATCCCA
>JBHJJI010000285.1:0-9012 GCA_050042805.1 Leptolyngbyaceae cyanobacterium
ACAACCATACTACGTCTACGGAAGTTTACCTAAACACAACTTTTCGGGAGCATTGGTGGATGAGTGATATTGTCTAAAACTTCTTCGGAAGTTGAACTAATGGAAACAATGCCGCAGTACGCGTTGTGCCGTCGATAAAGCCTAAAACTTCTTCGGAAGTTGAACTAATGGAAACACTAGATTCCCTTGAACAGCTGCTCCCTGCTGGCATACCTAAAACTTCTTCGGAAGTTGAACTAATGGAAACATAACCAGACCATAGTAAATGGGGAAATTTACCACCTAAAACTTCTTCGGAAGTTGAACTAATGGAAACTTGTAGTCATCAAGGACGATCCGCCCACCATTTCCGCCTAAAACTTCTACGGAAGTTGCACTAATGGAAACGCCTGGGAGGACGGAAGACGGAGGACGGAGAACGGAAACAATAAAAGGCAAGAGAAAACAGGAAGGTTGTTCGAGTTTTACCGACTACCTTTACTCAGACACTTTCGATTTTGATCTAAATTTTCAACGCTGGATACTTCTATCCGTTATTGACAATGCTCAAGTGATTTTTGATAGCTCCGACAAGCATCAAAACCGATGTCTTTCAAATAAGGAATTGATTCTAAAATATGAATGGCAGCTAACAAGATTTATCTGCTTTGGGTGTGTACTTATCGCGCAGAGTTAGCATCGCTAACTTTTGGCACACCAAAGCCACCGTCGTCGTATCGGCAACTTGCTGAGCGATCGCGAACGCTGCTTCAAAAGCCTGTATTGCCGCCACCGGTTGCGCTAACCGCAGCAATGCTTCCCCCTGGTGACTCAGCGCTCTGCCGATACTCCAGCGATCGCCCACTTGCCGAAACTTTTCTAAGCTCGCTTCATAGCATTCCAGTGCCGACCGATACGCCCGTTGAGCAAACAACACGTGCCCCAAATTGCCCCAGCTAGCGGCGATGCCTCGCACCTCACCAAGCTGTTGGGCCAAGGCTAAGCAGTCTCGGTGATATTGCTCGGCTTTCGACAGCTCACCCAACCGGTAGTAAGCGTTGCCCAAATTACCCAAAGCATTTTTGCGCCCCTGCTGATAGCCCATGGCTGCAAAGAGCGCTAGCTGCTCTTGGTGCGCGGCGATCGCTGCAGTGAAATCTTGCTGAGCCTCATAGACCAAGCCCAAATTGCCCAGCGCTGCCCCCTCACTACGAACGTCGCCCAAGCGGTGAGCCCAGGCGAGTTGATGGTTAAGAGCCGCTTGCGCTGCCGCAAACTGCTGTTGGTAGTAATAGGCAATGCCCAAATTGCCTTGAGCGGTAGCCTCACCGTAGCGGTTTTCAATCGTTTGACTCAGCTGCAACTGCCGTTGAAAGTGGACGATCGCGGCGTCATAGTCGCCCTGACTGAGCTGCACTAGGCCCAGATTGCCCCAAGCCCCCGCCTCATCATAGGGACTCTTGATCGCTTGGGCGATCGCCAGACTGCGCCGATGACAGTCCAGGGCCTCGGCCATTTGCCCCAAAGCCCGATAGGCCAACCCTAAATTATCTAACGCTGCACACTGGCCGTGACGATTTCCTTGAGTAACACAGACCTCAAGGTAGCGCTGGTGATAGCCCACCGCTTCTGGGTAACGGCCTGTCACTTGGGCCAGGGTGCCCAAGTTGCCCCAGGCGGCTCCTTCGGCTGCTACATCCGCCAGATGCTGTGCTTCCTGTAGTTGTTGAGCATAAAAATCCTGGGCCTCGCCATAGCGCCCTTGCGATCGACAAACATTTCCCAACCCTGCTAAGGCACTCAGCACTCGTTTGCAATTTTCCGTGGAGGCAGCTTTGTCGGCTCCAGAGGCTTGTAAGCCTGCGAGGCAGTGCTGATAGCACATCTGTGCCTGGGCATAATCACTCAACCCATAATGGGCCTGTCCCAAAATCAGCGGGTAAAAACTATCTGAGCCGTTGGCATCTCTGAGCAGGCGATCGCCCATTTGACGCTGCTGACCATAATCGCCCCAGCGTCCAATCTGCTCAATCAAGGTCGATTCTCCCGCGATCGCGAGACGAGCGATCAGGTCTGCAACCTCCCAAAAGTCGCCGTCACAGCCATGATGAAACGCCTCCAACAGGCCTTGCACCTGCACCAACGGCGGTTCCTGCTCAGAGATGTGATACTTTCGCAACCAGTTTTGCATCGCCAAGAGCTGCGATCGCTGACGCGCTGATCGACAGTTCGACCTGAGCAGCGGCTCAATTTTGCTCCAGAGTCGCTGACTCAGGGTCGCGAGTTCACCAGAGAGAGAAGAGTCAGCCATGATGGCAAGGCGATCGCCGCCGGTTTGATATCGTCATAATAAGAGCAGTCATCGGTAAGGCTCTATGGCTCACGCTATCTCGACTTCCCCTACAGTACCCGTGCCACCTCTTGAGAATGGTGACCACCTCACTCGCCAGGAATTTGAGCGGCGCTACCAGGCAGCTACCCATCTCAAAAAAGCCGAACTCATTGAAGGAGTCGTTTACGTGCCCGCTGCCCTCCGCTTCAAAAGCCATGCTGAACCTCACGGCAGCTTAACGGGTTGGCTCTGGTACTACACAATGGCAACACCTGGAGTTGAGATCGGCGTCGAACCCACCATTCGCCTCGATGCTGACAATGAACCCCAGCCCGACGTCGTCTTGCGCCTCCCCGAGTGGGCCGGTGGACAATCGCGCATTGCCCCGGATGACTATATCGAAGGCGCGCCCGAACTGGTTGCCGAAATTGCGGCCAGCAGTGCCGCGATCGATCTCAACGATAAGCTCAATGCCTATCGTCGTAATAGCGTTCAGGAATACCTCGTCTGGCAGGTCTTTGAGCAGCGCTTAGATTGGTTTCGACTCCACGAGGGACGATTTCAACCGCTGACTCCCGATGCGGATGGCATTATTCGCAGCCAGGTTTTTCCAGGCTTATGGCTAGCTGTCTCTGCCCTGCTGGAAAAACAAACGACTCAGCTACTGGCCGTCGCCCAGGCCGGGCTAGCCGCTTCCGCCCATCAGCAGTTTGTACAGCACCTGGCCAGCCAACCCCCTTTAGGAAACGACTGAGGAGCGATCGCCCAAGTGGCGGTGAGGATGGCGGGAAATCGCGTTGTATCGCTCGTGGGAAATCACCTTGAGCGGAATTAGCGATCGCCCATCATCACGACACAATAGGCGGTAGCGATAGGTCACGGGAATGCGAATAATTGAGCGCATACTTTCCAACCGCTTACCCGACAGCTCCCAGTAATTGATGCCGGTCTCTAGCGCTGCCATTACCCCTCGGGCTTTCAAGACAATGCGACGCGGTAGCTTTTTAAGATCAATGGGGTCGGCAGCAAAGGTGGCCTGCCACTGCTGTCGTTGGCGCGATTTAGCCATTTGCTGAGCCCTGTTTTCGGCGAGCCGCTGTGACTGTTTGGCCAGTTGCGGCTGTCTGGCTGCACAGCAGTGACAGGTTTGGCCAAAACCCCGGTGACCGCAGGCAAAGCGCTTTTTATGTTTACGACTGCGACGACTCATGATGACACCACCCAAGCATCGGCATTTTGAATTAAGCGGGCGATCGCCGCCAAAATCGTGTTGTACTGATGCAGCAGTTCCCGCCCTGCGGTCAGATCTACGTACTGGCAAAACAGGGCAATTTCAATCCATGTTTGGGTTTCCGCTGCTTCCGCTTCAACCTCGTTGAGTTTGGCCACAAATGCCCCACGATACCGTCGCTTTTGCCAAGCCTCGGCAAAATTGGCGCAGACCGAGCGCGAAGATTTGAGAATCTGCTCCGTTAGCAACGTGCGCTCTGTGTCAGGAAATTCCAACGAGAGGGTGTACACCTGCATCGCGGCATCCATAGCCAAGCGATAAACGAGCAGCTCTCCGTGAGTCGCGAGGAAATCTTTAGTCATCGGTTTCTCCTAGTTTGAGTGGGCTTTAGATCAGCGTGAAATGGTAAGAGTGGGAGTGGAGGAGATGGGGGGAGTGGGGGAGTGGGGAAGACGGGGCCAGCGCTGAACCTCCTGGTGTTGCTGATTTTGGGTATGAATTCAGTCGATAACAAGAAAAAGAACACGGGATGATTGATTCTCAGCAGCGGAGAGCGGGCATCTTGCCCGCGGTCTCAAACACCGGATTCACACTTTGATCCAGCAATACCAACCCCGGACCTCCAAATTCTGTTCAAACGATGAAGGCAGCATCGTCAATTTGCCGAGGTGGTTGCATACCGAGAATGCTGACCTTGCGGCGGGTATGACCAGACATGGGATAAAAACGAACCTGATCTTCTGCGGCGTTGATGTATTGGGCCAGCTTGCGCTGAAGTAGCTCATATTGGTGTTCATTGAGCAAGCATTCAAACACCGACTTCTGCACCCGCATGCCATAGCCCTCTAAGAGATGGGCCACCCGGTTACGCCGCCGAGTCAGCACCACGTCGTAGCAGATGAGGTAAAACATGCTGGTTGGTTCCGAATGAGGGTGGACTGGAAGGGGGAGAGAGGGAATGAGGGGATGGGGAATGAGGAGATGGGGAATTTTAGTTTGAGGTTTATCTGGCAGGATGAGAGATGGGAAGAGGGCTAATCAGGCAGCATCAAGACCTGGAGGTCTATCAGTTGGCTTTTGAGGCCGCGATGGAAATTTTCCAGTTGTCTAAACGGTTTCCTGTGGAAGAGCGATATTCGCTGTCGGATCAGATGCGGCGCTCTTCTCGGTCTGTATGTGCCAACCTGGCTGAAGCTTGGCGTAAGCGGCGGTATCAGGCAGCTTTTGTCGCCAAATTAAATGATTGCGAAGCAGAAGCCGCTGAAACTCAGACTTGGATAGCATTTGCGGCTAAATGCGGTTACTTGGCTCCCCAAGCTGCACAGCGTCTGCATGACGCTTATGACCAAATTCTTAGCCAGCTCGTGGCCCTAATCAACACCGCTTCAAAATGGTGCTTTCCCTAACTCCCTATCCCCCATTCCCCCATTCCCTCATTCCACACACCCACACACCTCCCTACTGCTCCCAACGCATTGGTCGATACACCTCGCGATCGCCCGTCAGGCAAGACACATATTCCCAAACCTGTAGCTCAAAGCAGCGACGATAGCTGACTTTATAGCCGGTGTGGGGATGGGTCACGTTTTTTTGCAGCATGTCTTCCCAGTGCTTGAGGAATTTTTTCAGGGCATCGGGGAAGAGGTAGACGCCACCGCGTTCATCGGGCGGGGTAAAGTCTTCTTCGGTGAAAATGTTGGAGTTGATCAGATAGGCCACGAGGGAATCGACCACCCCGGCACGAAATTCTTCAACTAGGTCACAGACCAAGGAGGGCCGGTTCGTTTGGGGCAGATGCAGGTTACCGAAATGCGTGTGCAATCCGACCGCTTCGACCATGGAGTGCAGGTTTTGGGATAAGAGCGTGTAGCCCAGGCTCAGCAGGCTGTTTACCGGGTCAGTGGGGGGCCGACGAGTCCGCTTTTCAAAGGCAAATTGACCTTTCAGCAGCTTGGCGTAGGCTTGAAAATACAGGTTCGCTCCGTGCCCTTCATAGCCCAACATGGTGTCTAGCGATTCTGCTGCCGCGACTTTGGGCATCAGGTCTGCCAGTTCGGCGATCGCCTCATTCACATTGTCCTGCTTCCGTCGCCGATTGAGCCGTTGCAGCAGCACCCGGCTGTTGTGCAGCTTGCCGAGAATGATGCTTTGGGCTTGCCGTTGGGCAAAGTCCAACTCCAGAGATTTCTGGACTTGCTGCGTCAAATATTCGACTTGGGCGTGGCCTTCCGTATGCAGCCGCCCGAAATAGCGACCATTTTTAGCCAGATACAGCACCGGAATCCGCCGCCGCAGGGCCAAACCCACCGCCCCGTGAGACACATTGCAGCAGCCAAACAAAACAATGTGGCTCACTCGACTCGCCGGAACGCTACAGCGAATCTCTTGCTTGTGAATTACCTGAAACTGCTGGTGCTTAACCTTGAGATAAGCGCCTTGATCACTGATATACAACGTGGTCATACCGTCTCTCCAATAGTTGTCAGTGGCTGAAGCTGTCCGTTGCTGGGGGGATTTCACAATGCTGCAAGCCTTGGGTGGTCCACACCCCGGCCTGGGGGCCTGCCGCTTTTGGCCGGTGGCTGTTGGTTTGCGTCGTTCTGGCGCTTGCACCTGACCGTTACCAAACTGGTGTCCCAAAAAGGTGAAAGCCTCACCGGGCGGAATGATTCGCGACTTCTCTGGATGCAGGGTGAGATAGATATCCTCGACCCATTCCTGCATCAGACTAAGGGAGCGACTCGCTTCAATGAGGCTGTGACAAACCGCCACGCAATCATCGCCATAGCGCACCAGGGGAATATCTGCCTCTAGGCAGCGGCGATCGAACTCATTGAGATAGAGATTGGCCAAGGCTCCAGAGAGCACCCCGCCTTGCAGTACCCCTTTGTTCAATCGGCAGTACTGCCCCCGAATCACGATGCCTGCTTTGAGCTGTTGCTCAATTAGCCGGATATGGGCAGGCACTAGGCCAATCTGCTCTAGCTGATTGAGCAGCAGTGCCCAAGACAGATTGTCAAAAAACTGTTGAATATCAGCCTTGACCACCCAGGTCGGAGAATGGCGATAGCGCTCCATCACGCGCTCTACGGCGTCATAGATCGAGAGTCCGGGTCGATAGGCAAAGGCGCTGTCGCTAAACACGTCTTCTAGGCGAGGATAAATTCCCTGCAAGAGAAAGCGCTGCATAATGCGATCGCGCACAGTGGGAATGCCAATTAACCGATTGCCGCCGCTCTTTTTGGGCAAAAAGAAGCCTTTGGCCGGCTGGGCCATGTACTGCTCGCGTTTAAGCTGGTTAAACAACTGCCGGATTTGGGCCGTTGCATCACCCGCAAATAAATCAACTGTGATGCCATCGATACCGGCGGCTTGGGAGCCGCGTTGCACAAGACCCCAGGCAACCTGGAGCGATTCTGCATAGATTTGCATTGTGTTAACCCCTTTTAGTTGGGAAGAGTGAAGGAGTGGGAGAGTGAAGGAGTGGAGGAGCCGCACCCTATCTCCCCCTCTCCCTATCTCCCCCTCACCTCAGCGGTCTCATCCCTAGACGTCTTCGTTTACGCTTCTGATACTGACAAGTGCCTACCTGAGCCCAGACCTGAGCCATGCGTGAGTTCAGACCTGAGTTTGTGCCCGAGTTAAGAAAAGGCAGAAATCAAATGGCAGCAGGATGAATTCGCTATATGGTTGAGGGCGAAATGGGTTCATCAAGCGTGGAAACATGCTCTGACAGCCTTTTGCCTTCTGTCTTCCGCCCTCTGTTCTCCTTCTTTCGCCGTGGCACGTTCAGCTTGCATCCATCCCCACCATCGAGAGGCCGTCGCGACTGCCCTCGAACGCCAGGGCTTTTTGACCCAGAGTTCCCTCGCGGCTTATCTGGGTATGTCGCTCTCTACAGTGAACAATTTTTGTCGGGGGCTGCGCGTCTCAGTTAGGAAGTTTGAGGAGATTTGCGACGCGCTCGAACTAGAAGCCGGTCCGATGACTCTGCCTGCCACCGCAGAAGTGGTCGCGGCTGAGCAGGCGTCATCACCAGCGGCAGCGGCTGGCTTTTCTGCCTATGACTTTGCCTGGGTAGGGCGCGATGAGTTGGTGGCTGATCTGTCGGCAAAATTACAGGCAGACTGTCGTCTATTGCTAATTACGGGCATTGCCGGTGTCGGCAAAACCGCCCTCGCCGAGCGTTTGGCGAGGGCCCTCAACGCCACGTCATCACTCATACGCATCAACTTTGATCATCAAGAGCAGACCACTGACTTTAGCAGTGTGACCGCTCGCCTGCTAGAGCAGTGCGGCCAGGTCTTGTCGCCCGAAGATCGCCAAAATCCCGAACAGTTGGCGCGTCGACTGCTGGTTCACCTGCAAGACCGAAACCGCTTGATCCTGATCGACTCCCTCGAAGCGCTCCTCATTGGCGACGACGACTCGGGCGAGAGCCAATTCCAAGATGCTGCCTACGCCGCCTTTTTCCAAAGCCTCTTAGCTGCTGCTGCGTTTCAGAGCCGTCTGATTCTCACCTCACAAGAGTTGCCCGCGCAGCTTTTAGCGTTGGGCTCGCGCTACCAAAACTTTTGGCACTGCGCTCCTCTCACGGGGCTCTCGGCAACAGAGCAGCTGGCCCTGTTTGAAAAAGTCGGCTTTCCAGTGCAGTCACCCTCCCTCGATCGCACGTATTTAGTGCGGATTGGCAAAGCTTACGAAGGTCATCCCCTCGCGCTCCGCATCATCACAGGCGAAATGGGCAGCCGTCCGTTTTTTGGCAATGTCACCGCCTACTGGAACCGGTATGGCAAAGAAATCGAGGCGGTCGAACAGGCCCTGGCTGCTGCCGCCGCCGGAGAGCTGACCGGTGCCGACGACAAGTGGGCGCTTGATCGCTTTACCCGTGCCCTGCGACGTAACGTCCGACAGCGATTAGAGCACACCTTGCAACGGCTGCAGCGAGACGCTCGCCTCGCTTACCTCTTGCTCTGCGAGGCCGCCGTCTACCGCTGCCCCGTGCCGGAAGACTGGTGGCTCACTCATCTGGACTATTGGAACTCCGACCCTGACGCCCAACTCGCCGCCATCGATGCCCTCCGCGATCGCTACTTGGTCGAAGAAGTCCTCGAAGACGATGAATACCGCCTCAAACAGCACAACCTTATCCGCAGCGTTGCCCTTGATCATCTCGACCAGCTCGATCTCAACCCATTGCCAGATTCCACTGTCGCCGACCCAGACGAGGCGTGAATCTTGGGAGTGGGGGAGTGGGGGAGTAGGGGTGTGGGGCTGGCGTTTGGGATTCGGGAGCGTTCTGATGTTTTGTGTAAATATGCATTTTCCGACACGACTTGGCATGTTCTGAAGAAAGAAAAAAACCGAGCGCTTTATGGTGCTAGAAAATCAGCATAAATATTCGGGTTGGGGTGCCTCCATGCTGCCATTGGTTCAGATTCCTCAAACGCTGCAGAAGCATTTGCAAGGG
>JBHJJI010000286.1:0-11815 GCA_050042805.1 Leptolyngbyaceae cyanobacterium
TGAAGCGGAACTGGCCTATCACGTTGTCGAGGGGCTAGAACATCGGGGTGAGATTCACGGTCACACGACTCAGTACGTCAATGTCAAGACTACTTAACCAACCGTTGTACACCTCGACTTTTTATGCCGTACCTACTTATGCAGGAGATATGGCTAGTCAAGAGAACGAAGAAATATACGAAGGAAGCTTTCGTAGTAATGCTACTTCATTCATTACCCAGAATAGCGAAACTCCATCTCATGAAATAGGACTTCAAGATAGTTCTAAGCCGAAGAAGCAGTCGCCGGGGCGTAGCAGGGGTAGCAGAGCAAAGTCCTGATGTTGATGCTATGACTACTCTTTGACTCTAGATGCAGCCTTTCTTGAGCCTATGAAGTAAGGTGAAAGATCGTAGAGCTTTCCAAAATTAGAATTGTGTATTGTCATCTGTCCCAGACCGATCATGGTTCAACATCCAGTAATGTTTCTCACACAGAGTCAACATATTCATGACTTGGTTTTCCTTAAGCTTAGAAAGTGACTTAGTTCTTGCTTCATCTGCGATGTTCTGGACCATCTTTGCTGGTAGACTTTACACCTGAGAAAACGACATAGTGTTTCGAGGCTCTCTAGACCATTCGGCGAACTTAAGGAGTTTTTAGATGCTTGTGTAGCGTTAAGATTAACTTCAACAACTCATCAACTCAACCCCCATCAAACCAAAACTCAATTTCAGAAGTGTCTTGTTCAAACCGGGCGGCATGACTGACCTGTGCTGCCACGTGGTACCACTGCCCTACACCAATCCGCTGTTCCTGGTCTCCGATCACCAAAATCAACTCGCCCTGGGTGATCACCCCATAGTTATCCGTCTCATGGCGGTGGCTGTCGATCGCTGTACCGGCGGGATAACTGGCGAAATACACTTCGCAGCCTTGAGCTGCTAGATGAAAGGCATCAAAGGGGCCATCAAATTTGGGCAGGGCGCGAATGCGATCGGGGAAATCAGGATGAGGCATAGCACAGCGAAAGCTTTGATCTGACCTCAGTTTAGGTCAATGGCTCAGGACGCGGTGGTCCTCTGGACTGGTCTTCGACCATCGCGACATGCCAAACCCTGAAAAGATGCAGTCACCCACCGGTGGAGAACGTGAGTCGGGCGGCTATCTAGTGGGGCATTTTGAGCGATTATTGGGGAGCTGACCCACCCTACGGCAGCCACAATCACTTTAGGACAAGTACGAGTGGGTCATCAATGGACCGGCTCACCGGCGCTGTGAATGGCTATTTTCGGAAACGATACCGCGATCGCCCCACTACTGCGCATTTTTGAAGTTGAATAGAAAAGGTGCACTCGCTTGCTCATCGCCGCCCATAACTAACACCTTGGGCATCTGAGCGCCGCCTTCCTTCCAGGCTTGAATCGCTTCTTTTTGCAGCACCAGTTGCCCGCCCTCGGCCTTCAACGTTTCGGCCAGCAATCGCTGGGCTTCGGCCTTACCTTGCGCTCGATTGATATCCGCCTGCGCCTGCTGTTCGGCCTCTTGAGCCACATAGATCGCCCGTTTGGCACTCTGTTCTGCGATTTGCTTCTCTTCTACCGCCCGCGCAAATTCTGGCGAAAAGTCCAAATCAACCACACTCGTATCCAGCACTAAAATGCCGTATTTGTCGAGTCGTTCACTGAGGGCCTCATCAAAATCTCGCTTGAGTTCATTGCGCTTGGTGATGGCTTCTTCCACCGTGCGGCGGGCAGCGGCAATCTTAAACGATTCCTGCGTTTGCGGCGCGATGATTTTAGACACAATATTCGCGAGCGTGCCTTGGGTGCGACGAATCTCAACGACACTCAGCGGATCAAGGCGAAAGTTAATCGCAAACCGAGCCGACAAATTCTGTAGATCTTCGGTCGAGCTTTGCGCAGGGACTTCAAACTTTTGCACCGTCAAATCGTAAATATCGACGATAGAAACCAGTGGCGGTTTAACGTGAATGCCCTCTAGCAAGACGCCGTCTCTCGCCTTGCCTAAAACGCTGAGCACACCTGCCTGTCCGGGATTTAACACGACAAAGCTATTTAATGCCACAAACAAAACAAAGGCCAGCAGAATGACCGGTGTGAGTAGCGCGTTGCTGATCGGGGAGGCGTTTTTCAAAATCTAAATTCCGATGGTTGGGTGAGTGAAGCGACAAGATTCTGCGGTATGAGCAAAGACCAGCAACCTTGATCGTACAGGCAGAGGCGGCATGATCAGGCCCATCCTCAATATTCTTATTCACCAGAACTGAGGGAATAGGCTGGGGCGATCGCCCCATAGCAGCAGTCGGAACTCGGAGCTAAGAAGCTGATCAGATGGTGATTTCAGCTATCTAGAGTGGTCTGAGCAAACTGCGGCTTGCTATATCTAGGGAGAGCGGCTTGAGGCAGTGGGCAGCAGAGTCTTCACAGCAATCCTCGGTGCCTGAGCAAGCACGTCTGTGTCAAACAGCGGTACGGGTCAACGCTTCTTGCCCAGTGATTTCTTTTTGGCCAATTTTATTAGCTCGCTCCAGCAGCAAGTTTAGAGCGGTGCGAATGACGATCGTGACCACCAGCTGAGCAATATCATTCCACTGACTCGAAACCATGGTCTTTAGAATGCTGGCCCCAATCAAAAAACTGAGCCCTAAAGAAAAGGAATAGCCCATCGTTAAACGACTTCTTTGAAAGGCTTCAAAGGTCTGCGCTTTGAACAGCGTTTCGTTTAAGAAAATGATCAAAGCGCGAATCACGCCGATCGCAATCACCATCAGGGCCAGTAGCTGACAAAAGCTAATCAAAATGCCATTGCAGGCTTGGACAAAGAGATTGGCGTAGACATCGACGAGGTCTAAACTCACCATCCGCATCCTCTTAGGTGGGCTGAAAACGGAGTGAAAAGTTGCCCCGGCAACATGATGTCCTCGTAAGGCTTAATAGCAATTCTCAGTGATCGGACTCCTGATGTCATCTTGGCAACACAGGGGAGCCGAGGGGCAGGGAGCCAGATCTGTAGTCTTCCTGCAGAGAATCGGTATAGCTCACAACGATTCGCATAGGCTCTAAAACTAAGCTTAGGCCCCTCTAATCCAACTCAAACTCCTGCTGCCAGGCATCATCTTTGGCCCAGGGTTTTTGGTCAGACTTCTTAAGCACAAAGTTCTCAACCACTAAATGATCCATCTCAGTGCGCATAAAGCAGCGATAGGCATCTTCGGGGGTGCAGACAATCGGTTCGCCTCGCACGTTGAACGAGGTATTGACCAGCAGCGCACAGCCCGTTTTTTGTTCAAAGCGGCTGATGAGGTCATAGTAGCGGCGGTTGGTTTCCCCATGCACCGTCTGAATGCGGGCGGAATAGTCGACATGGGTGACGGCGGGAATCGTCGATCGCGGCACATTCAGTTTTTCGATGCCAAAAAGCTGCTGCTGCTCAGCCGTCATGGGAATCTGCAGCTCCGTCTGTACCGGGGCCACAAACAGCATGTAGGGACTGGCGCGATCGATTTGAAAATAATCGGAGACCCGCTCGGCCAAGACTGACGGGGCAAACGGTCGGAAGGACTCGCGATATTTAACCTTCAAATTCATCACGGACTGCATTTTGGCACTGCGGGGGTCGCCAATGATCGAGCGGTTGCCCAAGGCGCGCGGGCCAAACTCCATGCGCCCTTGAAACCAGCCCACCACGTTTTCCTGCGCCAAAATCTCGGCAACTTGGGTCAGCAGTTCGTCGTCGTTGAGCTGCTGATAGGTCGCCCCCAATGCATCGAGCGATCGCTGAATCGAGGGTTGGCTAAAACTTGGCCCCAAATAAGCGCCCTGCATACCGTCGGTGAGTGAGGCGGGGCGGGGGCGATCGCAATATTGATGCCAGATTGCCAGCGCGGCCCCCAAGGCTCCCCCGGCCTCCCCCGCCGCTGGCTGTATCCAGATGTTTTTAAACGGCCCTTCTCGCAGCAGCCGACCGTTAGCTACGCAGTTCAGCGCCACGCCCCCGGCCAGACATAGGTTTTCCGCGCCGGTTTCCCGCTGCACCGTCTGGGCTAGGCGCAGCACAATGATTTCCACCACGGCCTGCACCGAAGCGGCCAAATCCATTTCGCGCTGAGTGATTTCACTTTCGGCCTGACGCGGGGGGCCACCAAACAGATCGTCAAACTTGCGGTTAGTCATGGTCAGCCCGACCGCATAGTTGAAGTAAGACAGATTGAGGCGAAAGGTGCCATCCGGCTTCAAATCCACCAGGTTGTGCAGAATCAAGTCCTGATAGATCGGTTCCCCATAGGGGGCTAACCCCATGAGTTTGTATTCGCCCGAGTTGACCTTGAACCCGGCGTAGTAGGTAAAGGCGGAATAGAGCAGGCCCAAGGAATGGGGAAAATTGATCTCCCATTGGGGGATCAGTTCGTTGCCCTGACCCAACCAGAGCGACGTCGTTGCCCACTCGCCCACGGCATCTAAACACAAGACCGCAGCCTGCTCAAAGGGACTGGGAAAAAACGCCGACGCCGCATGGGATTGATGATGCTCGGTAAAGAGTAGCTGCGGCAGCTGCGATCGCTCACATTGCCCTAGCTCACGCAGTTCTCGTTTGAGAATTGATTTGAGATACAGCTTTTCTTTGAGCCAAACCGGCATCGCCACCAAAAACGATTTGAACCCACGGGGCGCACAGGCCAGATAGGTCTCTAGCAGCCGTTCAAAGGTGATCAGAGGTTTCTCATAAAAGACGACGGTATCAATATCGGTCAACGCGAGCCCCGCTGCCTGCAAACAGTAGGCGATCGCCTGGGCCGGAAATCTGGCATCGTGCTTTTTGCGTGAAAATCGCTCTTCTTGGGCGGCGGCGACGATGGTGCCGTCAATGACCAGGGCGGCGGCGCTGTCATGATAAAAAGCGGAAATGCCGAGAATTCTCATGGTGCGTGATAGGCCGCGTTAGCAAGGCGATGGTGGGCAGAGTGACCGGGCAGATAGGGCGTCAGAACGAAGGGTCGGCTCGCATGTCCTACCTGGTTAGTCGAACTTCTGGCCGCAGGTTGGCCAGGAGAGTACTCAAGTAAGCAATTGCCCCGACCTTTGGCACCTTAAGGTGAAGGTCGCCGGATGAATCGCAGCCTCTCTGACAAGGAATACATGCAGGCCATTCTAACCTCAAGCAGGAGCCAGGATGAAGCAATTACCTGAAGTCATCACCGGTTTCACCGGTCTCTCGTCGCAATAGATAATCCAGTATGCGGTCATGCCGTTCACTCGCGGCAGCTAGACTGTCAACCCGCTGCGTCAGGGCTTGAATATCAACAGCGTTGCGTTGAGCCACGTTGGAGGCTTGCAACAGGAGTTCCCCTGCGCTAGATAAAACGTCTTCTAGGCGACGAACTCTTTGTTCCCAATCTCGATCAGGTTGTGCGCTGGTCATCTTACGCAAGCCATTATGGAATGCGTCAATTATAGGACTGAGATAATGCCAATGAGGGCGTGCCCCAAGCTGACGTGCCTTTAGGAAGCTTTTGTTTTCAAGGCTCCACAGGCCACCATGGCACCCACTGCCAACAGAGCTAATGTAGACGTCGATTCAGGAACGGATGCAGTGATCGATGAGCCAGGGAGGGGGTCAGCATCGCCGTTGTCCTGAGGAAAAGTCAGCGCGATATCTGCAGTGGTCACCCCAGGCGCTCCGATCACGATACTACCGGGCGAGTCGCTCAGGCCCGCGCGGAACGATGCCCCTGCCAATAACGATGAGTTCAAAAAAAGCTTGCTGCCAGTCTCCGCCGTGGCAGTGCTTCTGCTGCCAGAACTGGAAAAAGCAAAGTCAGTGAGCGTGCCTCCTGAGACGGTCCAGGTGTTGATCAGGGGATTGCCGACATATTCACCCAAGCCAAACCCGGCAGCATTGCTCGTAATCTCAACGCTGGTCGCAGCAGACGTGCCCTCGTCTGACAGACCGCGAATAAACCCCTCTACGGCACCACCGCCGTTCAGCTCATTTTCAAATTGGAATTTAAAGTCAACGGCTGCGGCAGAACCCGCAAATCCAACGCCCAACGCGATCGCACTGGCCCATACGCTCATCGTTTGCCTGAACATCGCAACTTTCCCGTAGAGATCATGAAGGTGTACTCAGCCGCTCCTCGATGCCATCACTAGCGAAGCTTTCAGATGCAATCGCCTCAGAATCGAGAGAAATCTGACAGCACTTACTTTACTAAATCTTCAAAAGAAATTCAGTAATGCCTCTGTAGTCAGAACCGCTTCAAGGAGCTATCCAATAATACTTCTATCCCGATGCCTCATCACACTACAAAGAGCATCGGTGATCCTGGGGCACCATCAAGCTTGTCGTACCAGGCGATTCAGGCGGCAATTGCCACTGAGGGAAAAGCTTCGTTCTGTCGGGATAGCAAGGGAGAGCGATCGCAGACAATGGTCCTGGTATGCCTGAGGCCATGCTGCAGCAGATTTCCAAGCGACTAAGCCGGTGGGCATAGGTACGGGCATGGGCACGTCCATAAACGCCGCCTCCCGAAGCGAAGGCAAATGGGTCTGGCGCTGAAATGTGGCGCTAGGTGGGCCTGCGAGGACTTTTGAACAAACATACAAGTGCTAAAGACCTGTTCGTTGGTGGCAGCTTGCTCGTCGCTGCGGTGGCGATTGCGTCTGGCTTCTTCCAGCAGGATATTGAAGCGGGCATCCGTTTCTTGTCGCTGTTGGTCGCTTTCATCGACTGGTTGAGTTAGGTTGCCGATTAGAGAAACTGTGTCAGCGATCGCGTTAAGTAGGAAGTCCCAATTAAACGTAAGACACTGTAGGTTGAGGTTGAGCGACAAAACCCAACGCCCGCATAGGTTACGCTATCGCCAACCCATCCTACATTTGAATTGGTCAGCTACTTACGAAGCTGTGGTTTGGTTGCGTCAATAGATTCACGCAGTCGCTGGTCAGCGGCCTCACTATCGCGGTGAACAGCGTCAATCGACTCGCGCAACCGTTGGTCAGCGGTCTCGCTGGAATCACGGAATTGGGCAATGCTTTCACTGTTTGCTTGAACAGCAGGGGCATTGGACTCAATTCGCTGTCTAAGTTCGTCGTCTGTCATTGCTAGCTAGTGCAGCGTCAAAGCTTGATTTTAGGGTAGACGGAGGTCAACTTGCTTCTGGCATCATCGACTTTCATCTGCCAATCGACCCCTCGCTGAGCGTTGTTGATATCGGTTGACCAAGCGGTAATTTCATCTCTGAGCGTGTCAATATCGCCAAAGCGTCTGCCGTCAACACACTGGCGTGTCATCGCGCTCAACTCGTTTTCAGCGATATTAAGCCAACTGCCGTGTTTCGGGGTATGGCAAAACTGAAGACGTCGGACTAACTGGCGGGCTCGCTCAGGTTCAAAGGCTTCATAGAAGGCCCCTTTGGTGTGGGTGTTGAGATTGTCACAGACCAGTAAAACTTGCTCGCACTCGGCGTAACGCCCTGTTAGCAAAGCTGCCACTTCCATCGCCCAATCCACCTTGGTTCGCCGGGCTCGCGCCGTGGCTTGCCGCCAGCCGCTCAGAGGTTCTGTGAACATGAAGATACTGGCTGTTCCTGCGCGCTCGTACTCGTAGTCAACCCGTTTAGGATGCTTCGCGGTGGCCTCAATCGGTTGAATAATTTCCTTGTGCAGCTGAATCGGTTGCTCATCCATGCAGATCACCGGACAGCTAGCATCATAAGACCGAGCATAGACCTCCAAGACTTCTTCCATCTGCGCCACAAACTCACTATTGGCCTCAGGTGGAATCACCCAGTACTCTATCTTGCGGTTGCTCATCCCATTTTTTTCAGCGTCTGGCGGACGGTCTCATGACTGACTGATTCAACGATACCGAGTTCTACGACTTTGCGCGCCAGCCGCCGCAGTGACCAGGTGCCGTAGCCCTTGGGTGGTTTGCCTAGACGCATCGCAATCACCTGCGCTTCTTGGTTCCCATCGAGCAACTCTGGTGTTGGCGCACGTTGCCGTTTCGTGCCGTTGAGGGCGACTTCGAAACCCTGCTCGACTAAACGTTTACGGATGTTCTCAACGGTTTTTGTCCGACAGCAAAAGGCTTCGGCAAGGCGTTCATCAGTCCAGTTTGGCCCTGATGCATCTGCTTTTAGTAAAATTTGAGCGCGGCGAACTTTCTGGCTACTGCCTTTGAGCTTTTTTACGACATTTTGTAGCGTCTCCCGTTCGCACTCACTCAGGCGGACAATATATTTCTTTGGCATAGAGGTAGAGCTTGCTTCGACTCAACTCCACTTTCTACAACAATATTGCCTACCCTAATCTTTAGTCTTGACGCTGCACTAGTCTTCTTGGGTAAAGATCTAGTCTTCTTGGGTTCAGCTATTAATTAGCATTGCTGTATAAATTTGATGGACGTAACTGGACTCGAACCAGTGACCCCCACGATGTCAACGTGTAAATTACTTACCTGCAATCCTCTCCAGCAAATGTTTTCAGAGCCTATCCTAAAAACACGGAACTAATTCGCACCCGTTTGAGGGCTTCCAAAAGACGCTAATCTTGATGAAAATTCACTCACTATTACCAAGATTAGAATCAGTAGCGATCATAACGGACATAGGGAAGGACTTTGCTGCTCTTACAGGGGTTGATGGCCTATCACTTCAAAGCTTGTCAAGCCTATCGCCAGGTATTAACGGGCAAAACAAATCGAGGCTCATTTTTACACATAAGCCTCGATTGATAAGCAATCTTGTATTCCACTTGGAACTCGTAGCTTGAAGTCAGTTAATAAAGTTTCTCAATAGTTACTTTCTTGACCGACGCGGTCTCCCCCTGAGGCGACCGCTAGGGAGTTCGCGTCGGAACCACTCTATCGCCAGGTGATGGGTACTCAGGGCAGTTTGATTGAACAGCCAATCCAGGATCAGCTCTCGGTTATACAACACCGGAGCAGTTTTTCCACTGCCACATCTGACAAAGTGGATGCCTTCTATCCACTGCTCGCGATAGGTTCGTAATTTCTCTTTTTCACACCGGAGCAGTCCACAGGCTTCGTCAGTTGTCAGCAGCGTAATTTTCATGACGCTCACCTCTACCAGAGCAGAAGACACTATCAAACAGAGAATTCCAACCTCAGCATATGGAGGGGCGTTCACATTACCCTTGGCGTGGACCCGTAAGCTGAAAGCATGGACTGGAGTATTGATTCGGTAGTGTAGAGCCTGATAAATATCATCCTATCCCAAATTGAAAGGCTAAAGCTGAATATATGCTGAATAACATTTCTCGCTTAATATTCTGAGACCTTGCTGATCAAAAACATCCTAGGCGAGGTCTATGGCAATACAAAACAGCTGGATGTCTTGTCTACCAAGGCTGATAGGATTGAGGTAAATCTTTGCCCTGCAATAAATCGCTCATTGGGGAATCAGGCTGGGAATCACGATGACCAAGCCTGTGGAGGTTATTTGGGAAAGGATCTCTTACAAAGTGGCTCAAGGGCAGAGTTGAATGTTGTAAATTCGGCTTTTATTCAGCATTAGGGTGCTCGGAAGTCGGGAAATTCTGCTGAGTCAGCATGAAGACCTCAGAAAAGCTGTTATATTTGCATCAAGAGTGCTGATTAAAGTGATTGCCGTTTCGTCTATAGCCTGACGTACTATGCCTAGAAAGCCCGGAAAAGTCCCCACAGAGTCTGGTAATAAATCCAGAGTACGCTTCATTTTTGAGCCCGATCGCACCTCTCCCAACGGCATCACCTACTCCTGGCTGATTCATGGCACTTACAAAGGTAAAGATAAGGCAGCGACGGCCACCCGTGCTTTCTGGCTGCCGTTTGCTTATGAGGCATCTGGCGATTATTCGGAAGCAGAATTGCGGGACTTAGCTCAGCAGTCCATCTGGCAAATGGAGGCCCAAATTCAGCATTTGAGGGAAAAATTTGGCATCGGGGTAGGCGGAAGTAACCTCGCCACCGAAACATTGGTGACCTCAGAGTCGGTGGCTACTGTTGCAAATGAAGGCATGGTTCAACTGCCGCCTACGCCTGCGCCTGATCAATCGGCTCTGGCGAGCACTCAGGACACTGACTTGCTGGATGAGTTTGCGGATGTCTTATGACGGAGTTGCGTCCTCCACAAGAACCGGACAGTGCAAAGGGAAAAGCCGTTCGAGAACAGTATTTCTCTCTGGCAAAGGCCACCGGCAAGACGGTGAAAAACTACGGGGAGTTGTATCAACGCTATGCGCCAAACTCGACAGCGGCGCAGGCTTTAGATCAAGAGGTAGCTAGTGTTGCCCTTAAAGGGGGGAATTCGGCGCGGCAAGTGATTCAGCTGTTGGCTCAGGGGCCGTTCACTCAGCATCAAGCGGCCACGCTGACCCCAGAGGAAAAGCAGGCAGCGTTATCCAAGCTGTTGCAGTATGCTCAGCAAACGGTGAACGAGGTGCAGCAGCAGAGATACCTGGAATATGCCTGTGCAGTGACGGGCAAAATCCAGAGTTATCCCGACCTCTATCGTGAGTATGTGGGCAGTGACCTCGCAGCGATTCAGCTGGACCAGCAGGTGACCGCAGCGGCGCTCGGATCTGGGGAGACACCCCAGGCGGTCGGTTCACTTCTCCAGCAGGGACCCTATGCGCGATTTCAAATGGATGTCCAGCACATTCCGCTCTCCACGATTGAGCAGTATGCCAATGGAACGGTCGCTCAAGTGCAGGCGATTCAATCTCTGCAGGGGCAGTCACAGCGAACCCCGGCAGCAACAAAAGGTTTGGAGCTCTAACCGGTGATAACCGTTATCTAAAACAGATAGCTACTCTTCCAGTTCACTCCCCAGATATTGATGAACGAACTCAGAAGCCGCATCTGAGTTCATCGTCCTCAGCACGCGAACAATTTCGAGGATGGTGTCACCTGTGGGGTTAATCTTGCCGCTACACCAGCGATAAACGCTAGTGCGATCAATTCCTATCGTGGCAGCAAATCGATACTGGGTGATGTCGTATTTATCCAATACTTGTTTGAGGATGTCGCCTGCTTTGCCCATAGCCTCATCATTTCAGAGGCTTACCAGCAAAGCGAGTCATATATGTGACGTTGTCATATGTGACTCGTTTTTAGTGTAATGACTTTGAGGATGCTGGTGTGCTCATTCCTACTGCTTTCGTGAATTCTGAGTCGTCTGATGCTGATGCTGATGTATTGGTCAGCGTCGAAATCAGGCAAAAATTGGGGAATTATCCTAAGGCTGACAAAGATCCTGTCAAGCTTCTGGTGATTGGCTCGCGTCCTGCTATTCAGGCGATCGTTCATCAACTCCATCTGTGTGGCTTTGCCGAGATGTTTGAATGGACGGATTTTATGCCTGCACCAACCCCAGAGCGTCCTCTTCGATGTCGGCCTGGAGAGTCGAAAATGCTGGTGAAATACTTTCCGCGCGCCTAAACAGGACTATTGCGAGGGAACACATGGGCCATGAGGATTTGGAAACACTCTTTAGCTGGGAGATTGCTCACCGCAGCGACAAGCACCGGAGGCGGCGCAAGATTCAACAGTTGCTTGTGGATGAGATCACTTCGTTGTTTCGGGATTGATTGCTCTGGCGGCATTCTGGTATCTGGTGACCAATCCGCCGATTGGGGGGATGGTTCTGTTTTGGGCAGAGCTTATCCTACTCATTAGACCTGTTGTGAATTAGGGGGTATCGTACTCTAAAGAGGCCTCTACCACCGTTATACGATGCTCGATCTCCAACGTGCTCTGAAGCATGACCGTTTGCTGCGAGCCTTGACAGGGCTGAACCGCAAAGCCTTTGAGG
>JBHJJI010000287.1:0-6734 GCA_050042805.1 Leptolyngbyaceae cyanobacterium
CCTTCTTCCTCTTAGTTCTTCCCTGCGTCCTCTGACATCTTCCATGTTCTCTGCTCCCTGCTCCCTGTTCCCTGTTCCCTGTTCCCTGTTCCCTGTTCCCTGTTCCCTGTTCCCTGTTCCCTACTCTCTGCTCTCTGCTGCTCCCTTTCCCTGACTTCTCATCTCGTGTGCCCAATACTCAATACCCTATTACCTCGCTATGGTTCGCCCATTTTTTACCAATATTCGCTTATTGATTCTGGCGATCGTGTTGATCCTCGCTTGGGGCTTTTCGGCCTATCAGGGTCTACCGCGTCAGGAAGATCCCGAGCTAGTGGCCCGAACGGCTGTGGTGACCACCGTTTTTCCCGGTGCCAACGCCGAGCGGGTGGAAGCGCTGGTCACTACCGTTCTCGAAGAAGAACTGGCTGAAATCGAGGAAATCGAGACGCTGTCTTCGACGTCGCGGGTCGGATTTTCCAGCGTGGTGGTCGAGCTGCTGGACTCGGTTACCGATGCCCAATCCATCTGGACCAAGGTCCGCGATGAAATGGCCGATGCCGCCGCTCAATTTCCGGTTGGGGCGGCTGAGCCAGAGCTCGAAGAGAGCAACATGAAGGCCTACACCCTGATCACGTCGCTGACGTGGAATTTGCCCGATGAGCCAAACTACGCCGTCTTACGCCGCTATGCCGAAGAACTCGCGATCATCATGCGCGGTATCGATGGCACCGAAGAAGTGGAGTTTTTTGGCAGCCCAGACGAAGAAATTCTAGTTGAAATCGATCCGGCAGAACTGATCGGCGTGGGTCTGTCGCCGCAGCAGCTGGCAAATCAGATCAGCCTCAGTGATGCCAAGGTGAGCGCCGGGCAGTTGCGCAGTCCTGATCAGACTGTCGCGATGGAAGTTGAAAGCGAACTGGAAACGCTAGAGCAAATTCGTCAAATTCCGGTGCAGACGGGAGAGGGACAATTCACGCGTCTGAGCGATATCGCCAGCGTGAGTCGGGGCGTGCGCTATCCGCTCATTGAGCAGGCCATCGTCAGCGGTAAGCCCGCTGTCGTGATCGGCACCATGATGAAATCGGGGCTGCGCGTCGACCAGTGGGCTGCCGCAGCCAAGGTGGAACTCAAAGCTTTTGAAGAACGCATGCCCCAAGGGGTGAGCTTAGACATCTTGTTTGACCAGAGCGACTATGTGGCCGCTCGCATCAATACGCTCATCCTCAACCTCGTGATTAGTGCGGCTCTGGTGGTGGTGGTGACGTTAGTCACAATGGGCTGGCGATCGGCCATCGTCGTGGGCACCGCCCTGCCGCTGACGATTTTTGCGGTATTCGGTTGGTTCACGGTCTTTAATGTGCCGATTCATCAGATGTCGGTGACGGGGCTGATCATTGCCTTGGGTCTGCTGATCGACAATGCGATCGTCGTGGTGGACGAAATTCAGGTCGAGATGCAGCACGGTGACGCGCCGCTTGAGGCGGTGACCAAAACCGTCAAGTATCTGCAGGTGCCGCTGATGGCCTCGACCCTGACCACGGTGCTGACGTTCTTACCCATCTATCTATTACCTGGAGCACCGGGCGAATTTGTGGGGGCGATCGCCCTCAGCGTAATTCTGTCGCTGGTGTCATCTTTAGCCATCTCCCTCACGGTGATTGCCGCCCTGGCGGGACGGATGCTGGGCGACAGCGGTCGCCAATACGAAGCGGCGAGGCAAACTTCTCAGCGCGGGTTCCGGGACAAACTGACCCTAGTGATGATGAAACCTGGTGTTTGGTGGAATGATGGCCTCACGCTACCGGCTCTGGCGCGTCCCTACCGCTGGTCGATTGGGCGGGCGGCGGCGCGACCCCTATTCGCGGTGGCTCTGACGATGGCGGTTCCCCTAATCGGCTTCATTGCGGCTCCCACCCTGGAGAATCAGTTTTTCCCCCTGCTTGATCGCGATCAGTTTCACATCGAGATCGAATTCTCCTCTCAAACGGCGATCGCCCGCACCGAGCATCAGGTGCTGCAGGCCCGTGAGGTGATCTTGCAGCATGAGAACGTCGAAGACGTCCACTGGTTTGTTGGCGAAAGTGTCGCGAAGTTCTACTACAACCTCACCGGCCAACGGGAGAACCAGTCGTACTACGCCCAAGCGATGGTGCAGCTGAAATCGGATGAGGGGGTAGAAGCGCTCGTGCGGGAGCTGCAAACGGAGCTGAGTGAAATGATGCCGGCGGCGCGCGTGCTGGTGCGCAAGTTTCAGCAGGGCCCGCCGTTTGATGCACCGGTAGAAATGCGGATTTATGGCCCCAACATCGACGAACTGCGCCGTTTGGGCATGGAAGTGCGGGCGATGGCGACGACGATTACTGATGTCATCTCCGTGCGCGACGATTTAACCGAAGGCCGACCCAAGCTCGGTCTAGTGGTCGATAACGAACAGGTGCAGCAAGCCGGACTGAACAATACCGCGATCGCTCAACAGTTGGCCGCCTACTCTGAAGGAGTGACCGGCGGCGCGATTCTAGAATCCACTGAGAACCTGCCGGTGCGGGTGCGGCTCACTAACCAAGATCGGGCCAGCTTGGCATCTCTCGCTTCGCTGGATTTGCGGCCTGACCAGTCCCGCGATCGCGCCTTTCGCCCCACCTCGGCCCTGGGTGAGTTTGACCTTTTGCCCGAGCTGTCCAGCATCGCCCGCCGCGAAGAGCAACGGGTGAATATCGTTCAGATCTTCATCACCTCTGGGGTATTGCCCGAGACGGTGCTGACGGCCCTGCGAGACCGGCTCGCAGCAGAGAATTTTGAGCTGCCGCCCGGTTACCGCTATGAGTTCGGCGGCGAATATGAAGAACGCACCTCGGCAGTCGGTGACCTAATGCTGTACGTCCCCTTGCTGGTATTGGTCATGGTCACAGCGCTAGTGCTGTCGCTAGGGTCGTTTCGGCAAGCGGGGATTGTGGGGGCCGTCGCTGTGGGCTCAGTCGGCATGGCCCTCTTTTCGCTCAAGGCGTTTGGTTCGCTGCTCGGCTTTATGGCGATCGTCGGCACCATGGGCCTGGTGGGCATCGCCATCAACGGCTCCATCATTGTGCTCTCGGCCTTAAATGAAGATGCCGATGCCCGGCAGGGCCAGCCTAAAGCGGTGCAGGCCGTGGTGATGAAAGCCAGTCGTCACGTCATCGCCACCACGATTACGACGATGGTGGGCTTCGTGCCCCTGCTGGCCGATGGTGACCCCTTTTGGCAACCGCTGGCGATCGCGATCGCGGGGGGGATTGGCGGCTCGCCCATTCTGGCGCTGTATTTCACCCCAGCCGCCTACCTATTGACGAGTCGTCGCCGTCAATCATCAGACCCGGCGTCATCAGGCCGCCCCACTCCGACCACCCAAGTTGCTACTGGTTCTGCCATCGCGACTGGCGATGCGTAAATGAGCCCGTCTTGGAGTGCACAGTGTTGAGTTCGCACCTGAACGTTGTCAGGTGAACGCTCAGCTAGCAAACAGAGCTGACTCTGTTTGCCCTAAATAAAACGAACGTTTGATTTATTTTTCTTGCTCGTTCTCGAATGTTCTACAAACCCTACCAAGCCTATGATTTTCCCCGTTTGGCAATATCTCGATCAGCCCATCTGGGATCGCGATCGCCCCTTTGTTTTGAACCCAATCGACTATTGGCGGCAGTATCGGCGTCAATATCTCAAACGCTGTCTCAGCAATGCTTTTCTAGAGCAGTGCTGGCAGGCAAACTATCCCAATTTCGTGATTAATTACCAAGATTTTTGCTCTCGTAATGCCTTGGAAGAAGATCCTCGCTGGCTGCTTGAGCGCTGCTGGCATTGGCAACGGCGCAATGTCTATCCTGGCCGACTTGATCACCGCTTCACGCAACATCCCGAAACCCACAATATGGAGAATGACTCCTGATGATTTTTTCTACGATTGACTTCATTTATCCCGTTCTAGCAGAGACTGCCCTGGCAGACGAAACTGTGATTTTCAGCGCTCTGTTGATTTCAGCACTGGTCATTTTACTAACCAGTCAACTCTTAGGTGAACTGTGCGCTTGGCTAAAGCTACCCCCCGTCTTAGGTCAGTTAGTGGGGGGATTGTGCTTGGGGTCTCGGTGCTCAAGATCCTTGTATTAGTAGAGGGTGATGCCGCGATCAATCCCAGCATCATTGACCTTATTTGCTGGACTACTGGCGGTAGCGCGGCTGAGGCCGCGATGGCCTATCAACATCAGCTGATTGCGATTTCAGAGGGGGCGGCCAATCTGGGAGTGATTGCCCTACTGTTTTTAATCGGACTGGAATCAGATTTTGAGAGTCTGATGAAAGTTGGACCAAAGGCAGCGATCGTGGCCGGAGCCGGAGTTGTGCTGCCGTTTGTCGGCGGGACCGTCGGCCTGATCGCCCTGTTTGGGACGCCGCTCTTACCCGCCATCTTTGGCGGTGCCGCCCTGACTGCTACCAGCATTGGCATTACGGCCAAGGTGCTGAAAGAACTCGGACAACTGCAGTCAGAAGAGGGCCAGATCATTATTGGTGCCGCCGTTTTAGACGATTTGTTAGGCATTCTAGTGCTGGCTCTAGTCGTCAGCTTGGTCAAAGAGGGGTCGATTAATGTCGCCGGGTTAGGAGTCCTGCTGCTGAGTACGACCGCCTTTGTCGCCGGGGTCGCTTTACTGCGGATGCCGATTATCAGAGCGTTTACGGCGATCACCGACAAGTTACAGTCAGAAGACACCCTGCTGGTATCAGCGATTGTCTTTGCGTTGTTCATGGCAGCGATCGCCAACGCCATCCATCTCGAAGCGATTTTGGGGGCCTTTGCGGCTGGCGTCATTCTCAGTGGTCTGCCTCATCGACACCACCTGCTGGAAAGATTCGAGCCCATCGCCGGGCTGCTTGCCCCGATATTCTTCATTGTCGTTGGGGCTAAGACCGACCTGAGCGTTCTGAATCCGGCCAATCCCGATAGTGCAGAAGGTCTCTGGATTGCTAGCTTCCTCATCATCATTGCGGTATTGGGCAAAGTGGCGGCTGGCTATTTTATTCCCAATTCCGGCGCTCTGAATCGACTCGCGATCGGGCTCGGTATGGTGCCTCGCGGCGAAGTCGGACTCGTCTTTGTCGGTATTGGTTCTTCCATCGGCATTTTATCCGATGGGTTAACTGCGGCGATCGTGCTGATGGTGGTTGCGACTACGCTGCTGGCCCCCTTGCTGCTGCGCTTTGCGCTACCGGAAGAAGCGACATCATCTCCGGCCATCACCGAGGCGGTTTCCGATAGCTAGGCTCTTGTCGGCAAACCTGTTATTGACTGGTCTGTTTCGCTGCGTTTCTCCTTTTCGTGTCCATGCCGTTGCCGACGAGCGTGCCCGGTATACGAATGCTGCTCCCTAGCCGTCTCTCGCAACGACTTCTTAGCGATCGATTAAACCTCATCCAGATTCAGAACTGGAGTTTTTACATCTGCCCGAACCTCACCGCCTGCGGCACCTCTCCTTAGTAAGGAGAGGTTGAAAACATTCCGATTCCTCTCCTTACTAAGGAGAGGCTAGGTGAGGTTATAAAACTACAGTTTTCGTTTTGGTCTTGGTTTACTGGACTTTGGACAAAAAAGGAGCTGGATTGCCCATCCATTTAACGATTTTCCAGGGCTTCTGGCTGCTGAGAGCCACTTGGTTTGGAAATATTCGAGTTTTTGAGCTCAAGCCGACTTTACCCAATTCCTGAATATCTCTGAACTTCAGATTTTCGTGGAACAGAGATCGCCTTAAAGTCCCGTATACAGGGCTTTCCAGCAACTTGGCTTCATGCAATACCATTCAAACTTTGTCCAAAGTCGAATGGTTTAACTCAACCTTCTAATCCCTTACAAACGGAGTTTTTACCGTGAACTTTATCCCCAACGATGCCCTGTGCGAGCCAATCTTAGACGCCTGGATTCGCAAGCAGGTTGAACTGCTCAGTCCTCAAGCACTGAACGCCGGAGCTGAGATCAACCCCGCTGCCCAAGTGCCTCCCCGCACTTACTCAGTTGAATTCAATGGCGAAGTGGTGTGTTGTTCACCCGAGAAAGCCTATGCCACGCTGCACTTTTTACAAGCTCTACAGGAGCGCAGCCAGCGAGACTTCGCCCATAGCCAGACTGACCATAAAGTTTTCTTTGATTCGATCCAAATAAAACGGACGTTTGACCTTGCAGAGGAAAAGCACCGATGACTCTGTTCACGATCCGCCACTGGCTGGCAGCTCACAACTTGTTTATTTCAACCACGACCGTTTTGATGACCGCGAATCTTGGAGAAAATCGATGCAACTGACCGTTAAAACCTGTCTCAGTCGGCTGAGAAAAATTTCAACAATCCCGGTTTGGCTAGGGCTAGGAGCGTGGGCGATATCGACTTTGCCCGTTTGGGGAGCCGAACGGATTCAGTTCTTCTATGGCCCCTTTGAGGCCACGATTACGCTGGAAGAGCTGGAAGCGATCGCGATCGACGGGGCTGCGACCGATGCCGACGGTCTACTCACCAGACAGCTAAATGATGACCAATTAACCGCACTGCAAGGGTTTCTCAACACTGACTTTGACGTTGATGTCGTGATGATGTCGCGACTCAGCTACAGCGATGTTGGTGCCGAGCTGCTGCATCGTCTGGGGCAGATTATTCAGACTGAGAGCGGCGCAAACGGCGCACAGGCGATGCGGGCGGCCTTAACCCTGGCGGCTGCAGACGAGGCCGGGCTCACGG
>JBHJJI010000288.1:0-4323 GCA_050042805.1 Leptolyngbyaceae cyanobacterium
AAGGACTTCGGCAATGAGTTTGGGATGGCGTTTAATGTAGCGATCGCCTCGATCTCGAGGATCGCAGGTTACAAAAGCGTCCGGGTAATAATAAAACTCATCTTGATAGTTAACTTTGACATTCCCAGAATGAAATCGGCAGTCTGAATTACCCAGGTGTAAATTGACCAGAGTGAGCAGGTTCAGCGCAATCCGATCATGATTGTCAGTGCCGCCAGCCATGGCATAGACTAAGCCGCGCCGATATTCATGGCGAATCGGGCTCTGACCTTCCAAGTCGAGATATTGTTCAGGGCTGATGTAGTGAGGAACGGCAATCATGGCATTGGTCGATCAGATGAGATCGCATTGGCTCCATTGTACTGTTCACATTTCTGCCCCTCTATTGAGCGATCATGCACTCCCTGAGGCCAAAATCTTCTCAGGACGGCAAGCATAAAAAACTAACTTTCGTGGTGTTTTAGCTTGCCTTCGATCGCACCGGATACAGCGGCTCCTGACCGTTGAGTTGCCAGAGACTGATACACAATGCGGTAGCGATCGCCAGCCATATAGCAGATGGTAAAATAATCCAACCCGCCAGCGGCAAAGTTTGAAAGTAAGCGATCGTTACGACGATCACCGAGAGCATCGGCCCGATGATCACCATGGGGACAGCGGCCCCCAAACGTCCTTCCACTGTAAAAATCGTATTCCAGGTATCGCCTAGGCTGAGATGCCCCACAAAAAGGAGCAAGGGCAGGCACAAAAAGCTTTGACCACAGGCCGACCAGACTAAATAGGCCGACACCACCCGTAGCACCGCAATGCTCATCCACACAATAGGAAAGGCCAGCGGCGGCGGTGCCCAGCCGGGACGCTGGATCGATTGGTAACGACCATTACTGCGCGTATTGTCTAACAGCGAAAAGAAGCGAGAACGCAAGGTGACAAAGGCAAAAAACGCACAGACGATCGCCGTCAATGCCCAAGGCGGTAAGGCTGCTGTATCAAAGCTATTGAGCGCTACATCCATGAGCCATAGCAAGCCTGTTAAAGCAGCGATTTGGGCGATCGTGGCCCCCACATATTGCAGTGTGACGGTTTGATCCCATTGGGGATTTTCCAAATCCGTCTCAACGGTCGTATCGCGGGCGGCTTTCACCCCCATCACGGTATTTACTCCGCTTTTGACCAGATTGTTGTTATCCATCGGCGTTGAAAATAGTGATTGACAATGATCGAGCGACACATTTGCGTTATACCGACTTTACCCTGATCCTCAGCTGGTTGCGGCGCTGACTTTCAGTAATAGAGATAGCCCAATCTTGATCATGCTCAGATGCTTTCAAAGCAGCTAGGAATCAGCTGAAAACTTTCAGTATTAAGGGACACACAGCCTGTCCTAACAACTGCCTACACTCCCAGTGGTGTGATGGAACTTAAATTTCATGAAATCGATTGTTTTTTCGACATTAGCGATCGCTGGTCTGGCAGTGGCGGCCACTCCACTCGCTGCCGATGACCATGTATCACCCAACGGTGTGATCACTCTGACGCCCGAAGGCGGCATTGTGCCCACCGCAACTTGGAGCCTGGGTACGCGCGCCGGAGACTTTGTTTTCGTTGCCGGGATGCGCGGCATTGATCCCGAAACGAATACTCTGGTACCCGATACGGAAGGTCGAGTCCGACAGGCATTTATGAACATGCAGCTCATCGCTGAATCAGAAGGGGCGACCCTGCAGGATGCCGTACGACTGGTGGTTTACGTGACGGATATGTATCGGTATCGTCCAGTCGTAAACCAAATTCAGGAAGAACTTTGGGGAGATGGCCCCTATCCGCCTCGCACCATTATTGAGGTCGATCGCCTCAATCAAGACGACATCGTCGAAGTCGAAGGCACTTTCTACGCCCCCATCGAAGAGTGATTGGGTAGCGGCTTTTTTGCAGTTCTAATTGGCAGAACTTGAAATAACTGCTTGCCATCAGTGGGGTTGACGTTGAGGAAACTAACATGCCCCTCAAAATCAACCCCTAACTCATGCTCCCGCGATCGCTGAATAATTCTATATTTCTCTCGATTCTGAGTCGGCTAATCCCTTGCCCATTGTGCGATTGTGACTAGTGTCAGCTCTGTTGACAGGCGGCCTCGATTGCTACTGCCGCACTGAGCAGTCAAGCGCTAGGCTAGTGAGCAAACTTTCTCTGGGCTTCACCATGGCAGACCCCACTAGCTTCTCCCTCTTTCTCGCCGCCGTCGCTGTTATTACGGTCACCCCTGGCCCCGATACGTTTTATGTTTTGGGTCGCAGCTTAGAACAAGGGCGACTGGCCGGTATGGTTTCTTCCCTCGGCATTTTTGTCGGCAACTTGGGCCACACCACCGCCGCTGCCGTTGGTCTTTCGGCACTGCTGATGACTTCGGCGCTGGCCTTTAATATCGTCAAATATGTAGGCGCTGCCTATTTGATCTACCTCGGCATTCAAACTATTCTCAACCGCGATCATGGCAGCGCCTTGCCGACCGCTCCCCGCGCCAGCCTGGTGAAAATCTTTTGCCAGGCGATTTTCACCAATCTGCTCAACCCCAAGGCGGCGCTGTTTTTTCTCGCCTTTATTCCCCAATTTATTGATCCAGCAGCTGGCCCCATGGCACTGCAGACTCTGCAACTCGGGGTGATTGTGGCGGCGGCTTCTAGTCTATGGTTAGCGCTCATTGCCGCAGTGGTCGCGGCCGCTGGACACACCCTGCGCCGCCGCCCCCGATTAGTTGCCCTACAGCGCTGGGTTACGGGCAGTCTGTTTATGGGGCTAGGGCTAAGACTCGCGATCGCCGATTCTAGAGACTGAGCGATCGCCCCAGCACTCAACCAGAATTTGGGCGGCGGCGGTTTTGAGCAAGATAAAGGAGTTGCTTGCAAATAACGTACCGATCGTAGTAGGGGTTTGGCACTGCCAAACCTCTACAGAAAACTAACAGGCTTTTCCATTCCAACTTCCGACCTCTGCATGCCGACTGCTGCTATGTCACCTGGTGGCAGTCAGTCATCAGATTCATTTTGAGGGTAAAACAAAAAGCCCCAGGCAATTACCTGGGGCTTTTTGAAGCTTCAAAGTGGGTTCACAGAACCGACTAGGACTTGATTAGCGAATGTACTCTTTGAGAACGCTGTTGCGGTTGGGATGACGCAGCTTGCGCAATGCTTTCGCCTCGATTTGACGGATACGCTCGCGGGTAACGTTGAACGTTTGCCCGATTTCTTCCAGCGTCTTCATGCGGCCATCGTCAAGACCGTAGCGGAGACGCAACACGTCACGCTCGCGGGGGCTTAGAGTACCGAGTACGCCTTCCAGATCTTCCCGGAGTAGGCTCTTAGAGACCTCATCCTCAGGCGTTTCACCATCCGATTTGATGAAGTCGCCTTGGCGAGAATCTTCTTCTTTCCCGATGGGCGTTTCAAGCGAAATTGGGAGCTGAGCCGACTTAGCGATGAAACGCAGCTTCTCGATGGTCATTTCCATGCGAGTGGCAATTTCTTCTTCGGTAGGCTTGCGACCCATCTCTTGAGACAGTAGCTTGGTCGTCTTTTTGATGCGTGAAATCGTCTCGTACAGGTGAACCGGCAGACGAATCGTACGGGACTGGTCAGCGATAGCGCGGGTAATGGCTTGGCGAATCCACCAGGTTGCGTAGGTAGAGAACTTGTAACCCTTCTCATGATCAAACTTCTCAGCGGCCCGGATCAGACCCAAGCTGCCTTCCTGAATGAGATCCTGAAAAGACAGGCCGCGATTCATATACTTCTTGGCGATCGAAACGACCAAGCGCAAGTTAGACTGCACCATTTTGTCTTTGGCGCGGCGTCCGAGGTGAAGCCGCTTCTGAAAAGCGAGTAGCGGCATATCAACAGCATCTGCCCACTCAGCGTCAGTGGGTTCATGATCGAGGCCATCCATCAAGTCGTCGCGAATGCGCTCAAGCTCAAGCAAGTCAGCAATCTTGCGGGCCAGTTCAATCTCTTCTTCAGCTCGCAGCAGACGAATCCGACCAATTTCTTGCAGATAAAGCCGAATGGAGTCTTCGGTGTAGTGCTTCTTTTTGGCTGGGGTGCGACGAGTCGTTTTACCCTTGGCCGCTTTGGCGGGAGCTTTAAACGCAGCTGCATCATCCGAATCATTGAATTTAGATGAGTTGCTGTCTCCTTCAATCAAGAGTTCCAACTCATTCTGTGGCTTAATTGCGCCGAGCAATTCTTTCGCTTGAGTCATGCCGCGTTCCTCGTGCTCCTTCGTGCGTGATGCTTTCAAAATCAAGGGTTTGTTCAGCTTAGCATTTCG
>JBHJJI010000289.1:0-13137 GCA_050042805.1 Leptolyngbyaceae cyanobacterium
GGGCAGAACTCAGCAGGGCTAAACCGGGCGTCGAAGGATTCAGCAGCAGCAGGAGAGCAATCAGTAGCGGAAGCAATCAGCGGAAAAAGCAATAAACAGAGTGAGAAACTGGATGCGGTGGCGGTCGGGGGTCACCTCTCATGCAAAACCTGTAAGAATATGTGGACGTTGCGTCGATGGCTTCATCCCTGTAAACAGAGGGGGGTGGCGGTGGCGTCATGGGTTTGGCGGTGTAAAAGGGCAGAACTCAAGCAAGGCTAAACCGGGGCGTCTAAGCGGTCATGGGGAAGCGCAAGCAGCAGACAGAGAAACTGGAGCAGGGTTCACCTCTCAGGAAAGACCGATAAGAAAAAGAGGACGTTGCGTCGATGGCATCAACCCTGTAAACACAGGGGGGTGTTCTAAGCCCCTGCCAGAGCAGGAATAGAACCAGTTATGTGATAGCGATCAAAGCAACGTCCTGGCTTTCAGGAGAGTGTGATGGTGGCCGAGGGTCGGAGTCTCGGTGCTAACAGCAATTTCCTAGGTGTATAGGTGGGGGCTGCGCTCGTTTGCTCTACGAGAGGGCTTGAGGGCAGCCGCAAAGGGTGAATACGCCTGAAATCGCTTGGCATGAACGGGCTTGTCGTTGAAATCAGAAAAACTGGGCTTCGGGCTTTTAAGCACGCTCTAACTGAGCTGAAGTTGTCCAGGTTTTTGTTGACTTCGCCGCGTCGCCCGTTGGGGGGAAGACTCGTCGTTCGGCGTTGAAAGAGTTATAGCAATGGCCTATCAACGGCTCTGAGTGGCGATCGCGATAGGATTTATTGGATCATTAGCGCTGCACTCAAGCGCTACAGCCCTTACCCTGAGGGGACACAATCTTTTTTCAAGATCGGGGGACTGGTATTAACTACGGGCTGCACTGCCATTTTCGTTCCCTGGCCCGGTGTTTCTGCACTCAGCGCGATCGCTACCGAGGCAAGGGATTGATGCGATTTGAGGGGATTAAAAAGTACATTTTATTGAGTACTCAAAAGCCTAATTTTGCTAAATCCGATACCAAAAATCGAACTTTCTCTCAAGAGACAAAATTGCGTTTGTATCCAGTTTTCTGATCGCCTCTATTTATTAGTAGTGAATTTTACATTTTGCGATTACGCAATGTAAACAGCGTTGATTTCAACGCTTTCAAAGCCTTGCTTGAGGACATCAGCGCGATCGTGAGTCCATTTCTGTGGTGTTCATCTGAGATAGGAATATGGGGTCAAGTCCCCTTCGCGGCCTTGAGCCGCCGCTAGTCAACTGCAGCGTTATGTCAGCAACCATTACCGATGGCGAGGGAGCAGTGGGGGCAGAGAACCTGGAATGGCACTTACTTCTGCTGTGCAGTACGAGGCGCTTCTCCCGCGCCATCCAGATGAATGCCCTCTGCAGCCCTTGACTCCTTGCAGTCTCCTGCCATCCCTTCACGAGCAAGCCAGACCCAGCGATATCAATCAGGGTTCTAGACACTGTTGACGAGGGGGCACCCTCACCGCCTGCGGCACCTCCTGTCCTTTGACGGAACCGACTCCGAAAGCGTAGGAGAGGTTGAGCCCCCTCTCATGAACTCGCTCGCAAGACTGCAGGGGTTCCCCTGTGTCCCGCAATCGTGGGAGCCATCTCTTAGACACAAGTCGCTCTATCACTTGTCAGCAAAGGACTCTAGACTCCGCTGGCGGTGATAAACCTCACCGCCAGCGGCACCTCTCCTAAGTAAGGCTGCCGCTTATACATAAGTCATTCTTCAGTACACGCATTCGGTTCGATCCCCCTCAATCCCCCTAAAGCCCTGCGGGCATAGCTGCGCTTAGAAAAAGGGGGATGGCCAAGTTCAAATCGGACAAAGCCCCCTTTTTAAGGGGGCAGCGATAGCGGGGGATCTGCCATTTTCGCTGAGTGCTAGAGATGTGCATAAGTGGCAGCCTGAGTAAGAACTAGATTCCTGGAAACAAACAGAGACTTATATATAGTGCTGGTCACTTTGCTTCAAGACACCTCGGAGCACTCCAACGCTTAGCGCATCAGCAACGTGCCGCCGCAGTCTTGTACCCAGACTGGCGACTGCGATAAGAGCCAGTCGTGGTGATCGGTTCCTGGTAGAAAAGGGTTTCGGCGGCAACTCCGATTGAGAGCAGGGATGATTGAACCGCACATCGGTCGTTTTCAGCGGGCGATCGCGACGCGATCAAACCTCGGCGGCAAGACTCAGTTGAGACAGTGTTAAGGAATGCTGAATTAAATAGAGGTCATTTTGCAGCATCTGCTACCGTTTTACTTATCACCACAAAATTTCGACGGATCAAAATCAGGCTTTGAGTACAGTCAAGCGTGATTTTAAGTTATCCACTCAAACCTGCTCTATCTATTTATATGTAAGGGTTTTTACTTGAGTGCAGAATACTTGCACCGTCCCTTAGAAATACCCGAGCCCAGGGGCGGAAATACCAGTCCCCCCCTCCTCAAGAAAATTCGAAAATCGCCTAATCGCAAGCATTTCAGCGGTTGAGTGCAGGCTTAATTGTTTTAGTAAATCTGGATTCGGGCGGAGCGATCGCCGCCCCAAAATCGTGCTTGCTATAAGCAGAGAAACACAGCCCCCCAAAGCCATGTCGCTGTCTCTGCCAAGTTTCTCAATCCAACGCTGGTTGTCCGCCCCTGAGTGGCTGCAGCAGTTACCTCTCGCTGACGACGTCGCGGTCATCTTTAAGCATGACCCGGCCGCCCGCAACTGGCTCGAAGTTATCTGCTGCTACCCCGGTCTGCATGCGATCGCCGCGCACCGGTTAGCCCACTGGCTACACAACCGCAATGTCAGCTTTTGGCCGCGCTTGATTTCGCACCTCTCTCGCTTCGCCACCGGTATCGAGATTCACCCCGGTGCCCAACTGGGTCGCGGCCTCTTTATTGATCACGGCATGGGCGTCGTCATTGGCGAAACGGCCATTGTCGGCGACGGCACCCTGATTTATCAGGGCGTCACCCTCGGGGGCACCGGCAAAGAAACCGGCAAGCGCCACCCCACCGTGGGCAGTCGCGTCGTTATCGGCACCGGAGCCAAAATTCTCGGCAATATTCACATTGGTGACCAGGCCCGCGTCGGTGCCGGTTCCGTCGTGTTGACTGACGTCCCCGCTAACTGCACCGCCGTCGGCATTCCCAACCGCAACGTCTGCCGCTGCAACACCGCCGCCACACCGTTGGAGCATGGCCAGCTCCCCGCAGCCCAAGCCACGGCGTTTCGCACCCTGCTTGACCGCATCGAAGCCTTAGAAGCCGAAGTGCAACAGCTTTCTCATACACCTCTCTCACAGTTGGAGTTTTCTTCCCATGAATAGATTCGCTGCCCTCACCCCTGATCAGGGCCAAGTCGTTGCGGTACAGCGGTGCGATCGCTGGTCAATTTACCGCCGCTTGCAAGAACTCAATATTCCCTGTGCCTGTCCTGCTGACGGCACCTTGCGGGTTGAGGTCAACGATGCCACCGCTTTGGTATTAGCCCGCAGCACGATTCGTCAGTTCACCACGTCCCGCCAGGTCGGGGTGGATTGGCTAGAGCGCTGCTGGGACACCCAAGTTGCTTGCCGAGCCGATCACTAGATTGCGAACCGCCTTTTGTTGTTCTGATTGACCGTTGTTTTTCTGACCTATTGGAGTCAATGATATGACCACTCAAACGCTCGTCCGCGCCTTTGGTGAAGTGGGGACTAACCCCATTAACCTCGAATCCGAGATTACCGCTGCCGTCTGCGAAGGCCTGAATCTGGTGTACGCCAGTTTCCAAGCCCTCTATCTGCAGTACCAAAAACATCACTTTGTGGTGGAAGGGTCAGAATTCTATTCTGTGCACGAGTTCTTGCAAGAGAGCTATGAGGCGGCTCAAGGCCATGCCCATGATGTCGCCGAGCGGCTGAACGGTTTGGGCGGCGTGCCCGCTGGCAGCTTTGCGCTACTGGCCGAGCTGTGCTGCTTTGAACCCGAGCCCGACGGCATTTACACCTGTCGCCAAATGATCGAAAACGACCTCGCGGCCGAACAATCAGCGATCGCCCTGCTGCGGCGGCTCTCCTCCCAGGCCGAAAGTGTGGGCGATCGCGCCACCCGCTATCTTTACGAGCAAATTTTGCTCGCCACTGAAGATCGTGCCTTCCACCTCGACCACTTCCTCACTAGCGACAGCCTGACGCTGGCCTTTGTGCAGTAAGTAGTGCCTCGGTGACGATTTGCACCAGAAGTTAACGCACACCTTGCCACTCGTTGGCTTCTGGTTTCCTCTTCTACCCTCTTCCCTTAAGAGCCGCCATGTTATCTTCACTCACCCTTATCAGCTTCGTGTTTGCCCTCGCCTGGGCTCAACAAATCTTTCTCAACCGCATGATTGCTGCCGATATCGAAACCCTCAAAAAAGCCCGCTACGAATCCCTCAAGCAGCAGACCGGTTCCTAAGCTGCGCTCTCGTTTTATCCCGGTGCTCTGCAGCAAGACTCCCCATCTGGCCCCCCGGCTCTTGAGCTTCCCTAGTGGGGCCAGATGGCATCGGGAGTTCGATAATCACCATCCGATCGGCTGTTTAATTCCGAATTCCGACCTCTGCATTTCGAATTCTGCGATCACTCCCCCATCCTGCCCCGGAGGCTGCCGTGACCACTCCCGCAATCTACATCAACGACACGACCCTACGCGATGGCGAACAGGCTGCCGGTGTGGCCTTTGGTCTAGAAGAAAAAATCGCGATCGCTAAATTTCTCGACGCTATCGGCGTCCAAGAACTCGAAGTGGGCATCCCCGCCATGGGGCAATCCGAAGCTCAAGCCATTCGGGCGATCGTTGATTTGGGCCTGAATGCTCACCTGCTCGGGTGGAACCGCGCCACCATCGCCGACATTCAAGCCTCGATTTACTGCGGGCTCAAGCGCGTTCACATTTCCATCCCGGTGTCTGACATGCAGATTCAGGTCAAGTTTGGGGGCCGCTGGGCTCGCATGTTAGAACAACTGCGCGATGCCATTTCCTTTGCTCGCGATCACTGGTTAGAAGTCAGCGTCGGCGGCGAAGATAGCTCCCGCGCCGACGAGACGTTTCTCACTGACGCTGCTCAATACGCGCAGGAATGGGGGGCCTTCCGCTTTCGCTTTTGCGACACGGTCGGCATTCTCGACCCCTTCACCACCTTTGCCAAGGTACAAAAGCTGGTAGCCGCTTTAGAGATTCCCGTCGAAATGCACACCCACAACGATTTGGGTCTCGCCACCGCCAATGCCTTGGCCGGTGTGCGCGCCGGGGCAACCTCGATGAACACCACGGTGAATGGCTTGGGCGAACGGGCGGGCAATGCCGCGTTAGAAGAAGTGGTGATGGCCCTGAAGCAAATTTACGGCCTCAAAACCGGGGTACGGACGCAACACTTTTTAGAACTGTCGCGCTTTGTCGCCAAAGCGGTGAACTGCCCCGTGCCACCGTGGAAAGCGATCGTGGGCGAAAACACCTTTGCCCATGAGTCGGGCATTCATGCCCACGGCGTCTTGCAAAACCCCAGCACCTACGAACCCTTTGACCCCAAAGAAGTGGGCTGGCAGCGTCGCCTCGTGGTCGGCAAACATTCAGGCCGCAGCCTGCTCAATCAGGTGCTGCAAGACTATGGCCTGCAGCTCGACGCCGCTCACGGCCAGTCCGTTTTAGATGTCGTGCGCGATCGCTCGACCCAGCTCAAGCGCAACCTCACGCCTGAGGAACTGTTTGCGATCGCCGCTCAAGAAATGACCCTTGGAGTGACGAGGTAACTCCTCGGTGGAACTGGGATTGAGGACACTTCGATCGCAGCCTGGTGCGCGCCTCTTAAACCAGTTTCACCTTTCTCTTGTTCACCCTGTCGATGTTTCACTGACCGTTGCAATTTACTTACCCGAGGCTCTGATATGAAAGTTATGCTCCACAGCGGCGAAAACGGCTCCTTGATGGTTTACGTGCCTAAAAAAGATCTCGAAGAGCACGTCGTCAGCCAAAGCCGCGACGGCGATACTACCCTCGTCACCCTCGAAAACGGCTGGGAACTCTCGATCAGCGGCCTCACCGATCCGCCCAAACTCCCCCAAACCGTCAACGCCAAACGCCTCAATTAAACGATGCTGCTCTCATCCGGGCGAGGCATTTTGGAGCGTCCGGGCGAGGCATTTTGAAAGCGAGAGACTCCGTACGGGCGAGGCATTTAGGAAGGTACGGGCGAGGCATTATGGCAAGAAACAATGATACTTTGACCTATAGGTTAATGCCAAAATGCCAAGCCCCTCCCGTCTTTCACCTAATACCTCTACCCTCCACGCCCCAACTCTCCACTCTTCCTACCCACCACTCCCTACTCCTCACTCCCCGTCCTCCCATGAACTATCCCTTACCCAACGGCCACCCCCATCCCCCCCGCATCTTCAACCTCGAAGGCACCTTTCTCGGTTTTGTCGGTGGCGATTCGAGAAAAGTCAAATCCATCATTTTGGAAGTTGACCAAGAGGAAGTGGTGATCAAGCTTCCCAAAGAATTGCGCACCTATATGAGATCGGCCGTCCGAGTGGGCGATCGCCTGCACTGCATTGGCAGCAGCCAAATCGACTTCAAAGCTGGCGTGATCAAACTGCAGGCCTATCAGGTCTTTTTCCTTTCCCCTCCCGAACTTGCCACTGCCACACCAGCTGAACCCACCGCGACCGCCACCGAAGCTCCGTGCGTGCCCAATGAAGCGACCCCATCTCCACTCCCCAAAGTGGGTTCTGCCAAAAAACCGTCCCACATTTTGGTCTGCCGCAAGTCAGGTTGCCAAAAACGGGGTGGTCGCAAGATGGTCGCCGCCTTAGAACAAATTTTGCAAACCTACAACCTGCAAGGCCAAGTTGAGATTCGCTATACAGGCTGTCAAAAGACCTGTTCTAAAGCCCCCAACTTGACCGTGATGCCCGGCAAACATCGCTATCAGCGCGTCAACCCCGACGATCTCTCCGCCCTGATTGAAGAACACTTTTGTGAGCCCGAGTGATACCACCGATACTCTGAAACCAGCCTGAAATCTGCCTCCCAACTCCCTCTACCCTCCACCCTCTACTCCCCACTTCTCTACCCTCTACTCCCCACATCTCAACCCTCTACACCCCACATCCCCACCCCACTGCATCAGACCATGCTGACCACAGAGCCAGAGTTAGTTTCCATCCCCGCGCCATCCTCACCCACCGATGGCGCGATCGCCCCGTTTTTCTATTACTTCGCCTATGGCTCGTGCATGTGTCCGGTTGATTTGAAGCGATCGCTGGGCGAAAACACCCATTCCTACGTCGTTGGCCCAGCGACACTCAAGGGCTACCGTTTGGGCTTTCACTACTACTCAGCGAAGCGCCGGTGTGGGGCGCTGGATATTTTGCCCGATGCCCACAGCACAGTTCAGGGAGTGCTGTATCAACTGCCGTGGCGCTTGAGCGATCGCCTCGATCAGCGCGAGGGCGTTCACCAAAACGGATATCGCCACGAATCTGTTGCGATCGCCTGCGGCACCCAGCAATATGTCGGCGTCAGAACCTATGTCGTGGTCAAAAAGACGCCCATCGAGATTCCACCGAACGATTGGTATTTCAACGTGGTACTGCGCGGCGCAGTCACCTGCCAACTGCCAGAAACCTATTGCTGGCAACTGTTTGATTACATGCGCGGTCTGCAAAGCGCGTGCGCTTGAGTACACTTCTTGGATTCACGCCATGTCCTTCAAACTGCGCCCTTTCATTTGTGAAGTCTGCCTGTGGCTCACCGCCGAGTTCGTGCTCGGCTACATTGAGTTTGATAATTTAGCCGACTATTGCGAGTATTTGAAACAGCGAGAAGCGATCGTGCTGCTCAGTCAGGCACACTGAATGCCTCTCCATCGTTCCTCAAGCTGCTGAATGCGGCGTTCTGCGGCAGGGAGACCAATGCCTGAATTTCCGCCAACACCCGTGACTGAAGTGCGACGGCGGCGTCTTGCAAGAATGGTTTCGTTCGCAGATGTTACGGAAGAATGGCGCGATTGGTAACGATCGCCATCACCTCCCGAAGCCGCAAAACCAACCAGCGCATTAGAACAGTCAATCCAGCAGAATTTCAAATCAACGCGCCACCTCTCGTCGAACAGGTTCTGCAAAAGCCATCAGCTTTGACAACAAGTTGAAGAGCGGGAGATTTCGCTGACTAAAATCGTGCAATCAAACTAAATCCTGCAGTTGACCGCACATCATCCACGATCGCTAAGATTGCACCATCGACTTCAATGGTGACGAATTTGTTGGCAGGAGAAATTTCGGACTAGCGATCGCCCTCGATGCGATCTCCTTCAATACGATCGCCCTCAATGCGATCGCGATATTCAGAGCGTTCGTCAACGCGCATATCGAAGGGGCCGCCCTGGCCCATCGGCGGATACACCCGGATTTTCGCTAGCGGACTGAACTGCGCCACCGTCGCGGCAATGGTAGCAATGCGGTTGAGCACGCGCCAGTTGACCGTCGCATCGGGGCAGTGAATCACCAGCATGAGCACCTCAGCGATGCTGATAACCCACTGGCATTCCATCAAAAGGGATTGGGTCGGCCCATCGCAGGCTTCAAAAAAATGCTTGCGGGTCGAAAGTTCGAGCTGTCGTCGCAGGGCAGCATCCACATCGGTTGTAGTAACCGGGGGTTGATCTTCGGGAGGAAGGGGAAACGTCATAGCACTATCTCGGGATAAAAACGGTCAAATTCTGCCGCCATTGCGTTCTGCCGAAATCGCTGCGGCGATCGCGATCGGAAACTCTTCAAGGTCGGCATCTTCTCCCATGGGCATCGGCGACACAAAGGTATAGCACAGGTCCCACACACCCGTATCAAACACCTGCAGCACCCACTTATCGGGTAAACCTTCGACGCCAATTTCGACCACGTACCACTCGCTACCGGATTCACGCACCGAGAGCACGGCAAAGAAGTCCTGATCCTCCTCAGGAATTTCTAAATCCTCCATTAAAAACGTCAGGGCAGAACTTTTTGCATCAGCAGTTTGTAAGGTCATCATGGGGAGATCGTCTCCTAGAGGGTGGGGAATGGGGAATGGGGAATGGGGAGTAGAGGGTAGAGGGTAGAGGGAGCAGGCGTGATGCTTCACAAGCATCTCGGTTTCGTTTTGACTAAATTTTGCCTTTCGGCTCCTCCGCTTGCGGTGATCGGGACCTCAGCGAGTATGCGGACAGGTCTGCACGTCTTGATTCAGGTCGGTGTTGGGGGTCAGGCCCAACCAGTCGTCGATCGCGGTCAGGTCAAATCCAGCAACTTGGCGATCGCCCGCCTGCAATAGAGGTCGGCGAATCAGAATGGGATTTTGCACCATGAGGCTTAAGGCTGCATCTGCGGGTAGTGCCGTTGGCACCACCTCGCCCTGCGTAATCGGCGGGGCGGTCGGGTTAAACCAATCGGCGACGGGGCGATCGCCAAAGAAAGGCCGCAATCGCTCAGCGGTCCACGGTTCGGTCAGCAGGTTATGCACCCGCAGGTCATGTCCCGCCGCCTGCAGTAGACGCTTTTGCTTAGCATTGCCCACGCACCCTGGCTTTTCATAAAAATCTACGGTGGTCATTACAAGGTGTCCTCTTGGATCAATCAACCGCGCCCCGCTCCCGGTGTCACCGTCAGCAACCGCCTTTGAGGGGAGGCCTTGATCGGTGACCGCGAGTCTCCCGCCGCCCGCGATCGCTGACCCGCCTTTGCCCACCGTCAACCGACGTCGTCCTCACCGTGATCCAGCAGGCTTACCCTCTGGGTCACAGTCAGAACCCTCAAAACCGGCATCGCGTGCGAGACAACGGCTAGCGGCATGCCGATATCGGTTGAACCCGTGGCTCCTCAGTCACAGTATTTTCTCGAACGGCAAAGTCTACCGGCTGCTGCAGTTGCGCTAAAGCAGACCCACACCGCAAAGGAAAGAAGAAGACTAATGAGTGAACCATCGCAAGCAACTTGAACGAAGCGATCGATCCAGCCAATCAGACGAGAAATCGCCCCGACCAGCGGGTATCAGATTAGGCTCGACGGGTTTTAATTTGCACACTCTCTTACTGAAATACTACCAAATATTTGCCCCTAAAGATCGGTATCGGTCAGCCTTCAAAGCAAAAACAAAGCACTCAGAAAACATTTTTTACGAGCTATTAACGAAGACTTTACGTCGATCGTCTAAATGGTTACGATAGGCTTCGCAACCATCTATAAATTCACGCCTAGCATCCGGCAATCGATCGCTGCAGTCATGGATCGAGCGACACATTTATCCGCAGAAAAATCATCCATTTCAACCCCAATCCCTTGCTCTCAGAGGATTATGAGAAAATTCTAGGGCGATCATCGCTCCCTGTCAGCCAGCAAACAGCTGCCCAGCACGTCAAGAAACAAAAATTCCGATGAACGATCCTTAACACTGTAACAACAGCAAAATAATGTCAGGGATCGCTAAAATTCAGATCCAAAAACAGTCGCCTTTGTGACATTTTAAAGCGGTAGAAAGTTTGCTCAAAACCTCTTGTTTTTTCAGATATTAAGAGACACTTAAACTGTATTGAGTGATATAAAAACCAATTTTTTGGGTTGTTATCCCTGTAGTCAGGAGCCAGCAGAGCCAAGCCTGCGATCGCGGCGCATTCATCGAGTGCCATCGAGCCCATTGCATTTGCTATTTGAATCAGCGTCTAGGATTCACTGCCATCGTTTCTGACTGTTATGCGCACCCCCCGATCAACCCGAGGGCTACTACCTATGGTTTACACCATCAAAGATGGCTGCATTGTTTGTGAGAACTGTCATCCAGTCTGCCCGCAGGGGGCGATCAAGACCACCGAAGATGATGACGGCTACTGGATTGATCCCACCCTGTGCAATGGCTGTCCTGATGTCGACGTACCTCGTTGTGTAACCGTTTGCAGTGTTGGCACCCTAGCGCCGCTGCAGCCGAAAAAAGGACGTTGCAAAAGTAGCCTGCTCCCCGCCGCGATTCCCGATATCTTTCTCAATGGCAAAACGACGCCCTTTGCCTCTTCGATGGTGATTTGGGAAACCTGCAACGTGCTGACACAGCAGCAAGCCTTGTCTTGGCAGGCTGATGCCGATAACAAACTCTCTTATCGCCGACTCGTGCATCGGGGGCGAGGCGACATGACCTTTCGTCTAGATGCTGATCCTGAGCAGGCCGCACTCCACCCCTTGGGGATGCCAGCCGGCCAAGCCGCCCTATCGCGGTTTGATATCCGGGCGGCCTGCATGCACCTGATTTTTGCCGCCTATGCCGTGACCGTCGATCGCCCGTGGGCAGAGTCATTTGTTATTAACGATCAACAAATCGAGCAGTATCTAGGACTCGATAAGCGCAAAGACCTCACCAAGTTAGAAAAACTGACGCTGATTAAAGAGTGGGTTTACCAATGTTGTCAGCTGTTGGTCTCGATGAATTGGCCCCGTCAGGGCAAAGTCCCCGCTTTTACCCTGCCCGAGCATGCGGTCTGGCAACTACTGAATACTGAATACTTTTTTGAAGAAGATACGGCGGGCGATCGCCACCTGATTGGCCTCAGCTTCACCATTCAAGGGGGTCTCTGGGCCGAACGCTTCTTAAACAAACAAAACTACCGCCATCACACCGCCTTTTATCAATACGGCACCCTCCCCCAAGCGTTGCTGTCAGAGGTGATGAGCAATTGGCAACAGCATGAAGGTGCCGTGCGGCTGATGCTATGGCTCTCGTTTAAACTCCGCCTCGGCGGCGATCACCGCATGACCGTTCGCACCTTGTTGCGCATCGCCTACGGTGAAGAGCGTCTCACCCAAGCCACCACCATTCGCGGCGCACACAAACGTTTACTCAAAACCTTTGAGGGGGATTTGGAAGCGGTCTATCACTATGGCCTCAAGCCCATATTCGACCCCGAAACCTACCCCCCCGAAATTCAACCGTTGAGGACTAAGTTGGCCACGATTCCTGAAGATGCCGACGAGGCCCTCGCCTTTTGGACCAACGACGCCCAGAGTCACCAGAGTTTGACCAACACTGCCCCCCGCGACAAATGGCAGCGTCTCCTCAATGCTCGCCTGCTCGGCTTTGAATCACCCGAGGGCTGGCAGCAAATCACCAAACGCAACCCACCCAGTCGGCGGCGTAAGTCGCAAACCCAAAGCACTGAACGCGCCAGCCAGCAGCTCTCGGGCAGCATGATTAAAGCCGCTCGCCAGCAGCAAAAACTAACCCAGCGCGCCCTGGCCGATCAGCTGGGCAAAAGCCAGAGCTGGATTCGCGATATTGAAAAAGGCCGGTTTAGTCTGAATGCGGGCGATCAGGTCTTAATTCGCCAGGTGCTCGATTTGCAATAACTGAGCGGCGATCGCTCACCGCCTTCAGCATTCTGATCCATCCAATCCTGGTTGGGCAAACCCCCAATCCTCTGGTTCGATGGCCATCCTGGTCGTTCTCTTCGTTTCAGCCCTAATGATCGTAGGATGCGTCATCGCTGAGCGTGGTGCACCAAAACCAATCCAGACAGTGTTGTGGCTGTCGCCCCAACCCACCCGACAGCATCGTTTAATGAGGACTTTCTACTGACCTGAAATGACTAAGTGGCGATCGCGGCGCTATTTTAAGCGGCCCCTCATTCCCCAGCCACAATAAAACCCCCTCAATCAAAAAATTAAGGGGGCGAAGGGTGTGTGAGGAAAACGTTTTGACGCTCAGAACGCCGTCGGTCAAGCCAGTCGTTCAGTCTTTGTCGAGGTTCTCACGGCGCAGTTCGTCGCCATCAACGGCATCTTTGTCCAGATTCTCGCGGCGCAGTTCGTCGAACTTGCTGCCTTTCTCCCGGTTTTCTTGGCGCAGTTCGTCAGCGGCGATCGCATCCTTTTCCAGGTTTTCGCGGCGTAGTTCGTCAAAGTCAACGCCTTTCACCTGTAGCTCAACCACCGCGTCCTTGTCCAGATTCTCGCGACGAAGCTCATCAAAGTTGCCCGCATCCTTATCAAGGTTCTCTAGGCGTAGCTCATCAAAATCCGCAGCAGAAAAGAAAGCCTCAACAAAGGCGACATTATCGGAGTTCTC
>JBHJJI010000290.1:0-13131 GCA_050042805.1 Leptolyngbyaceae cyanobacterium
AGTGAAGCGGAACTGGCCTATCACGTTGTCGAGGGGCTAGAACATCGGGGTGAGATTCACGGTCACACGACTCAGTACGTCAATGTCAAGACTACTTAACCAACCGTTGTACACCTCGACTTTTTATGCCGTACCTACTTACTATACCAACCCGCAGTTTGATCAGGTCATCCTCAATGCCTGAAATCACCATCAGATCAGCTTTTTAATTCTGACTTCCGACTTCTTCATTCCGTATTCTGCTATAGCTTCGGACATATTGACGCTGTTTTACGACAGCATTTTCCGGTTTAAAAATCGCTCGAACTCTTGAATGGGTACAGGTCTAGAAAAGAGCCATCCCTGTCCGTATTTAACGCCATGCTTGAGGAGAAACAGGCGTTGCTCCTCTGTTTCAATTCCCTCGGCCACCATCGTGAGCTGCAACTTCGAACCAAGCTCGATAATGCTCTCTAAAATACTCACAATCTGTGGCTCTTTACCGATTGCCGCCACGTAAAACTGATCGATTTTCAGAATGTCAATATTCAACTGATGGAGATAACTCAAACTAGAATAGCCTTTACCAAAGTCGTCTAGAGCAACACGACTGCCCAGGGTGCGCAAACGAGCGAGGATATCAGTAGTGGTCGTACCTGGCCGAATGGCGGCGGCAGTTTCAGTGACTTCGAAGACGAAGCGATGAGGCGTGCAGGCATCTGACGGCTGTAACGACTGTAGCCAAGTGATGACGGCATCGATATTGCCAGAATTCAACTGACCAGGAGAAATATTGATGGACGTATAAAGTCCTGGAAATTGCTGATATAACGGTGCCTGTTCGTGAGCGACTTGTTTGATCACCCAAGCCCCAATTTTATTAATCAGGCCAGTTTTTTCAGCAATGGGAATGAACAAACCAGGGGGAAGGATACCTTGCTCTGGATGGTACCAACGGAGGAGCGCTTCCGACCCAATACAATCCTCGGTTTGCAGATTAAGAATCGGTTGATAGTGCACCATTAATTCCTGCTGTTCTAAGCCAATTGATAGCTCCCGATCTAGCCCCTCAGATTGCTTCGCGATGCGCGTGGCTAAAACAAATATGAGGCCACTACACAAGGCAGCGACCGGGCAACCGAGAAACAACATGCGCTGCCATCTGGCTAGCGCCCAATCTTTGGAAACCTCAGCAATGACCAACACTTCACCATTTTGTGAAGTCTGAGAAACCTGAATGCGATGCGCTTTCTGAGCAAGATTGATCGTGTCTAACGCCGGAAGATTGCCCTGGCCTGCTAACACCTGATCGTTGCGGGTTTTGATGTAGACCAGAAAGCCATCGTTGCCCAGGGTGAGTAACTGCGATGCGCCCCAGGGGGCCGTTAAGATCACCGGATTGACGAGGGCATTTACCTCTCCGAGCCCCTCGGTGGGCAGACTCAGAATAATGGACTCTTCTCCCATGACAACGGTGCGCTCTCGCCCCACAATTTGGAGTGTCGGCGTGCGAGCATCGGAGCGATATTCCGGAGCGATTAATTCCGGTGGGGTAACGGCACCGAGGTTAGTTAAAACTAAAAAGCCTTGCTCATCAACAATGCCAATTTCTCGGAATAAAGGATTGTCATAAACGATTCTTTCCAGTCTTTCTTCAGCCTCAGGATCGTTTGGATCAATCGTTTTAGAAACGTCCAACAAAATTTTATTGCCGGTACTTAAGACCGTATCAATGCGGCGGACTCCCTCCTCAACAGCGACGTTGAGTGAGGTTCTGGCACTGTTCACATATTCGTAGTAAGAGATACTGAGGAATACGGTGGGCGGAATGAGGCTGGCCCCTAAAATCCATCCTAAAACCGGAAGATATCTCCTTAGACGGCCTCTCATATCTCAATAACCTAAATATTGAGCCATACAAATCTTCTTTTTGATTTATATGGCAACAAGACGAATCACCATAAGTTTTGACGCGATCGCCTTTCACTTCATTCTTCAAGGCAAAGTGTACCCTATGCCAGGTTCCGGATTCCCGATGCAATTTTGGCAATGCCGAGTAGCTCAGGGCAAGGCACAAACCAAACTGTGGGCTGATCCCATGGCTTCAGCCCGCATCATGCTCAGCCCAGTGGCGATCGCCAACACTCATGGAATTGCTTTTGGGGTGCTTAAACCTTCGCCGACGCCCCCTCTCCCCCCTCTATTCAAGCCACAGCGCCATTTAAGGCAGGTACCCTAGATCTTCTGTTTGCAGCATGTCCAGAGCCTCACCCACCGTACTTGCGCCCCAATCAGTCAACATCCGACTGGCAGCTTCATCCATCGAAAAATAGCCGCCCTGATTGTTATAAATCGTCGTCACCGGAAACGCTTCACTCCCCGTTGGCCCCACGCCTGTGATGTAGTCGGCAATCACCACCACGACTTCATACCCCTGATACATCCAAAACGAAACGGCCTGGGGTTCCCACAACATCCAAGAGTTGCTATCCAGGTTGGCAGGCAATTGCTCAAGCAGCGTCCCGTCCGGCAACATCAGGTAAATGGCTAAGTCATTGACGGCAATGCTGGGATCGGAAACCGCTTCAGTCAGGACAAAAGCCACCTCGCCAATATCCCGCAGGTTGACCCAAAAGCTTTGGTCAGGATTAATCTGGCGTCCTGATACGGGCAGATTACGTTCTACCCAGCCGAGTTCGGCGGGGGTGAGCAACCGCGATTCACCCAGCGCCAGGGCTACAGCCGAGGCTGGCGGAGTGGCAGCAACGGGTGCTGCTGTTTGAACCGGGGGCGCTGTTTGAACCGGAGCAGTTGTCTGCGCTGGGGCAGCCGGAGCCACCGCCACCGGAGCCACTGCAGCGTTAGTACTTGTAGCCGTCGCAGCGACCGGTTCAGAGACCTCAGCAGGGGGCGTTTCGGCGGTAGGTTGGGAGCCGCCACAGCTAATGAGCAGACAGGTTGTCCCCACGAGAGTCAAGGCGCGCCACGGGGATAATAAGGCAAACGGAAAGGGCATCGATTGCAACCTCATTTTTGGGTCAGAAGCCGCGATGAAATCAGAGAAACTTCATCTCTAGCTGCTTGCAGGGTGCCCAAAGTGGGGTTTGTAGGCTCGACGTAGCGCCGTCTAGAAAACGTTTATTCTTGGATAGATTGTTTCGAATCCCGAATCGACTGATAATTGCAACAGTAGTGATGAGTTCCGAGTTTTCCAGGTCTGACGACTATTTTTGAAGGGGATTGAGTTTTCCGCGACACAAAACTCCAATCAATATTTTCAAATGCTCCTGATCTACATTAATTACTGGCCAAACTTGTGGAATTTATTCACTTTTCGGTGGCTTAAATCGTCCCGGATACCGCCATAATTCTCCTGAAGTGGGGATCCGCGTACCCGTTGTGACTAATCAAGAAAACGGACGGACAGACGAGCAAACAGAGGCTCAGGCCAGGCGGCGATCGCGGGCTTGGTTTAAAACCTGGCTGGCGATCGGGGGCACCAGTCTGGTCGTCGGGGGAAGTCTCGGCTGGCTGGGCTGGCACGAACTGCAGAGACGCTTGCCCGCCGCCATCAGCGAAGAACTCAGTGGGGCTCTCGGTCGCCCCATTCGCCTCGGTGAACTGCAGCGGTTTGGGCTAACGGGGTTGCGCTTTGGTGAAACCATCCTGCCCCCCACCGCCGATGATTTCACCTGGGCTCGGGTAGAAGCCACCGATATTTCCCTCAATCCGTTAGATCTGCTGTTTCGGCGCACTTTTCGTCCGAGTTTGCTGCTCATCCATCCCGAAGTGGCGATTAAGCAACGATTCGATCGCACCTGGGTATTAAACCCACCCGACTCTTCAGTGGACAACGAAGGTAAAATTCGCACTGAAATTGGCAGCATTCGAGTGCGCAACGCCGACATTGTCGTGGGCCCCGTCTCGCGCCAACAAATTGTGCAAACTCCGCCAGGGTTTTCGAGCACTCAGCTGATTGTGCTCGAAAACGTCAACCAGAGCATCCAATTTTACGGTGAAAGGAATCACCTCGTTGCTATCAATCTCGGCGGACGGTTGAAAAATGGCACCTTCCGCCTACGGGGCACAGGCGATATTGAGACGGGCAATACGAATCTCACCCTCTATGGTCGAAAGCTGCGGATCGATACGATCAATCCCTTTTTGGGGGGTAGTTTGTTTTTGGGCGAGGGCTATGGCTACGGCAATCTCTATATCGAAATCCGGCCGGGCCAAGATCAGCCGGTGGCGATCGAGGGTGCCCTGCGGTTGCAAAACGGTCAGGCGGTGATCACAGGGCTGCCCAGCCAATTTGAAGACATCTATGGGCGGCTGCAATTTCGGGGACAGCGGATTGCTTTCGACGACACTGAGCTGCGATTTGGCCCGATTCCCGTGCAAGTGCAGGGCAGTGTTTCTCCGCAAAATGGCTTTCAGGTCGGTGTGACGGTGCCCGATGTTAGCATTGAGCAGCTCGAAACCGCCTTTGCCCAAACCCTACCAGTCGAGGCGACGGGGCGCTTTGCCCTGCTCACCGAAGTCAGAGGGCCACTGCGGACCCCTCGCATTACGGGAAATGTCAGGAACCTCGATCCGATCGCCGTTGACCGATTAGCGTTCAATCAGGTGAGTGCTACCTTCTCCGGCAATACTCAGGCACTGTCTTTAGATGACTTACAAGTGTTGCCAGTGACGGGGGGTAGCCTCACGGCCAGCGGCCAGATCGACTTTGAGGATCAGTGGCTGCGAGCCAGAAAGCTGCCCCCCACAGCACTGGCACTGACGGCCAACGTTGATTTGCCCCTCTCGCCTCTCGCTGATTTATATGGCGCGAATTTGCCCGTATCACTCGGGCGATTGACTGCCGTAGCCGAGATTGCCGGTCCCTTGTTTGAGCCCGTGGGAGTGGCGAACTGGCAAATCACCGACGGCATTGCGGTCGGCGGGGGACGCCTCGACTATGCCGATCAACTGGCGACCTTAGGCGACACGCAACTGGCGATCGCCAACTCTGGCTCCCTCACTGCAACCGGTCAAGCCGACCTCTTAGCGGGGCGGTTGAATTTAAACGCCGATGCCCGCTTACCGCTGGATGAAATCGCGCAAACTGCGGCGATCGCCCTGCCTGCTGGCCTGACATTAGGCACCTTGACGGCCCAGGCTACGGCTACTGGCCCCGTATTCAACCCCGTGGCCGTGGCTGATTGGCAATTACGAGACGGGTCAGTGCCCGGTCAGGGACAGCTCACCTACGCCGATCAACTGGCCACAATTCGCGAGACGACCTTTGATGTGGGGGGCAGTCCGTTGCAGGCAATGGGACAGGCCGACTTGCGATCGGGCCTTTGGCAGGCGGACTTGTTGGGCGCTGGTCTAAATTTGGGGGTTGTTTCACCCCTGCTGGCGGGTTCCGCTGCGGTGGACATCAGCGCCTCGGGCCGATTGACGGAACTGACGCCAGCAGGGCTACAGGCTCAGGGTGACCTGGCTTTTTCAGCGGGCGTTCCTTTGGCGATCGCCGGTGCCGATAGCTTGCTGGAGGGGCCACTAGCCCTGAGCTTCGATTGGGATGGTCAACTGCTCAGCGTGCCGACCCTGACAGCTCCGGGGTTAGACGTGAGCGGGCAAGTCGCGACGGTGTTGAATGGCGATACCGGCTGGCCCCAACCGGACGAGCTTGATTTCTCCGTGCGGCTCACCGACTACGATCTGGCGCGAGTGAATCCGCTCTCGCCGATCGCACCCTATGGCGTGCTGTTGGGTGGGCGACTCGATTTTGACGGTACCCTGCGCGGTCGCCTCACGGATCCAGCTCTGCAAGGAGACATTGCTCTGCGCGAGGCGGCGTTAGGCAGTTTGTCTCTGCTGTCTGACGTCACGGGGACGATTGATGCTTCCTTTAGCGGTGGCGGTCGCCTCGATCTCGTGGGCGACATGACCACGATTCAGGCTGAGGTCGGGCCTGATCAGTTACCAATCAGTCTGCTATTTCGTAATGGGCCGGTGCTGGCAGCGGTCAATCAGGAAGGCGATTGGCTGCGGGGGCAAGTGCGTAACTTTCCCCTGGACGCGCTCGGGGTGCGTCCTATCCAGCATCCAGACTTGGGCGTGGTGGGCGGCACCCTGCGCAGTGATTTTGCCCTGCGGCGGAGTACCCTCTATACCAACCCCACGGGCCGAGCCAGCTTCGCGGTGAACCGTCCGGCCTTAGGCACCTTCGCAGCCACTTCACTGCAGGGTCGCCTGCGCCTCGCCAACGGACAGGCCATCCTCGACAACACCTTTTTAACCTTGCCCCAAAGTCGCTTTGAGATTGCCGCAACGGCGCAACTGCGATCACCCTTCTCCGCTGAAGCCAGTCTTGCCACCACCGACGCCCGCCTCGAAGATCTGATGGCCCTACTGCAGCTCACTGAGCTAGCCGATCTCCGCCATCTGTTTAATCCGCCTGTGTTGGGGAGTGCTGCTGACTTAACGACGCAGCCCATCGAAACGGCAACGGACGATTTCCCGGCTCAAATGCAGCAGGCAGCAGCGGCCAGAGCCCAACAAATCGAACAAGAAGCGGCCCAAGCGCGGGCTTTACTGCCGCCTCTATCAGATCTAGCGGGCACGGTCTCAGCCGAGATTGATATCCAGGCATCGGCGATCGCGGGCGTCGAGATGGCGTTTGACGTCACAGGCCAAATCTGGACTTGGGGGGCATATGCCTTGGCCAATCAGTTTGTGGCCCGAGGGGCGCTGCAAGACCAAACGTTGAACTTGACCGCTGTGCGGCTCGAAGCCGAGGATGCCTGGGTTGAGGTGGCGGGTCAACTGGCGATCGATGGCCTCGAGACTCAACTGGAAGTCGCCAATATGGACTTGGCACCCATTGCCCAGTGGCTCGATTTGCCCTTACCGCTACAGGGTCGGATCAACGCCCGCGCTGACCTCACGGGCACCCTGGGCAATCCCGCTTTGCTAGGCACGTTCACTGTCGATGACGCCACCCTTAACGACTATCCCCTGCTGATTGGCAGTGACTTTAGCTATCAAGATGCCTGGTTCCGGTTTGATGCCCAGGTCAAAGGTGAGCCCGATGAGCCACTGCTCGTGCGAGGGCAAGTGCCCTATGCCCTACCGTTTATGACGGTGCAGCCCGACAGTGAGGCACTGCTGGTGCAGGCCAGCTTGGGCAGTGGTGGCTTTGCCTTGCTTGACCTGCTGAGTCCCTATGTGGCTTGGGGCGGCGGCGATGCCAGCTTACTGATTGAAGCGAAAGGTACCCTCTCGCAGCCGAAGATTGTGGGTCTAATCGCGTTTCAAGAGGCCAGCATCACCAGCGAGTTTCTCGGTGAGACGCTGACGGAGCTCAACGGCAGCATCGGGTTTGCGGGCGATCACCTGCAGGTGACGGGCCTTCAAGGCACCCTGCTCGACGGTCAGTTTTTCCTGGTCGGCGAGCTGCCCTTCCTGAGCACGACTGCTCAGACCGCACCGCCCATTCAACCCCTGATCTTGAACCTGAACCGGCTGGCCTTTAATTTTGCCGATGAAATCGCCAGCACCGTTGAGGGTGAGGTAATCGTAAGCAACTCAGTTCAGTCACCCACGCTTGGTGGCGTGATCGATCTGGCGAGTATTCGGGGCAATATCGGCAGCGAGACGCTCAATTTCGCCACTTCCCTCCTAGCAGATCCAGGGATTGACGCCGTGGTGGCGACCCTCGACCGCAATCTGACTCGCTGGCAGCAGGTGCCGGGTCAATTTGACAACTTTACGGTGCGGTTGCCCGATGTGGCCGAAATTCGGGTGAATCCGCTTTTAAGTGTCGATGCGATTGGGGCCATCACGGTGTCTGGGCCGTTGACTCAGCCCGTGGCTGACGGCTCCATTGAGCTGCTGGATGCCTGGGTCAATACCGTGACGACCAACCTATTTTTGGTGAAATCTCAGCGCCGCAATCTAATTACCTTTGATCCCGATCGCGGTTTCGACCCCTATATAGATCTGGTATTTGCTGGTGACCTGCCGCTACAGCGGCAATATGATCTGCCCACTGTGAATGACTTTGCGATCGGCAACAATTCCGAAATTCCTGACCTCGATCCCTTGGCAGGGCTGACCCTCTTTGATGAAATTGCGATCGAAGCACTGATTGAGGGCTATGTCAGTGAAGGCGTCAATCTATTGACGCTGACCAGTTCACCGACCTATGCCCAAGATCGTTTAATCAGCATGCTAACCGGAGGCTACCTGGCCGATTTACCAGAGGGTGAACCAGCGCTCGCGACGGGGGCCAATCTGATCTTTGCCTTCTTTACAGAGCAGCAAGATGCCCTCGGCGATGCTCTCGGCATTCGTCGCCTGCGGCTAGGGGCGTCCACGACCTTACCCGGTGACGACGGTGACCTATTTGGCGTCGGCATGGGGGTGAGCGCGGGCATTACCGACAACTTCTCAGCGGAACTGGTGCAAATTATCAATCGCAACCAGCCCTATCAGCTCAATCTGCAATATCGGTTAAACAATGAAGTGGGCATCGGCGGTTCGACGGATTTCTCCGATGAGAGCCGTCTCTTTATGCAATACCGCGTCAATTTTTAGGACAAATCTTAGGACAGAGGACGTCGAGGTCACCGATACAATAGTTTTTTTTGCAGAGCACGATCGCACCTATGGAAGTTATTCCCGCCATTGACCTGCTAGCGGGTCACTGTGTTCGCCTTTATCAGGGCGACTATGAACAATCTCAGGTCTTTGATGAAAATCCCGTTGCGGTCGCGCAGCGGTGGGCCGAGGCCGGGGCCACCCGTTTACACCTAGTTGATTTGGACGGCGCTAAGGCGGGTAAACCCGAAAATTGGCAGGCGATCGCGGCCATTGCGGCTGCCGTCAACGTACCGATTGAAGTCGGGGGGGGACTGCGCGATCGTGATCGAGTCGCAGCCCTGTTCGACCTGGGGGTGCAATACGCCATTCTGGGCACCGCTGCGGTCGAAAATCCTGACTTAGTTAGCACCCTCAGCACCGAATTTCCCGGACAGGTGATTGTGGGGATCGATGCCCGCGAGGGCAAAGTCGCCACCCGCGGCTGGCTCGAAACCTCGGCAGTCGAGGCGATCGCCCTGGCTCAAGACATGGCGCAGCGGGGCGCTGCCGCCATTATCTACACCGACATCAAACGCGATGGCACCCTCAAAGGCCCCAACCTAGAAGCACTGCGGGCGATCGCTGAAGCCACAACCGTACCCGTCATTGCTTCCGGCGGCGTCAGCTCCGTCACCGATCTGCTCAGCCTAATGACGTTAGAAAGACTGGGGGTCAACGGCGTCATTGTCGGCAAAGCGCTCTACACCGGTGACATCAGCCTCAAAGAAGCCCTCCGCGCTGTCGGCCCCGGTCGCTGGCAAGATGTCCCCACCGATATCGGCCCCTCCTTTGCTTAAAGGCTCAAGACTGAAGCGCACAACCAAACTCCAAAACAGAACTGCCACCATTAAAAACCGGGCCGGAAAATTGACTCTCCGGCCCGATCAAGGGCAAACAATCTCATAAGCGAATCGAACCACCGGCCAGTTAGCCGTTACCTTGCTGAGCTTTCATGGTTTCAATTTCCTGACGGAGCGTTGACAGCTCCTGAGTCAGTGCGTCTAACTCAGCCTGCATAGAGGCATCGGCCACCGGACTAGCGTAGGTATCAACCGTCGCTTCCGAGGCTGGCATCGGCGCAAACGGATTTGGCATTTGCCCCATCTGACTCATGACTGAATCCACGACCGTCCTGGCTTCTTGTTCAGTGACGGCCCCTTTGGCTTCGAGTTCTTGAGCGAGGACGTCAAAATCAGTGATGCTCCCAAACTTCTCTTGAGAAGCTTGGGGATCGCGAAAGGCATCGACTAAAGATGCCGTAGCGCCAAGGGTGACGCGAAAACCTTTTTGAATTGTTTCAGTCAGCGTCTCTGGATTCATAAGAAACCGTTGAACCTCTTTAATCTGTCCACGGATGGCTTTTCAACAGGTCGATTCTAACGCGGCACGGCAGAGGAATCTGACATTTGCTAGGGACTATTGTCAGTCAGTCGCTCAATGCCTATACCGCGATGGCAGTCGCCCTTAGCTGGTTTGGTGGAACAGGCGCGGCAATGTTGATCCCACAAGATTTTGGCAGTGATGGGCAATTAACTAATGACGCGCCCTAGCCCCTTAGCTGCTAAATAGAGTTTTTGAGCAGGGGAACCGCCTCGGAAAAGCGACGACGTGGATCCAAAAGCTTGCAAATCCACCCGATAGCCAGTTGAAATATCGGCCAACCCTGATCCACGAATTATGATTATTGATGTATCGAGATTTTATTTATAAGTTCTTGATAAGCTCGAATATCTCCCAGCCGACCGATTGCAATCAAGAAATAATCCTTGAAAAAATAGGCTTTCAGCCGACGAAGGAAAATTGAGCTGTTAGCAGAATAGTACATTTAAACTATGAAAATCTGTATTGTTTCAATGAACGATCGCTGATTTTTTCGGGTTTAGAGTGGTAACCAAATTGTTTATGCGGCTACAATCGTGTGAGGCAGGTCACAACTCACCATCTGAAGTGGGCTTGCTCATACACGCTAAAGGTTTTTTTAGATAGCTAGAATTAATTCTGATCGTTTTTGGTGAATGGTCGCCACTGTTGCCTTGGTAATTTAGGTTGTCTAACGTACATTTTTTGAGACATCCTGCCCTGAGGTCGCAGCAAAAACGAAATGCTAAGCTGAACAAACCCTTGATTTTGAAAGCATCACGCACGAAGGAGCACGAGGAACGCGGCATGACTCAAGCGAAAGAATTGCTCGGCGCAATTAAGCCACAGAATGAGTTGGAACTCTTGATTGAAGGGGACGGCAACTCATCTAAGTTCAATGATTCGGATGATGCAGCTGCGGTTAAAGCTCCCGCCAAAGCGACTAAGGGTAAAACGACTCGTCGCACCCAAACCAAAAAGAAGCACTACACCGAAGACTCCATTCGGCTTTATTTGCAAGAGATTGGTCGGATTCGGCTGCTGCGGGCTGAAGAAGAAATTGAACTGGCGCGCAAGATTGCTGACTTACTGGAGCTTGAGCGCATTCGCGACGACTTGATGGATGGCCTCGACCATGAACCCACTGACGCTGAGTGGGCTGAGGCTGTCGATATGCCGCTACTTGCTTTTCAGAAGCGGCTTCACCTCGGCCGCCGCGCTAAAGACAAAATGGTGCAGTCCAACTTGCGCTTGGTGGTCTCAATCGCTAAGAAATACATGAACCGTGGTCTGTCTTTCCAGGATCTCATTCAGGAAGGCAGCTTGGGTCTAATCCGCGCCGCTGAGAAGTTTGACCACGAGAAAGGTTACAAGTTCTCCACCTACGCTACCTGGTGGATTCGCCAAGCCATTACCCGCGCGATCGCTGATCAGTCCCGCACGATTCGTCTGCCGGTTCACCTATACGAGACGATTTCACGCATCAAAAAGACGACTAAACTCCTTTCTCAAGAGATGGGTCGCAAGCCCACCGAAGAAGAAATTGCCACTCGCATGGAAATGACCATCGAGAAGCTACGTTTTATCGCTAAGTCGGCTCAACTTCCTATTTCGCTTGAAACTCCTATTGGTAAAGAAGAAGATTCTCGCCTGGGCGACTTCATCGAATCGGATGGCGAAACGCCTGAAGATGAGGTCTCTAAGAGCCTGCTCCGCGAAGACTTAGAGGGTGTGCTCGGTACCCTGAGCCCTCGCGAACGTGACGTGCTCCGTCTCCGCTATGGTCTTGACGATGGCCGCATGAAAACGCTGGAAGAAATCGGTCAGACGTTTAACGTCACCCGTGAGCGCATCCGTCAAATCGAGGCCAAGGCCCTGCGCAAGCTGCGTCATCCCAACCGCAACAGCGTTCTCAAAGAGTACATTCGCTAATCAAATTCTAGTCGGTTCTATGAGCCGACTTTGAAGCTTCAAAAAGCCCTAGGCAATTGCCTAGGGCTTTTTATTTTGAATTCATAGAATTTATGCATGGCTCCCTTACATTCCGCGCTTCTGGAGGAGGTTGCATCCGGTTTCCCCAGAATAGGAGCTAGGAGGTCAAAACCGAATGCAATTGGGCAAGTCCTTCCTCGCAATGAATACGATGACTGTCACCAGATCAGATGGGATGTCGTGCAGCCGTCAACTTCTTGTCTGACTCAAAGCCGCCGCCATTCCAATCCTGGCTGAATTCTTGAACGATCTACTCAGTCTCTAGAATCGGCGATCGCAAGTCTGAGCCCTAGACCCATAAACAAACTGCCCGTGATCCAGCGCTGTAGGGCGACTAATCTTGGGCGGCGGCGCAGGGTGTGTCCAACGGCCGCAACCACCGCCGCAATGAGCGCTAACCAGAGGCTAGAAGTCGCCGCCACAATCACCCCAAGTTGCAGTGTCTGCAGCGCCATGGGACCAGCCGTAGGATCAATAAATTGAGGAATGAAGGCGAGAAAAAACAGCGCGGCCTTGGGGTTGAGCAAATTGGTGAGAATCGCTTGATAGAAGACTTTTACCAGGCTGGCGCGGGGAGCCGTTGGCAAGGCGCTGCCGTGATCGCGGTTGAGAATGGTTTGAATGCCGAGGTAAATCAAATAGGCAGCGCCTACATATTTGACGATATTGAAAGCTAGTGCCGAGGTCATGAGCAGTGCCGAAAGGCCAACGGCAGCGGCGGTAGTATGGCCCAGGTTCCCGACGAAAATGCCGAGCGAAGAAACCATGCCGGCCAGTCGCCCCTGTTCTAAACTGCGACCCAACACATAAAACGTGTCAGGGCCAGGGGTAACCGTAATGACAGCAACGGCCGCGAGAAAGAGAGAGAAGCTAGTCGGGTCTGTCATGATGAAGCCCAGAGAAAGTTTGCCCCCTAGCCTAACGCCTGACAGCTCCGCGCGGCAGTAGCCACTGAGACGACCGATTAGCCGAACTGATAAGAGCCGCGATCGCCGGATAGTCAGATTGGCAGACCCAGAATCGTCGAGCCATCAAGTCATTCAGTGATCGCAGGAGTATGGGTCAGGGGTTGGGGTATTTTATGGAGGAGAAACAAAAAAAAAAAAAAAAACCCCCACAAAAAAAAGAGCCCAAAAAAAAAAAAAAAAAAAAAAAAAAAAAAAAAAC
>JBHJJI010000291.1:0-7258 GCA_050042805.1 Leptolyngbyaceae cyanobacterium
GGCGTGTCGTGATATTGAGCCTGCACATCGCTGACCGCTAAGGGCACACCATCCTCATACTTTTGGCGGCATTGGGCCGCGTCGTCAAAGCAGCGTTCTTCCGTAAATTGCAGCACGGACTCAATCGCAGCAGACGATAACGATTCGTAGGTCACATAGCCTTGGGGGCCGGGTGTTGACTCGGTCGAGTCTAGGGATGACTGCCCCCAGGGCGACGGTGATGCCGCCGTGACGGACTGAAACTGATAGATCAACAGCCGATCCGTCGCCAAATGTTGCTGTACTTCAGCCACCGTGGTCGAAAGCACGGCCTGCAGATCGAGGCTGTCACGAATTTTAGCGATGATCTGGTTGACCAGTAGCTCTTGTTCATGCTTTTGGTCGAGTTGAGCCTGGGCCGTCCTCACTGGGGTGGTCTCTTGCAAAGAGTCCTCCAAGCAGGTTTCGGGGGTTAAATTACCCGGTTCGACCAGCTGGGGCAGCAGGGTCATCATCAGCTCAGCGCAAGACTCGGCTGAGCGATCGCTCAGTAACTGTTGGGCCGCGCTCAGCTGTTGCTGCACTTCAGCCGTGGCGGCAATGGCGACGAGGCTATCGATCGCTTGTTTGAGGCAGTCAGGCCCAGTGGCTAGGCCGACGGCGTAAAGCTCAATGGAATCGGCCCAAGCTGAGGTCGGCAGGCGGCTTTGAACGAGCAATCCCTGTGTGGTCGGCGTCACCACCAAAGCCACTGTTTGCCAGCCCGTCACCGTTTCCCAGGAAGCACTCAGATCGGCCTCCGTGAGGCCAATCGCACCCGCCTGCTGGGCCTGACTGAGAAACGAACGCCGTAAGCGATGGTAAGTGCCAAACGACAGCTGTCGAACCGCGAAGGCCGAATTGTCTGGAAATAGAGTCATGACGTCATTAAAGCCAGGGTCATCGCGCCCTAACCCAGTGTTTACCCGAATTTGTCAGATGGCTCGAACTGCTGACGTGACCCCGCTCCCCTCAAGTCTGATCTAGCTTTGAACGGCATCGCCGTCATTCCTGGCTAGATCCATAAAAGGAAAGAAAACATGACGGCAAGTAACCGTTGCGGCAGTGCACTCAGCATTTACCAGATAAGCGGCGATCGCCCTAATACGCCCTATCGCCCTATCGTTCAAAGCATGGAACTCATGGTAGCTTTCGATGGGGTTTCCCCCGCGAGACACCAGAGTTCCTTCAGATTTCACCCGTCGCTGCGAAGTTTAACGATGCATAGATTGGCTGCAACCCCCGGTGGCTGGACCCCGGATACCGACGGGGTGATTTTTGTGGAACAGAGCCCCGCCCCGCTCATTTTCATGACGACTGCCGATACTGATATTCAGTGTTTAGCGCGGGTGGTAGCCCAGTGGCCCTCGGCTGCGCCGGAATTACGAGTGGTGAACCTGCTGCAGCTGCAGCAAGAACTGGCGATCGATGCCTATGGCGAAACGGTGCTAGCCCAGGCCCAGGTGATTGTCTTGCGCCTGCTGGGCGGACGGGCTTACTGGTCTTACGGTTTAGAGGTGACGCGGGCGATCGCGCAAACCCACGGCATATCGCTAATCGTGCTACCGGGGGACGATTGCCCCGACCCCGACTTAATGAGCCATTCCACTGTGCCGTTAGCGGTGGCCCATGACCTCTGGTGTTATCTGATCGAAGGCGGGGTGGCCAATCTGCGCCACGGTTTGATGGCCCTATGCGATCGCACGCTACAGACCCAATTCACCCCACCGGCACCGCAGCCCGTGGCCAAAACCGGCATTTACCGCCCGCTTCAACCCTCCAGTGCTGCTGCCGCGACGTCCTCAGACCATCCCTGGCCCCAGGTGGGCGTCCTGTTCTATCGCGCCCACTACCTGGCAGGCAACACCGCACCGATTGACGCCCTCTGTCAGGCCCTGCAGCAGCGACAACTGACCGCCGTCCCCATCTACGTCGCCTCGCTGCAAGACCCCGAGGTGCAGGCAGAGCTGATCGCGTTGCTCCAATCCCCAGACGGGGCCGATAGTCAGGAAAACGCTGACGGCATTGACCTGTTGCTCAACACCACTAGTTTTGCGGTCGCTAAGCTGAATGCGGCGGAACCTCAACTCGACCTGTGGCAGCGGTTGAACGTCCCCGTGCTGCAGGTGATTCTCAGCGGCGGCACGTTAGCGAGCTGGCAGCAAAATCCGATGGGATTGAGCCCCCGCGACATCGCGATGAATGTGGCCCTGCCCGAGGTGGATGGCCGCATCATCACCCGCGCCGTTTCGTTCAAGACCGCTGCTACTCGCAGTGAGCGGCTTGAAACCGATGTCGTCACCTATGAGCCGGTGAGCGATCGCGTCGCCTTTGTCAGCGAACTGGCCGCCAACTGGGTGCAGCTCCGCCGAACGCTACCCGAACAGCGGCGAGTGGCGTTGATCTTGGCGAACTATCCTAATCGCGATGGGCGGTTGGCTAACGGCGTCGGCCTGGATACGCCCCAGAGCTGTGTCGAGCTGCTGCAGGCGCTGCGGCTCGCGGGCTATCAGGTGGAGAACCTACCCAAAACGGGGGACGAGCTGATCCAGCGCCTAACCGCAACGGTGACGAACGACCCCGAAAGTCACGGGATGCGACCCGTGTTGCAAGCCCTGAGCAGCGCCGATTATGACGCCTTTTTTAACCAGCTACCGGAGCCCGTGCAGCAGGGGATTTGCCAGCGGTGGGGCACGCCGGAGCAGGCGCGATCGCGCCTGGAACATTTGGACAGCGAGTCTTGGCCCATCGCTGGCATTCAGCTTGGCCATGTCTTTGTCGGCGTACAGCCTAGCCGGGGCTATGACCGCGACCCCACGTTGAACTACCACGCCCCTGACCTAGAACCGACCCACGCCTATCTGGCGTTTTATGCTTGGGTGCGGCAGCAGTTTGGCGCTCAGGCCATCATTCATGTCGGCAAGCATGGCAACTTGGAATGGCTACCGGGCAAGGGCATCGGCCTGTCGTCCGCCTGCTACCCCGAAGCGGCGCTGGGGGCACTGCCTCATCTGTATCCCTTTATCGTGAATGACCCGGGTGAGGGCGCTCAGGCCAAGCGGCGCGCTCAGGCAGTGATCGTCGACCATCTGACGCCGCCTCTCACCCGGGCCGAACTGTACGGGCCGCTGCAGCAGTTAGAAGGCTTGGTGGATGAATATTACGAAGCCCAAAGCCTCGACCCGAAACGCCTCTCGCCCCTCCGTGATCGCCTGCTGACGCTGCTGCAAGACACGCAACTGCTGACCGATCTGGGCACATCCACAAGCTGCCAAGGGGCAACTGGGGATGACGAGTTTGCGGCACTATTACCCACAGTCGATGGCTATCTGTGCGAGCTGAAGGAGGCGCAAATCCGTGATGGGCTGCATATTTTGGGGTGCTGTCCCACCGGGCGACAGCTGCGGGATTTAACCAGTGCGATCGCCCGCCATCCCGCCCAGGGGCGACTGGGCCTGACGCGGGCGATCGCACTGGATTGGCATCTAGAAATTGATCCGCTAACGGATGAGTTAGGCCAAGCTTGGCATTGCCCGCCGCCATCTCAAATTCCGGCTGGAGCCATCAGCGCCTTTCAGGGCTGTCGCACCGTGGGCGATGGGGTGGAAGCCCTAGAGCAGCAAGCCCACCGCTGGATTGAGGCAATGATTGAGGCAACGCCCTGCAGCTCAACTACAACGGTATCTCCCGGCCCACTCACATCCCATGAACTGAAATGGGTCGAATACCAGCTCTTGCCAAAGCTCCGCCAAACCCCCCGCGAAATTGCCGCTGTGCTGGCCGGGTTGGACGGCCACTACATTCCCAGCGGCCCCGCCGGAGCCCCGACCCGCAACCGCCCCGACGTGTTGCCGACGGGGCGTAACTTCTATTCCGTTGATATTCGCGCGATTCCGACAGAAAGTGCCTGGGATGTGGGCCGCAAAGCGGCGGAAGTGCTGGTGGAACGCTACACCCAAGAAAACGGCGAGTATCCTCAGTCGATTGGCCTCTCAGTTTGGGGAACGGCCACCATGCGCACCGGCGGCGATGACCTGGCGGAAGCGCTGGCATTGCTGGGCGTCTGTCCCGTTTGGGATGGGCCATCGCGGCGCGTGGTCGATTTTGAAATTTTGCCGGTAGTCCTGCTGGGCCGTCCCCGCGTCGATGTGACCCTGCGCATCTCGGGCTTCTTTCGCGATGCCTTTCCCAACCTGATTGATTTGTTTGACCAAGCGGTGACCGCTGTATCACAGCTGTCAGAATCTCCCGACGACAATCCGCTGGCGGCGAAAGTGTCGAGTGAAACTGAGTATTGGCAGGCCCAAGGGCTGGAGCCGGATCAGGCCACCGATCGATCGCGCTACCGCGTATTTGGCTCCAAGCCGGGAGCCTATGGCGCAGGACTGCAGGGGCTGATCGAAGCGCAAAACTGGACGGACGATCGCGATTTGGCCCAGGCTTACATCAACTGGAGCAGCTACGCCTACGGTCGTCAAGCTCAGGGTCGTTCCGCTCCGGAAGCCTTTCAAGCGCGATTGCGCCAGCTGCAGGTAGTTTTGCAGAATCAAGACAACCGCGAACATGATCTGCTCGACTCCGACGACTATTACCAGTTTCAGGGCGGGCTGACGGCGGCGGTCAGAGCGGTGTCAGGGCGATCGCCGCAAACCTACTTTGGGGATCATGCCATTGTCGAAAATCCCAAGGTGCGATCGCTGCAGCAAGAAATTGCCCGCGTCTATCGTTCTCGCGTGATCAACCCCAAATGGATTGCTGGCGTGAAGCGCCACGGGTATAAGGGGGCGTTTGAGATGGCCGCCACCGTGGACTATCTGTTTGCCTACGACGCCACCACCCACTGCGTCGCCGATTATATGTATCAAGGGGTCGCCGAAGCCTATCTGCTGGATGACTCGACTCGTGCCTTCATTCAACAGGTCAATCCTTGGACGCTACGTGACATGGCCGAACGCCTGCTCGAAGCGCACCAGCGCCAGCTTTGGAAAACTGCACCAACCGCGTTGCTTGACCAGCTCAGGGCTCTGGCCCACGCCGCTGAAGCCGAGATCGAATCACATCAAGATTCCGTGTACGAGTAGGCCGTTTTCTTGTCATCCCGGTTTTGATTGTTAAAATGGCGGGGATCGTTCCTTTCACACACAGTTTGGAGTCAAATCCCATGGAACCTGTGCCCACGGATGTGGTTCAACAGGTGGCAGCATACTTCAGTATTCTGAGCGAACCCATGCGTCTGAAGATTTTAAATCTGCTGCGTGATGGCGAAAAGTGCGTTCAGGATTTGGTGGAGGCGACTGCTACCAGTCAGGCCAATGTCTCAAAGCATCTGAAGGTGATGATGCAGGCAGGTATTTTGGCCCGGCGCGCTGAGGGCACTGCTGCCTACTACCGCGTCACTGACGATTTGTCCTACGAGTTGTGTACCCTCGTGTGCGATCGCCTCGCCGCCCGCATCGAGCAGCAGGCCCAGAGCTTCCGAGCCTTTAGCCTGGCTCCCTCATCCAGCAATAGCTATCAAAACGGGCATGTGAGATAAAGCGTCAGCAACTCAGCATCCAACCACTCATCATGCTGAAAACGCTCATTTTCTGCCCTGCTAATCCTTGAGAACCGCATCTCCACTTTGGCGCTTCGGTTAAGTCTTCGTGAGATCAGGAGATTTCCGAGAAGGAATATACCGGCACTGTCAGCGCGGGTTTACCGAGTCACCTTCAGGATCATCGCTACCAGACATCCACGAAACCCATCCCTACGGGTATCGTCTTTGCTAGAAATCCCCTTATACCGATGCTCTGAAGCCAAACTACAAGTCTGGCCCCATTGCCCCTGGGTTCCCCTGCGTTTTCAAGATGGCATCAGGAGTCTGATCACTAAGAGTGGGCATTGTGGAATCTTGCTGTCGCTTCCAATCATCCGTTAGCAGACCCGCAAAGCCCCAATCTTCTTCCTCAATTTCCTGCAACACGATATGGATGTGTTCTGGGCGCTTGCCGAGCACACGCACCAGCGATTCGGTCACTTCCCGCACTAGCTGAGCCTTTTGCGCCCGTGAAGCACCCTTCGTAATTTGAATGTTGACGTACGGCATGATCTTGTTTGTTCAGAACCTAAATCAGCCTAGCCGGGGAGACATTCCTTCACAAACCCCGAATCGGGCGATATTAATCGGTCGGAGCCACGACTCCAAAATCCGCTTCCACATCAGCGCGAGTAATGGGTTGACGCACTTCGAGGCCTTCCCCTCCGAGCAGGGTCAGCGGCTCGCCTTCCACATCAATCCACACCGGCACGTCGGGCTCTAAAGCCGTTGCAGTGTAGACGACTTGGGCCAATCGACCAATCATTGAGGCACTACCGCCACCGAAGGTGAAGTCCTCTGACAAGTCAACATGTACGCCATCAGATTCTACCGAAAGCGCAATCAGTTCCGTCTCGGGTGGAATGCCCGTGGCGACACCATCTGCCTCTGGCCCACTCATCAGGTCGGCAAACGCCAGTCCCAGCGCATCCGTCGAGGAAGAGGCCGCTGGCAGATCAACCGTCGCCGGGTTGAGTGCCACGGTTTCGCCATCGGTGGATAACCAATAGAGCGTGCTCTCCTGTACGGTGGGCGTCTGCGCTACATCCGGTTCAGGCAGATCGGGCACTTCAATCGGGTCAGCAGTGGGCGCCTCAAAGCCTTCAGGTACGGCCTCGCCTTCGATTTCTAGCTCAGGGAAGTCGGCCAGGGGCTCAGGCGGAGAGATCGCCCGCCAGGTAAACCAAGCGGTGGCACTGCCAGCACTGAGGACGATCGCGGCGAGCGCCAGCACAATGCCGAGGGGCGGTCGACGGCGGGGTGATTTGTCTTCCATAGCTCAAGCCCTAACACTACTGACAGAATGACACAGCGCCTTGGCAATCGGGGGAACACCCTATGACACTTCCTCCCTAAGATTGATGTCCCCTCTTATCTAGTCCCCATCTAAGAGGGGCGAGTCTGGATCGATCCGCACAAAAAAAACCAAATCTAGGGCTTGGGGCTGCAGTTCAAAGTTCAGCACCCGCACCAAAACATTGACATCTTCAAACTGTTTGAGGGTGAGCTCAGAGTCGATGCCCGTCAAAAAAGCATCCAATAGTTGATTAGGGACAGGTTGATTGTCGATCACCACCGTGGGTTCGATCAGAACTAACTGGTGACCATCCACATTTTCTAAACCGGTTTCGACTAAGGCTTCAACCTCTTCTTCTAGCACGC
>JBHJJI010000292.1:0-7706 GCA_050042805.1 Leptolyngbyaceae cyanobacterium
CTCTACACCATGGAGGCCCGAGAGCTAATCCCCCCCCGCGCTGCCGCCACCTTCCTCAAGCTGATGGATTCGGGTATGTTGCCCAGTTGGGTGCCCCAGGCCATCGATATCGACTTCATTAGGGCCGCCGCTCCCCATGACTGAACGTACCCTAGAGCTGAAAATCGCCCTCGCCCGTGCTGGCCTCAGTCAATCTGCAGCCGGAGCCGCCGCCACGATTCAATCAGCTCTTCAGGGCATTCAAGCTGATGTGGGTGTCGATCGCGCCAAACTCGACGCTGAACTCAAGGCGGTAGAAGCCTTTACTCGGGGCGCGTTTGACGATATCCCAGTCGGTTTCAGTGTCGATGCTGACGGCAAGCTCCGTAATGAGCTGGGCCAGTTTGTTGAAACGACGAAGCGCCAAATCGAAGTGGGCCTGCAGGGCCTTGAAATTGATCTCGACCTCGACGAAGAGAACGTTAAACGCGCCGAGCAGGCCATTGAAGACCTGGCCGAAGAGACGTTGCAAACGGCGCGGCAGGCGAAGTTTTTGAAGGAAGCCTACAACCTCAACGACAAAGAGGTTGACCAGGTCATCCGCAAAATGGATCAGCTAGAGAAGGAGACCGCCGAAGCCAAAAATCAGGCCGGGGGGCTCAATGGCGCGATCGCGGGCCTGGCCGGTGGTGCTGCCTTCGCCGCCATCAATGCTCTGCAAGAGCAACTCGGCAAAGTTCTGAACCTGATCGCCAGCATTCCAGGCCGATTGAGTAGCGCCGCCGATGCCAACGCCGACTACGAACGCACCCTGCTCGGTCTTGAAAAACAGCTTGAATCTTCAGGAGGGCAGGTCGGATTCACGAGCGATCAACTCGTCAATTTCGCGAGTGATTTGGGCGAAGCTACTCTCACCAGCGAAGAAGCCGTTTTGCGTGCTAGTAGATCCCTGCTAAGTTTCCGTTCTGTTGTGGGCACGGCCTTTACTAGGGGGGTTTCAGTTTCTCAAGATTTAGCTGAGGTTTTAGGAGGCGATTTGGAATCGAACATCATCCAAGTCGGCAAAGCCCTAGAAGACCCTATAAATGGCCTCACAGCCCTCAGCCGCAGCGGCACACAATTTAATGCTGAGCAGAAAAATTTAATTCGCTCTCTGGTAGAAAGTGGAGATCTGCTGGGAGCGCAAGACGTGATCTTGACGGAACTTGAGCGCCAGTATGGGGGCACGGCCATCGCCGCTGCCCAAGGCTTAGAGGGCATCAAAGACACCCTCGGTGAGTTTCGGAACGACTTGCAGCGCGGCTTAGGCGGTGCCATTAGCCCCGCGTTTGAGGGGCTAAATCTGTTGCTCAGTGAAATCCTCTCTGGTCTGAAAGAGGTCGATTTAAGTGAGTTGACCGAGAGCAGTGAACGGCTTAAAGAGGCGCTGGTCGGCAATCCCGAGCAGGTAGAGGCCATTGTGGATGCCTTTGTCGATTTGGCCCAACAGGGGGTCGATGGTCTGACCCAAATTATCGACGGGCTCACGGCCCTAACGAGCAATCAAGATGCCGTCGATAGCTTCACCGATGGTGTCGAAGATTTAGGCACGGTGATTGGCGCGATCGCCGATGGTACCGCCTTCGTGATTGCCTTGGCCGAAGGCTTCATCGTGCTCAAGCAGCAGGCCGAAGGTATCCCCATCATTGGCGGCTATCTCTCAGCGCTGCTCAATCCCATCGATACTCTGATCACAAAGGTGCAGGGCCTTCGCGAAGTATCGGGAGAAACCCTGGCACAGTTGGGCACCAATCTGGTGCGGGTCGCCGAGCTGATTGGCCGCCTGCCTGGCTTTGATGATTTGGCGGCGAGTGCCAAGTCACTGGGGCAAAATCTGCAGGATCTAGGCACCACCGAAATCGATCCCATCTCATCGGGCCTGGCCAAAGAGGCCGATGAAGTCGAGGCCAAAACCGCCGAAGTGGGCGACGCCCTTAACAAAGGGCTCAATCAGGCCGTCAGTAACATCAACACACCCGACATCCCGCCGCCGTCGCCGCCAGACCTCGGCGGCATTGCCGATGCCTATAAACAGCTCACCACTGAGCTAGAAGTTGAACAGGCCAAACAGCGGGCTACGCTGCTGGAAAACAAAGGCACTCAGGAAGAAGTCGCCGCTCAGGAACAGCAGTTTTTGCAGGAGCGCATCAACGCGGCTAAAACCCAGCTCGATGAGCTACGCGCTATCAATGCCGATGGCCTCGATCCCGATCAGGCGCAGGTTCTGCAAGACCAGATTCTGTCGATTGAACGCCAGGCCGCGAACGATCGTGCTGCCCTTGCCAAAGCTAGAATCGACGCCGAAGCCCAGGCTGCTGAAGCTTCCGCCCAAATGGTTGAGCAGTCGGAAGCCGCGAAGGCTGACGCTGCCGAGCAAAGTGCCGAAGATCGCGCCAAAGCTGCCGAGGAAGCCCGCAAAGCCGAAATCGACGCCGTCAAAGCGCAGGCTGCCGCCGAAGAAGCGCTGGCCAGCATTGCCCTTGATCGCCAGGAAGCCCAATTGGCCGCCGCCGATCGCGTGGCTGAAGCCTACGACCGCCAAAATCAATTGCTGAGCAGTCAGCTCAGTCTGTTTGACGCCCAAGCCGACCTGCAAAACACCCTATTCGATGCCCGTGAGGGTCGCCTCAAAGACATCCTCGACAGCGAAGAATCGAGTGATTCCGAGCGCCAGAAAGCCGCCGCAGACCTGATTAAACTGACTGAGGAACGCGCCGCCAAAGAGAAACAGCAGCTCGAACAGCGTCAAGCCTTAGAGCGGCAACAGCTCGCTATTCAACAGCAGGCCGCCGCATTGGCCGATGAACGAGCCATTAAAGAAGAGCAGTTTGCGTTGAAAAAACTGGAGCTGCAGCGGCTTGAGTTAGAAAACGAAGCCCGTATCGCCGCCCTCGAAGGCGACCCCGCCGCCGTTGAAATTGCCAACGCCAAACTCGCGTCTTTAGATGAGCAGGCAAAGCTACAGGGTGAAATCATCGCCAGCCGCCAGCAAGACGCCCAAATCAACGCCCAAACTCGCCAAAATGACCGCCGCGAACTGCTCGCCAATCAGCAACAGCAAGATGTCGATTTAGCCGTTCGCCAGGCCGATACGGCGCGAGGGCTTGCCGGTCAATTTGATGATCTGCCCAATGTCGATCGCCGGGCCGAGCAGTTTAGCGATCGGACCGCCCGAAACGAACTGCGCGAGTCTCGTCAAGCAGATCGCTTTCTCACCGACCTACTCAGGGGTGGTGCGGCCCTGCCCGCCTTTGGGGCCAATCCTGATGCGATCGCCCCACCCATCGCCACAGCTCCCAGCCCCGAGCAACTGGGGGCCGATTTCTCACGCCCCATCGTTGAGGCGATCCACCGCCTCAATGCCAATCTCGCCGCTGTCGCTCAAAATCCCCGCAGCATCTCCGTGTCTACCCCTGACCCCTTCCAGGATCTGAGCGCCGTGCTCGGCGCGGTGGCCGACCTCAATACCGGAGGTGTGGAGCCATGACCGCCAACGCTCTCCGAATCATTCACGCCAGCCTCACGGCCACCCTGACCAAGCCCGCTGCTCGCAACCACCCTCGCGAGCAGCCCAACCTGCCCACCATCAACCGCACCTACAACGGAACCATCACGCGCGACGGCACTGTGTTTGAGCCGCCCCACCTTTGGGATTGTGCGTTCATCGTCAACACCGACACTTTGGAAACCCTCATCGTGCAGCACTCCGCCTGGCGCGATGCTCCTAGCAGCTTCCCTGTTTACGACACCATCACCAAATACAGTGAGGCCACCCAAACCCGCGCCGCTGTGCCCGGTACATCAGTCGCCACCAAAGGCGACGGGGTGCTCTACTATCCCCAATTCAAAGCCGAATTTCAGCAGCCTCTCAAGATCGCCAACGACATGGGCAATGGCTGGTATCAGGTAAATTTTCAGCTGATTGAAACGGAGATTGTCCCCGCACCATGACGATCACCGACCTCAGCGCCCTACCCGTACAGGTGCTCGTCAATAACGGCACCAACGATCTCGACTGCTCCAACATCTTCGGCAGTCTACGCATCAGCAGCAATGCTTGGACACAAGACGGCTGGTGGCGACCGACCGCTCAGCTCACCCTTGACGCCAACGCGACCGCCTCAGAAAGCCTTGACCCCCGCCTGAATCCGGGCCGCTGGGCACCGGGCAATCTGGTGTCAATCTCGGTCGATTTTGGCTCTGGCTGGGTGCCCTTTCCCAGTCGATTCAAAATCCTGAAATGGCCTGCCCGGCCCCGTGGCACTGTCAGCTTGGAACTGGGCGGCGACCCCACCTTGCTCAATAATCGAGCCCTAGAAGGCGATGCCGGTGGGGCCACCTATGGCACGGCCACCAACCGCAAAGACCTGATCGATGCCGTCCTATCAGAGGCCGGATGCCCCCCGATCACCAGCGGTGACGCCTTTACGGCCTACCCCCTGCCCTTCAGTCCTGAGAAGAAAACCGGAGGCAGTTGGATTGACTATGCGGGTGAAATTGCCTGGAGCGCAAACCGGGTACTGTGGCAGGGCGGTAACGGCGATATTCGCGTGGCTGACTTCACCCCCACCGCCCTGGCCGCCCTTAGCCCCCTCGTTCACTACGTCGTCGGCACGAACGAGGCCGATTTTGTCTTTGCCCCGCCCAGCGACACCCCGCCCGAGACGATCCGTGTCGTCGGCACCACCCTAGAGCTGACCGATAATGCAAACGGCATCGTCGGCCCCATCACCGAAGATGTAGACGGCGTTGAGGTCATCACAAAGATGACCTATAGCGGCCAGGGCACTAACAGCCCGGTTGAAATCGAAGAAATTCAAAAGCCGCGCAACGTGGTACTGCCGACACAATCCACCAGTACCAGCGCCACCGTTGAAACCGAGACCAAAACCGAAGAAACCTATAGCGGCGTCACCGGTCGGCTGTCTCAGACGGTCATTACCGTTCGCGAACCCCAAGGCAAAGTGTTTCCTGATCGGGTCTTTGGCAGCCCGTTCAATTTGATTGACAGCGTCAAGACCACCATCACCTACACCTATAACCAAGATGGGGTGATGATCCGCCGTCAGACCAAGGTAGAGCGGGCAAAATACCTCAACCAAGTGGCCTTGGTCGATGCTCAGTTTATCGACGAAAAATGGACAAAACGGGGCGACTCCTATCGCCCCAGCCGCAGCGTCACTAACCTCGATCCTGACCTCAGCAGTGCCCCTAAAATCGGCAAAACAGGGGCCAAAAACAGCAATCCTCCGGCCACCAAATATCGGCCCCCGGCTAAGAACAAAGATGAAAAGGAGTTCACCGCTGAGGTGACCGTGGCCAGCCCCACGTCAGGCGGCTATGCCGCAAAGTTGCAGGTGATCAAGCTGCCCGGTGGCCTGTGTATCAGTGAAGCCCAAGCGCTGGAAGCCGCTCGTCTGTGGGCCATGATTCGTCACGGTCGCCAGTGGCCACTTAACTGGGCTGGTGACCTGGTTGAGACTTGGTTTACCAATTTCAGCCCGGTGCAGGGTATTGACTTTACCTATCAGGGTGTCCGCACGCGGCATCTGGTTGATGCTCTGAGCTTTTACTTTGATCAGCGCAGTTCCTCGGTCGGGGGCAGCGCGATCGAGCTGGGGACAGTCGCGCTCGATGGCACGGGCACCCCAACGCCGCCTTACACCATTTCAGAGGTCGAATAAATGGACTTTAACGACCTTTCAACGGCCCCTCAAACGGCGCGTAAAAATGCCCGTCAACAGGTATTGATGGCGGCTGTCGCAGCAACCGCCTAGCGCCGCCAGAAAGAGAGCGATCGCGAAAAACTTGAACGCCGCGAACCCGTCACCGGGCTGGCCACCGATTATGACACCACCACCGGCGATTGGCTGGTCAAGCTCCAAGGCGGCGGCACCGTCCGCAGCCGCCTCAATTCCAATGGGGCTCCGGTGGGCCGGGTACCCGTGCAGCGCTCTGGCGATAGCCAGATCAGCGATATCAACGCACCTCCCAGCGACGCTGATTTGGGTGCCCTCATCGAGCAAATCGACGTGCTCAGCCAAGCCCTTGTCTCACTCATGGGGGCCAATATTGGCACTGGTGACCCCAACAATGAAACCGTTTCAGGCGTGCTCGATGTGCCCTTTCGCTATCCCAATGACCTCTACTTTGACGAGGCCAGCGGCACCCTCTTTCGCTACAATTCCGACCTTGAGGCTACAACCCCCGATCCTAAATGGGTGCCGCTTATACAGGTAAAACAAGGTTTCACCGACGACCCGAACGATCAGGGCAGCAGCGCTGTGCCCGTGTATCTGGATGGGGCGATCGCAGCGACAAGCAGCGGCGCAATTTACACCGGCGACTTGGCAACCGGCGATTGGACGTTGGCCTCTGGCACCGAGATAGAGGACATGGACCTGATCACCGACGCAGGCGACGGTAGTTATCAGATCATCACTAGCTCATCGCACCGCTACACAGTCGAAGGCATTGACACAGCAGGGACTGGAACGGTGACGCTATCGCCCACTATTGGGCAAGAAATCGCTGTGGATGCCAGTCTCACGGCTACCCTCTCAGGCAATGACGATACTCGCTACTCATTTACTGTTCACTTGAGGCGAGTTTGATGGGCATTAGACGACTGATCTTTGTAGGTGCGCCCGATGATGGCGGCGGAGATCCAGGCGGTGGCGGCCCTGGCGATATTCCAGGTGAAGAAGCACTTGAGACTGGCATTCGGTACTACGTAACCTTCAATGCCACTATCCCATCGTTTGACCCACCAACCGCCAACCATTCCACGGCTGCAGCCCCTGAACCAGATGAGCCGCGTCGCTCACTATCAGGCGCAAATGGCAACTTGACCTATAGCGGATCGATTTCAACACGAGTGGTTTATAGTGCGGGCCGAACAACTTTCATTGCGCAAAGCGGCCCCAACGCAACAGCGGCCACTGTTGCCGCTGGGCAGATAACGACCGGAGCAGATGACGGCGCAACGATCAACTACGTCGAACTCTGGCTGTTTGACCCGCCGAACACTCTAGTAGCCAGGGTTTAACACAGCGTCTTGAAAATACTCACCAGGCGGTTAATTAATGATCAAATAACTTGAGATCCAAATGATCAAATAGCTTGAGATCTCATCTCAGCTGATCATGAGATCTCATTTAAAGTGACGCGCTACACCTGAATCACCTTGTTGATAAGCGATACAACTCTTGATGCATATGACTTTAAGAGAATGGAGAATAGGAGATTCGAACTCCTGACCTCTGCGGTGCGATGGTAGATACCTGAGTTATGGAGACTCTATGCCGAAAAGGTTTCAGGCTCTATGAAAAAAGCTTCGATCCAGTTTCGATCTAAAGTTGCTCAATGGTGGACGGAAACTCATCTCTGGAAGACAGGCATTGCAGTCAATGCTCTCTCTTTTAGGAATGACATAGCTAGATGGCAAAGCGCAACGACCGGCATCAGGAGATCGCGATAGACTGAGCACAGCTAACATTCGCCCATAACACCATACAAAGCAGCCAGAGTAATCATGGCACTTGCACGCGATCGATCCACGCAACCAATTTCTCTGAGTTTTGAGGATTTTCTTGCTCAGTATGGCGATGACAGTCGCTATGAACTGATTGATGGAGAACTGTTTGATTTGGAACCGACGGGGCCTCATGAGGAAGTGGCGGCGGCGA
>JBHJJI010000293.1:0-8327 GCA_050042805.1 Leptolyngbyaceae cyanobacterium
CCTCGTACGGAGCGCAAGCCTTCGGGCGGTGGCGGCCGTGGCGGCTGGGGCGGCGGCAATGGTGGCGGTGGTGGCCGCGATTTCTAATCGCTCTTAGGCATAGATTCGTCACCAGACCGAGACTGCCAAACCTTTGGAGGACAGAGGGGTCTGTACCCTCTGTCCTCATTCTTTTTCTTTAAATGCAATTTTTAGGAGGCAACTGCATGGCCCAAGTGGTACTTGGAGAGCACGAACATCTGGAATCTGCTCTAAGACGGTTTAAGCGCAAAGTGTCGAGTGCAGGCATTTTTGCGGATATGAAAAAAAAGCGGCATTTTGAAACGCCTGCCGAAAAGCGCAAGCGTAAGGAAGTGGCTCGACGCCGTCAGAGAAGACGTTTTCGCCGTCAGAGCTAACGCATTTCTCTGTTGCAACGAATCAACAGGTCGCGATCGCCCAAATGTTAACGATGCAAAGTTTAATCTTTGCTGTTTGGGAGATGGAGATTTTGTTGTGGAAATTTTTACTGATAGCCTTGAAAGCTTGATATTCAGCGCTGAGTCAGGACTATCCCCGCGCTGTTTGCGGTTTTTAAGTCAGTGATTCACAAATTTGCTGGAATGCCAGATTGGGATCGGGTGACTGAGTGATCGGCCGACCAATCACGAGTAGGTCAGCCCCGGCCTTCACCGCTTCTGATGGCGTCATGACCCGTTTTTGATCCCCGGTTTGCGACCAGGTGGGTCTGACTCCGGGACAGACGAGTAGCCAACCTTGACCGCAGCAGCGCCGTAGCAATTCTGCTTCGTGGGGTGAGCATACGCTACCAGAGAGTCCCGCTTGTTGAGCCAGCAGGGCCATCTGCAGCGCATAGTCAGAAAGCTCTAGTGGAATCTTGAGGTCTAGCGCTAATGAGCGATTGCTGATGCTGGTTAAAACCGTGACAGCAATCACCTGGGGGGGCGACTGCTGAGCTGCCTGAGCCCCCGCTTGAGCAGCTGCGACCGCTGCTTGGAGCGCGTCAGGGCCAGCGGTGGCATGCACTGTGAGCAAATCCACTCCATACTGGCCAGCGGCCTGGCAGGCTCCTGCCATCGTGTTAGGAATGTCGTGAAATTTCAGGTCGAGAAAGATGCGCTTGCCCTGCTTTTTCAAATATTGCAGGATTTCGGGGCCGCTACTGACAAACAACTCCAGTCCCACTTTCCAAAAGGTGACCGCTGGAATTCGATCAATGAGCTGCTGAGCAGCGGCAACATCTGCCACATCTAAGGGGACGATGATGCGTTCTGCGGGGCGACGATTTGGCATGGCAATGACCTACCGGCAAAAGGGTTCGTGTCGCTGTGGCTTGATACTACTGCCAGGCGAGAATCAGGACTTTTCTGTCCGCTACTCTACCAATCGCACAAACTTTTTCTTGCCGACTTGCAGCACTCGGCCATACAACTCAGAGGGCTGTTCGAACACAATATTGGGATCGGCAAGGCGATCGCCCTCTAGCTTGACCGCCCCGCCCTGAATTTGTCGCCGGGCCTCGCTGCTACTGGCACACAGTGGTGTGGCCCCCAGCAGGTAAAACGCCTTAGCAGGAAAGTTGACCTCACTGAGAGAAAACTCGGGCACGCTGGCCGCTGCCCCGCCATCGCCACCCTGGACAAGATTAACGGCATCTTGTTGAGCCTGCTGAGCGGCTGCCTCACCATAAAACTGGCGGGTTATCTCTAAGGCGAGCAGTTTTTGGCGATCGCGCGGATTTTCTGGCAGCGTTGCCAAAGGGAGCCGAGTCAATAGTTCAAAATATTGCTCAATCGTCGCATCAGACGTTTTCTCCAGTTTGGAGTACATCGTCAACGGATCTTCCTGCAGCCCCACATAGTTGCCCAAAGACTTCGACATTTTCTGAACACCGTCGCTGCCGATGAGCAACGGCAGCAGCATGCCAAACTGCGGTTTCAGGCCAAAATGTCGCTGCAGATCGCGTCCGACGGCAATGTTGAACTTTTGGTCGGTGCCGCCTAGCTCGTCATCCGCCTGCACCGCCACCGAGTCATAGCCCTGCATGAGGGGATAAAAGAACTCGTGTAAAAAGACTGGCGTACCTTTCTCGTAGCGTTCGGCAAACCCTTCCTTCGCGAGCATCTGCCCCACCGTCATCGTGGCGAAGATCTCTAAAATCTGGCTCAAATCAAGCTTCGATAGCCATTCGGAGTTGTAACGAATTTCTAATCGACCGGGCGTTTCAAAATCCAAAATTGCCCGCACCTGATCGAGATACGTTGCGGCATTCGACTTGACCTCGTCAGTGGTTAACTGCTTGCGCACTTCTGATTTGCCGGTGGGGTCACCGATGCGCGCCGTAAAGTCGCCGATGATCAGCACTGCTGTGTGCCCCGCATCTTGAAAGGCGCGCAGCTTGCGCACGGGGATGCTGTGGCCCAAATGAATTTCTGCCCCAGTCGGATCGATGCCGAGTTTGATGCGCAAGGGGCGATCGCTCTGCTGCAGGCGTACCAATAAGTTGTCCTGCTCACTGTCAGCATCAGGCTGGTCAGGAAAAACCTCCGTTACACCTCGATAGATCCACTGCAATTCGTCTGGAATTTGTGCCATAACAGCTAAAAGATGCAATCATCTCCGATATCAAGGGGCAGTCTGCTGAAGCTCAATGCGACATTCGAGTTACGTCATCTGTCGCAACTTATTGAACTGGCACGACAAAAGAATGAGCCTGGTTTAGTTACTTTATCCTGTGGTCAGCGGCTATTTATCACCGTTTCAGAACCAAGCTTCTATAATTACAAAACCTCAGGTGATTCAGACCCCCTTGCGTTAAACCCCCGTGTAAAAGTGTCGACTAACACGATCCCCAAACGGGCTACGGCCCCTCGATCCAATTCTGCTACTGGTGGTGTCATCAAGTTTGTCCAAGATGTGGGACAAATCACCGTGGCGACCCTGTTGGGCTCAACCATGCTAGTCAGTTCAATTGCTGCTGGTGGACTGGTCGGCTTGGCAATTAGCTTCCGTAATCTGCCTGACGTGCGGGTGCTGCGCAACTATTTACCGAGCGAAACTAGCTACGTCTACGACATTAAGGGGACGCTGCTCTACAGTTTGCACGACGAGGCCAACCGGGAGGTGGTGGACTTAGACGAAGTCTCCCCCCATCTCAAACGCGCCGTTCTGGCGATCGAAGACAGCTATTTTTATTCGCACCGAGGCATTAATCCCAGTAGTGTGGGTCGGGCTTTGTTGGCCAACGTCCAGGCGGGTTCCACCGTGGAAGGCGGCTCAACCATCACCATGCAGCTGGTGAAAAACCTTTTTCTCACCCCTGAGCAGGCGATTAGTCGAAAGGTGGCTGAGGCCGTGTTATCGATGCGGCTAGAGCAAATTTTTGAGAAAGACCAGATTCTGGAAATGTACCTGAATCAGGTTTATTGGGGGCACAACACCTATGGCGTGGAGACGGCCTCCCAAAGCTATTTCAATAAATCAGCTAAGGATTTGTCGCTCGCCGAAGCGTCTATGATGGCGGGGCTGATTCAAGCGCCAGAAGGCTTCAGTCCCTTTGTGGACTATCCCTTGGCCAAACAGCGGCAGGCGACGGTGCTCGGTCGCATGCGGCAATTAGGGTGGATTACTGCTGACGAAGAGGCTGCCGCTAGGGCGCAACCGCTATTGGTCGGCGAAATCACCTCATTTCGCGGTAGCGAAGCGCCCTATGTGACGGAAGCAGTCGTGCAAGAGCTGAAGGAGGTCTTTGGCAGCGATGCCGTCCTCAAGGGGGGCATGCGGATTCAAACGACTGTTGAGCTGGGCATGCAGCGCATGGCCGAAGAAACGGTGCAGCGTAACCATGCGGCTTTGCGATCGCGCGGTATTCGTGCCGACCAGATGGCGTTGGTGGCGATCGATCCCCGCACTCACTTTGTCAAAGCGATGGTTGGCGGGGTGAGCTATGACGACAGCCAGTTTAACCGGGCCGTGCAGGCCCAGCGGCAGCCGGGATCTTCTTTTAAGCCCTTTGTGTATTACGCGGCGTTTGCCTCGGGGCGCTACACGCCTGACACCATTATTCAAGACACCCCCGCCAGCTACGCCGATGGCTACGAATACTACACCCCGCGTAACTACGACGGCAGCTTTATGGGGAACATTCCCATTCGTAAAGCTTTGGAAGTCTCGCGGAATGTGCCTGCTGTCAAGCTGGGCCAGAGCGTCGGTGTTGACCGCATCATCGAGATTTCTCGACTCTTAGGCATCGAGAGCCCGATGGAGCCGGTGATTTCGCTGCCGCTGGGAGCGGTTGACCTGACACCGATGGAAATGGCCGGAGCCTATGCCACCTTTGCCAGCAACGGTTGGCACTCTGATCCCACCTTTATCGTGCAAGTGACCGATAGCAACGGCAACATTTTGCTCGACAACACGCCTAAGCCGCAGCTCATTCTCGACCCCTGGGCCACCGCTGCACTAACCGATGTACTGCAGGGCGTGATTACTCGTGGCACAGGGACTGCAGCTCAAATTGGTCGCCCAGCAGCTGGCAAAACCGGCACGACTGATTCTCAGCGCGATGTCTGGTTTGTGGGCTATGTGCCGCAACTCTCGACGGCTATTTGGGTCGGCAACGACGACTATTCACCCATGGGCTCCGGAGCCACTGGAGGCACCTATGTCGCCCCGATTTGGCGTGATTTTATGCAACGGGCATTGGCGGATACCCCGGTCGAAGAGTTCCGGCGCCCGTCTGAATTTGCTAAGCCCTAGTCGACTGCGGCGCGATTTGACAGAACAGTGCTGACGGCTGTGGAGCCGTAGGGCAAGGGGGCAGAGCAGCAGGAAGAGTCGTGTTGACCAGTTCTCAGTGATCGGACTTCCAATGCCATCTTGGAAACGCAGGGGAGCCGAGGGGCAGGGGAGCCACATTTGTAGCCTTGTTTTAGAGAATCGGTATTACTGCTGCTTTGCAGGACTAGGGTTTATATCGATTCTGCCAATCACGACTATGGTCACTCCTCTCTACCCTCCATTCGGTGACCCTCTACCTCAAACATCTGTAGCGCTTTGTAGGAGAACTGGTATTACACCAGTTTCGCTCCCAGCGGAAACTTAGGAGCAGACGCTACTCGATGAGGATGAAGCGATATCTTCTGGAGTATCGGCTTTGAGGTTAGCTTTAGCCTGCTGCCAAAACGCTTCTAACTCATCCAGCGTGTAGTCCGTGAGCGGGCGACCGGCCAGCGTCTCAACTTGCTCAAATCGTTGCACAAAGCGCCGGTTAGTCGTTTGCAGCGCCTCGGTGGCATCTAAATTGTGCCAGCGGGCAATGTTGACGAGGGTAAACAAGATATCGCCGAGCTCGGCTAACTGGTTTTCCTGGGGTTCTTGGGCGATCGCCACCCGAAATTCCTCCAGTTCCTCATGAAACTTGTCCCACACTTCCTCGACGGTATTCCACTCAAATCCCGCCTTAGCCGCCTTTTGAGAGATCTTCGTGGTCGCCATCAAAGGCGGCAGGGTGCGACTGTATTTGAGTAATTTAGGAGATAACTGTTGGGGATCGTGGGTTTCCCCTTTTTCCTCCGCTTTGATCTTGTCCCAGTTGCGATGAATCTCGTCCAAATCGTCAGTCTGAAGATCGCCAAACACATGGGGATGACGACGAATTAGCTTGTCGGCAATGCCGTTGGCCACGGTCTGCAAGTCAAAAGTGCCTGCATCCTGAGCGACTTGCGCGTGCAACACGACCTGTAGCAAGAGATCCCCCAGTTCTTCGGCAATGTGGTCGGTATCGTCTCCGTGAATGGCATCCACCACTTCATAGGCTTCTTCAATCACATAGGGAACGAGCGTCTTGTGAGTCTGCTGCAAATCCCAAGGGCAGCCGGTTTCTGGATCACGCAAGCGCGCGACCACCGCCACTAAGCGCTGCAAAGCCTTGAGAATGGGTGTTTCAGGAAGAGTTTCCAGATCTGTCATGGGGTTAAGGGCTCGGTTAAATTACCTCATTGTGAGCATTTTCTTCGTTGGCGTAAAGCTTGATATTGGGTCAGCTCGGCAACTGTGAACGCGGTTTTCCGAATCGCTACAGAGGACTCATCGTTGATCTCAAATATCGGGTGAGATGCTTCTATAGCGAGCGATCCAGACAAGTTCGCCTGCTTTGAAGGGCTTAATTGGGTTGAGTCATCTTCTGCGTCGCGATCGCCGTACTCGCTGGCGTTGAGCAGCAGCAGGCTGTCGTTGTCGCTGCTGTCGTTTCCAGGCTGAAACCGACCAATCGCTAATGGCATGACTCATGGCTCCCAGCTCCAAGCCAATGGCCAGGGCAACCCACACTCGCCAATAGGTGGTCAAGATTTGTCTAACCGTTTGTCCGAGGTCTCCCCAGGTTACCTGGGTGTGGCCGGCGGTATTGCTTAACTCTAAACCCGCCAAAATGGCGATCAGCAGGCATGCGCAGAAGTAGATTAGCCGGAATGCAGTGCCAGCCAGAAAGCCGTGGGATAGCCAGGAACGATGCCGCAGACTCCGACGATAGGGCCGCCATATCCAACTGAACCAACCCCATCGCTTGCTTTGCACGGAGCGAATGTCTAAATCAGGGCCAAACATCAGTCCCGCAAACACAAACCCTGAAACAACCAGCAGCGTGTAACCCGCATGTCTGGTGCTAATCATCGCCGCGAGGCCCACCCAGGGCACACACCACGCTGTGATGCGATCGTGGGTTTTTCCGGATGGCATGGCGACTCAATTAAAAAGGGTAGATTTAGCGTTGACCCAGCGCCGCGATCGCCGTGCTTGTCTGTTATGATCAGAAATCGTGTGGTTGGGGCGATTAGCTCAGTTGGTAGAGCGCCTGCCTTACAAGCAGGATGTCACTGGTTCGAGCCCAGTATCGCCCATACATTCTAGCCTTCGGCAAAAAACGTGAACTTAATGTGAACTACTTTTTGTCGTTGATGGTTTGAATCCATAAGGGCAATAGTCCGGCGAGCCTGGGACGGCTTGGTGGGCTGTGCCTATTTTGAGCTCATGCTTGTAAGGCAGTTGCTCATATCTCAAAACTATTTATTTGAAAGCGTTTCGACCTCGATAATCATTACTGATCTAATTTTGATCTGCAAAATATGATCGAGGAATCACTGCGGACGATAAGCATAAACACTTGTTGGTTCAGCCCGTCCAGTGGGTTGATGATTTCTGGTCAGTTTTTCTAATACTCAAAGGTTGTTTACTTTAGTCCTGTTGAGGCTGGGCGCATAGAATCCTAGGCATTGCTGAATCAAGGTATAAACTTAGCGAGAAGGGGTTACCAAACTATAGGATAGGGTGCTGTTTCCCTTTGTAGGAATTTTATTATCGCCCTATTTTCTTCGCATTAATGTTTTGGAAGTGTCTTTTGACAGTATTGATGCTGATGTGGAGTTGTTGTGCAATCTCGACCATAGTGTGGCCGAGGCGTTTGAGTTGCCAGATTTCCGTTTCACGAGCTGAGAGGATGTTTGAGAATTCAGTCGAAGTAGCAAATCAGACCAAGCGCCGCACCATAATCCGAATCATAGCGAGGTAAATCAATGCCTCACTGGTTTCTGGCAAGACCTCATAATCTTTGCTCAAGCGTCGGTAGCGGTTAAACCAGCCAAAGGTCCGCTCGACTTTCCAGCGCTTTTTAAGGAGGACAAATCCCTGGGCAGCTTCCGGCCGGAGGACAACCCAAATCACCCACCGCAGCACATCAATGGTCCATTGATAAAACGGTGCCCCGTTATAGCCGCCATCGACCCAAACGGTATGGACGCGCCGTACCGTTCGGCCCATCTGCTTAACTTTGTTCAGCACCCGCTTGCCGCCTTCTCGTTCGGGCACATCGGCAGCCGTGACCAAGACCCGCAAGATGAGTCCCAGCGTATCGACCGTCAGATGTCGTTTGCGACCTTTGACTTTTTTCGCCCCGTCATAGCCCACGGCTTCGGCAATCATTGTCGCGGTTTTGACGCTTTGACTATCGACGATTAACTCCGAAGGACTGTCCGAGCGTCCTTCCACCAAACGACTGAGGACGTAAAGTTCGTCATGAACCGCTAAGAGGGTGCCGTCCTTCTTCCAGCGTCGAACGTAGGTATAAACCGTTTGCCACGGGGGCAAGTCGCCCGGTAAGCCGCGCCAGGTGCAGCCTTCGCAGAGCACATATAGCAATCCGCACAAAGGTCTAATCGGTTAAAGTGGTCGAAAGTTTGGAGCACTGCCGATGCCTGCCGCCTATAGTCTTGACCTGCGCCAGAAAGCGATCACCGCACTGGAAGCGGGGCATTCCAAAGCCGCTGTCAGTC
>JBHJJI010000294.1:0-10575 GCA_050042805.1 Leptolyngbyaceae cyanobacterium
CGATGGTCCGCCTGGCTCATGATGTAGCTCAGAAACACCACGCTCAATTGTCCGTAGCTCAACCCTTGCCGGTTCCCATGCGGCGAGGGCAGGTGGGCATCAATGACCTCGGCTAACTGTAATTGCTGCAGTTGATGCAGGAGCAAGGGGATATCATCGCTGCGCTCTGAGGTCGTGCGGGATTGAGGCGTTGACATTGAAGATACCTCCATTGACTGATTTCCCTGAAACCTAGACCAATACAGGGATTGAAGGCAAATTCTCAGACCAGTCTCCACCTTTATTCCAGACGATGGGCAAAAATCAACGAACCGACAGTCCTGACCAGTGTTTTCCAGATTCGTCGGTCATCCGATTACTGCGATCGCTGAGAATGAGCCCTACGAACCTGGCCAATCGATTGACTGGCTTATGGATCAAATTCCATGACGCGCGTTCGACTCAGCTTCTTAGCTCTAGTCAAAGTTAAGGGCCGCAGAGGTGGTTAACCCCTACGGCCCTTGGAAGTCAGGATAATTGAGTTTGAGCCCAGTTTAATAAGCGGGACGAGTATCTGGCCCAGTGGAAGCCCGAGCGCGTTCCTTAGCTTTTGCTGCACTCTTCTTCAGAGCATCCAAACGCTTGATGTACTGATCACGCTTGCGTTTTTTTGGCGTCTGCTCAATCAGCGTCTTCAGGGCGCTGCCCAAGCTCTTATAGGCGTTCGGCAAGGTATAGCCGAAGCGAGTTGCAATGGCGATCGCCCGCTCATCCGCCTCAATCGATTCTTCCACGGCTTTGATGGGATTATTGCGCTTATACAGCCGCCACCCTGAGAAGCTGCAGAGCGCCAACGCCAGCATCAGCAACAGTCCGTCTTGTACCCAGAGTTCGCCAATTGCGCCCCCCAGACCAATCGCCAAAGCGGCCATTTCCCAGCCATCGCGGGGAATGGTGTCATTTTGAATCCGACCGACCTCATGCCAAAAGAGAAGGTTACGTTGGTCGAGCGCCAATCCTTCCCATTTCGCCAAGTCAATCTGAATTTCGACCTGGTCTTTACCGAGTTCTTCACTGGTGACGAGCGGCGGGGAGACGTCAGTGGCCGCTTCGACCGTAACCCAACTCTGAAGTTCTGGCGGCAGTAAACTGCGAAGGCGACGTAGCTCTCCCATATCGGCTCTGGCGGTGGATGTTGCGTAGGACGTCATGAAAACTCAAATGCCACTCAAGTTACCTCAGAGTTTACACGCCCGAACCGATCATGCCGAGGCAAGGTTACCGATCATGGTCGCCAAAAAACGGGCGTTCCATAGGGGCGGCGTTAAATTATGTGAGGATCGGTTGCTCATCGCAGGGCGGCTGGGTGCCTTGCAAAGGAATGGCTGTTGGCCAAAGGCAAGCCGTTTCGCCCTGTGCTTCGAGTTCAGCGATCGCGCTCTGCAGCAAATCCTCACCTTGCTCAACGGACTCAATGCGACAGAGCGCTTCGCGTAAATGGGCGGCTCCCGCAAAGCCTTTGACGTACCAAGTCATGTGTTTACGAGCCTGGCAAATACCGCGATAGCCCTTGTAATCCGCAATCAGCCGCAAGTGCTCTTGGGCACATAGCAACCGGTCGATAGCGGTTGGAGCAGGCAGGCGATTGCCCGTTTTGAGGTGATAGTCAATCTCGCCCACCAAAAACGGATAGCCGAGCGTGCCCCGAGAGCACATCACGCCATCTGCTGCCGTTTGCTCAAGACACCGCACTGCCGCCTCGACAGAGTCAATATCGCCATTCGCAATCACCGGAATCGACAACGCTGCCTTAACCCGCCCAATCCAATCCCAGCGAGCCGGGCCGTTATAGCCCTGGGCACGGGTCCGACCATGGAGTGTCAGCATCTGAATTCCGATGTCTTCCAAGCGACGGGCAAACTCTACCGCATTGATTTGATCTTCATCCCAACCAATGCGAGTTTTAACGGAAATGGGAACGCTCACGGCCTCGACTAAGGTACGGGCTAGCATCACGGCCATATCAGGATCTTTGAGCAAAGACGAGCCACCGCCTTTGCGGGTGATTTTGTTGACTGGGCAGCCCATGTTGATATCAATGGTGTCAGCGCCCTCGTCAACGGCTCGCCGCGCCGCATCCGCCAAAAAGTCGGGACGGCAATCGAATAGCTGAATGCTAATGGGATGCTCGTCGGGGTCAACCTCCATAATTTGAGGTAGCGTATCCACGTGGCAGACCCCCGCCGCGTGAACCATTTCGGTATACATCATTGAGGTGGGGGCATAGCGCCGCACCAACCGCCGAAAGACCTTATCGGTCACCCCAGAGAGAGGCGACTGCAACACACGGCTATTGACCACCACCGAGCCAATCTTTAATGGCGTGGATAGTTGTTGACGAAGCGCCGAAGAAAGCCGAGTCATGACCGGAGTGCAAACAGAGCTTTACTAGTATGACAGAGGTCATAGACGATGTTTGCGGCCCGTCAACCAATAGCTATCCATTTGCCCCCGGCCTTTTACAAACACGCCACCATCACGAGATTCAAAGTTGTAGCGATGATGCAAGCGCTCGTAAACCTCAGGCGTCACTTGAATGCGTTCAGCCGCCCCTGTCGTTTCCATACGACTCGCCAAATTCACCGTGTCGCCCCAAAGGTCATAGGCAAATTTGCGCATCCCAATCACGCCCGCAATCACCGGCCCCGTACTGATGCCAATTCTGAGCTGAAAGGGCGTCCCATCCGGGCGAGTGAAGTCGGTAATGGCCTTTTGCATATCCAGCGCCATGTGGGCCACGGCATCAATATGATCGGGGCGGGGCACAGGCAAGCCCGCCGCCGCCATGTAGGCATCGCCAATGGTTTTGATCTTTTCTAAGCCGTGCTGTTCCGCTAGGCGATCAAAGGTTGAAAATACCTGATTGAGAAGATCGACCAGTTCTTTCGGTTCCATCACGCTTGAGGCTGCCGTAAATTGCACCAAGTCGGCGAACAAAACCGTGACATTATCAAAACTTTCAGCGATAGTGCGAGGACCGGTTTTTAATCGTTGTGCAATCTGATAAGGCAAGATGTTCACCAAGAGGCGATCGGCTTGTTGGCGCTGCTGCCGCAGCTCCATCTCCATGCGTCGCCGCTCAGTGATATCGTGCACGATGCCTTCGTAGTAGGCAAACTGATCGTCCTCGTCGTACACCTTGCGAATCGTCTCGCTGATCCAAATTTTGCTGCCATCTTTACGAAAGATTTCTGACTCTGCCCCGACAATTTTCTCAAACTGCTGCAGATAAACCACGAGTTCATCCCGGCGTTGGGGCTGCACATACAGCGCAGAACCGATATCAGTTAAGTTTTCGATTAAGTCTTCTGGTGAATCGTAGCCATATATCTGAGCCAGAGCTGGATTCACGCTGATATAAGTGCCGGCAATACTGCTTTGAAAAATGCCTTCAGTGGCGTTCTCAAAAATTCGGCGGTATTTAGCTTCGGTCTGTCGCAGCGTATCTTCAGTTTGCTTACGCTCGCGGACTTCCTCTAGCAGCAGTTGGTTTTGTTGGCTCAATTGTTGACGACGCTGGTAGCCACTCAACCGAGCCTGCACCCGAGCAAGCACTTCAGGCATGGTAAAGGGTGCCCCGATATAATCATCGGCCCCGGCCGCAAACGCGGCGGCAACCTGCTGAGGGTCGCGATCGCCCAACACAATGACGGGAATATCGCGGCTGCTGCGAGCGCGCTTGAGTTTGTGACAAAACTCATAGTCACTATCGCTGAACAGTTGAGCCTCTAGTAAGACCAGTCTGATTTGATGAGACTGGAGAAATGGCGGTTGAATATCGGCGTGAGCGATCGCTTCAACTCGATAATTAGAATGCTCAAGGGATTCTGATAGGTAGTGGACAGTATCTTGAGCACGATGAATCAAGAGAAGGGTCTGCTCGCCTGCTCGATTAGCATTCACACTAATGTTTAATGGCTCTACCTGATTGCTCAAGACTCACTTTTCCTTATCGCGCTTGGGGAAAGGTTATCTACCCGCAGACCGAATCGTTTTTCCTAAACCTGGCCTCTGCTCTATTTTGCCCCGACCACCGTCGCAAAGCAGATTTGGAACCTTGTGCAAACCTCGATTCACTGATACCAGCATGTCTGTTAGAAGACTATCAACAATAAGGCATACGAGCATCGCATCAGCCTTCAGGAATAGAATGGCGGGGCTCATCTCAATATCGCTATCCCACCCCCTTTAGCCAGTCATCTCCTCTGCCATGATCTGGCTAGAAAGCTGTCTTCAGATCTGCCACAGCGATGAGACTAGTCCCTCAATATCTGTGCAGAAACTTGCTAAAGGGTAAGATACACTTACCTTAGTCGGTTTATTTAAAAATCTGCGAACCATGACACCTTCTTTGACCAACTTTCTGTTGAGCCTCTTGGCCGGCACCATTATCGTGGTGATCCCAGCGACCATATTTTTGGTTTTCATTAGTCAAAGAGACAAAATTCAGCGCCAGTGATTTGTCTCAAATCTGCATGATGGATTTTTTAGAGGGAGAAACTCAACTAGTCGGGTTTCTCCTTTTTGTATGGTGCTTGGAGCAAACCCACAACAACAGCCATTATCAGCGGCAGCATTGAACTGGATTGAGCCCGCTGAATGTAGGCGTCCGGCAGACACCGGCCCCTGAGCAACTCAGCAGTTGCTCGTCTCTCCGAGAGAATTTCCCCTATTTTGAGCCGGTCGTTCCTCATCTCCCCGAGACTGAAAAATCCTTTGAAAGCCTGGAAAAGTCCGTTAGCATGTGACCATAACCATCAATAACTGGTAAGTCTAGTTAAGCTGTGAGTGATCGGTCTTGAGCCGGATTGAGTTTGATCATCATCAACCTGATTAAGCTTGTCTGCAGTCAGCCTAGATGGGCAAAGCAACACAGCCTTCGTTGAGTCTCTATTCTGAGAGGAATTTTCTGTGAATTTCGGTACGCCAGTTCCACTCCTAATTGGTATTGTCTTGATCCTCGGAGGGGTTGCGCTGTTCTTTTTAGATAAGCTCAAGCCGGGCTACGGACGCGATTCCGATAAAGTCTATGCCGTACTGTGGTTGATTTCGGGCGTCTTTTTGCTCGGCCACTTAAATATGGAACTGCTGGCGTCTTTTCAGCAGTTATTGATGGCTGGCATGCTCATTGCCATCACCATTGAAAATATCTATTCGCGATCGCCCAAAGGCGGCTATGTCGCCCAAGCCGTCAATGATGCGCCAGCTCGGGGAGATTATTATCGCCCCAGCCGGAAACCGGAGTATCGCAGTGACCGGGAGCGCATGAATGTGCGAGCCGAAATTGATAACGACGGGCCCTATCGCCCCCGTTTTCCCGAAGATCGGCGCATGATCGGGGGCCGTGAAGAACCGACGCCACGCCGCTCAGATTATTATGACAGCGGCTATGGTGCCCCCTACAGCGATGATCGCGGACGATATCCTGACGACCGGTCAGCCCCTAGTACTGATCGCCCTGTTGAGCGCTTGAAACCCAGCAACGATCGCATTCGTCGCCGCCGTCCTAAATCTACCGATAGCCGTTACGGTGCCGATTCACCCAATCGCGGTTGGGATGAGTCAGCCTCTGGCTACGCAGCCAATTCTGATAGCTACCCCAATTCGTCAGACGGATATAGCAGCCATTCCCCCACGGAACCCACTTCATATCCCAGCGCCAACGGCAATGGTGACGATAGTTATGTTGACTATCGTCCCGTCAACTATCCCAATGGTGAGTCTGACCGACCCGCTTCAGATTATGGCAGCCGTTACTAAATTACAGCTCCACCAGATGGCAAAACGTCTCCATCAAAAATCGACAGTCGGATCAGCCTATGGGCTAATTCGACTGTCAATTTCAGCTTGGCGTTCACAGGTAAACCCTTTTTCTTGCCACTGAGTCAGGTTCACTGACGCTAAAGGAAAAACGCTTGAGCAGGTAGGTTGGTAAACCTGGCTGATTAAGGCCCAGATGAGAGAGCGCTCCACATCCAATAGGGTCTTGAGGGGATTTTCGGTATTCCCCGGAATGCCAATCTCTTCGACCAGCTGCAGGTCAACCCAGATGCCATGGCTACCAAGCAAAATCTTTGCGAGCCAGGCCGCTCTGGGCACATGGGTCGGTGAAGTCACCACGGCAACACGTTGAGCCCGCCATTTTTTGAGCGTCGGCAAACTGTAGCGATAATTGTCAAAGGTCGATTCCGCACAGGTTTCAAGCCAAACATTGTCGACAGGGGCAGCTGCGCGCTCAAACACTATGCGAGTACAAGGCGGTTGGGCGCCATTGGAAATCAGCACCGGTAGATCACGCCTCTGGGCGACGGCTTCCGCAATCACAATTTCGCGACGAATGCTGCCACCCAAAACCAAAATGGCATCGACCGGTTGCTGACTATGGCGATAGAGCTGGGTCGCGAGACTGCTGATCCACAGGACGACACTTAACAGTAGCAGCCAGCCCCACACCCGAGGCCGCAACAAGACTCTGAGCATCAGCACTCCAGGGTAACTGAACGACGATCAACGTTGAGCATCCAGAAGCTGGCAGCCAAACTTCGGAGATTGGCGGCAGAACTGCGGGCAAATCCCAATAATCCAAGGGCGGTCAGTTTTGGGAGCGTATCGGTGATGTCACAAGCCATGGCGTCGATCGCTAAAAAGACATATCCCAACACGCGCGGAAACCTCGTCCTAAGGCGAATAGTGGCTAACTGGTTGCAAATTCAGTTGCGATCGCCAATCCTCTAGCGATCGCTCCCAATGATCTTCCCAACGTTGGGCCAACAGAGGCTGAGCAGTAGAACCTAAACGATAGCCAATCGCGATTTGCTCTAGCAGGGGGCCTAAAGTTGCCGGTGATTTAAATACGGCACTTAAAACACCGCCCGATAACAGCACAGCAGAAAGGGGACGCCGCGTTTGTGCCAACTCAAAGGCCTTAAGCCCAAGCTCCCCCGGCACATCGGTGCTAAACCCGGCAATCAAGTGCCAAATATCGTGGGTTTGGCGCATTCTCAGCAAAAAATAGGTGACGTCATCCTCAACCTCAAGCGGGCGATAGAAATCAGCTTCAAAGCCGGAGGTCTTTAGATAGGTCGCATAGGCATGCCCTAAGGAATCCTCAGGTAGCTGTAATAGCTGCCCTAAATCGGGCGGTGTGGCCACGTAGCGCGAGGCAAATATCTCTGCCACGTCGGGATGCTGTTTAACAAACTCGACTGCCAAGGTGGTCGCCTGGCGGTTGCGCAAACCATCCTCAACGTCATATACCGAGCTGGTTTTGCTGGGGTCAATCACCAACGTGATGGCACCCCGAATGACGCCCAGCAGGTCTAGGTCAATTTGGCGACGGGTTAGTGGCATAGCTCAACCAGTTTTCCTTCAGGTTGCCCATTCCGGCGTTAGGATTGGCTCCTATTCTCGCAAATTGCCTACCGACGTCGCTTAGGGCGCGTCATCAATTAAACTCGAAAGCCTTACGGTATGGGCATTACCGCGCCTGCTCCGTAAACCTAGCTGGAGGCTGAACCGCTTTCAGCATAAGGACTCAGCCGCTAAATGATGACAGCCTCTAGTTAAACTTTTCGAGCTGATCCAGGCGGAGCCAAATATTCGGGGTGGGCACCTTGCCAAACATGACTAAAGCATAGTCATCACGGGTTTCTAAGAATTCGCCTTGAGATTCAAACAAGTAGGGCGGAAACCGATTGTCGCTGGCTGTTGCTTCGAGGCTGTCTTCCAGCTTGTCGCGGACTGCCCGCACCAGATCTCCACGCTTAAGGGTCGCTGCCATGATGCGATCGCACCTTTATTCTTAGGGGCGACCTCATTGTAAACCGTTGCCTCTCACCGCTGACATTGCGGACAGAAGTGAGCTGAGCGACCCGCCAGCTTGATGCGGCGAATGGGGGTTTCACAGATGCGACAGGGGGCTTTTTCGCGATCGTAGACGTTGGCCACGCCACCGTAGTTACCATTGATGCCGTGCACATTGCGAAAGTCGCTAAAGGTCGTGCCCCCCTGGGCAATGCCCGCCGCTAGCGCGTCTCGAATCGCACCATGCAGCCGGATAATGCGCTGACGGCCCAAGCGAGCACATAACGTAGTGGGACGAATACGACTGAGAAACAGCGCCTCATCCGCATAAATATTGCCAATCCCCGCCACCAAAGCCTGATCTAACAGCGCATTTTTGATGGGTCGCTGCCGTCCTCGGGTGGCTTGGTAGAGATAATTGGGAGAAAAGCTATCGCTAAAGGGCTCTGGACCCAAAGCAGCCAGTCCTGAAATCACAGATTCTAGAGGAGACTCAGCGGGAACCCACCAGAGGCGACCAAAGGTGCGCTGATCGACAAATCGGAGTTCGTGGTCATCCCCAAATGAGAGTCTGACCCGGCAATGTTTGGAAACCGGCTCGGCTGGCGACAACCAAAGCATCTGCCCCGTCATGCGCAGGTGTACGCCCAAATGCCCGCCAGGTTTGCCGTCTGCAGTCTCTAAAGAGGCCAGCAAATATTTGCCGCGACGAAACCAATGGGTGAGTTGAGTATCGGTCACACCCTGCCAAAACGTCTCAACAGAATCGGGGTGGGCAATGCTGCGAGGTAACAGCACCTGCCCACCCCGAATCGGATAGTTTAGGGTGACTTGATTGAGGCCGCGACAAACCGTTTCAACTTCAGGGAGCTCCGGCACAATATCAACAATCCAGTTAAAAATGACTTAACAACATTGCCAATATATTGCCACGATCGCCCCTTTAGATATGTTCATAAACGGGCGATCGCACCCTTTATCCAAAATCATCGGGCGTAAAAAACAGGCTACTTAGCTGCTTTTTTCTTAGGGGCTTCTACTTCTAAAAGCTCCTCAAGGGCAAAGTTGTTGGTGTTGACACCGGCATAGTTGACTTTGTCAAAACGAACAACAGCAGGATATCGGATACCACTTTGGTCGATAGTGGCAACCTTGCCAGTTTCTTGATACCAGTAAGATTCTTTCCGCAGGATCCGGACCGTAGAACCACGCTGAACCATGAATAATGTCCTCTTGAAAAACGAGTTTTATGGATACGATGACTCGTTCATTAGCCTACTACGGAACCCTCAGGTTACCGCTCTACGGGGTTTAAGTTTTGTTGCCAAACCCAGGTTTCATCGGGGTTCCGCAATATTTTGAAACACTTTGCAGTGTCGGCTATTCACCGTCTTCAAGTTCTGCTCGAGTTTTCAAAAGGTGGCCTGCCGTTAGATCTGTGGGCGATCGCGATCGTCTTTTGTTCGTCAGGTCGTTTTCCCAGTCCAGTTTCTCAACAAATATAGTTGATGACACAGGGCCCCTGTCGCCAGTTCGCCAATGAGTTTCTGGTTAGCGCCCGTAATCGCTAGATTGGGGACGGGGCAAGGGCAGACTACTGGCATGATCGCATCTGCTACTGTCAGCAACTGATCGTAAAGCGAAAGGCTGCAAATTCCTGAAGGTGAAAAGGTTTTCCCATAAAAAAGAGGCGTGATAGTGCCACGCCTCCTCAATCGTTCAACTCAATCGGTGAAGACCTAAGCCACTAACTGCTTGGCCACTCTGTCGGCTTTAAGCATGTGATAGGTAATGAACAGCTGAGTCAGCGCTAAGGGATAGCTTTGCAACGTTTCTCCCGTCGTGCCGACGAGCTTACCAATGTCTTCGTTGCCTTCCAAACTGCAGAACTGTCCTAAAAAGGGCACCTCATTACAGAGAATGCGCTCAAGTTCCTGCACCTGCTCTTGGGTCGCATGGCCGTCAATTGACAAGAGATCAACCGGTTTGCCCATATCACGGTCTAAACCCAGACGAATCGAGTCGCCCAAATGGTTGCCCGTGTCATCCAAAATATGGGTGAAGTCAGGGTGCGGGATGGTTGGGCGCAGCACCAACTTGACGTTCAACAGCAAATCGTCGCCGCCACCGTTGCTATCGGGAGGATAAAACGACACGACCACATCGGCCCACTGCCGTTGCGGCCGAATGTAAGCCTCTGAATCAGTTTCCCGAGCCTGGAGTTGCTCCAGCACCTGGTCTTGGGTGTAGCCGCGTTTGCGGGTGTCACGCTTGATTTTCCAAGTGGCTCGCAACTCTTCTGGCGGGGCCAGATAAACCATCACGTCATAGCATTCACGAGCAAATGCCGTCGAGTAACCCAGCAACCCTTCAACAATGACAAACTTAGTAGGCTTGATGTATTCCGGCGGGTCAAACATCCCTGAGGTGTGATTGTAAATCGGCTTCAGAATCGGCTTGCCTTCTCGCAGCAGTTGCAAATGCTGCTCGATAATATCTAAATAATTACAGTCAGGATGCAGCGCGGAAATCCCCATGTCTTTTCGCTGCTGGCGATCGTAGCGGTGATAGTCATCGGTGCAGATAGCCGTTACTTGGTCTTCACCTAAAATCTGTGCGATCCCGCGAGTGAGGGTGGTTTTACCCGCTGCGCTGTCGCCCACAATCCCCAAAATAATTGGACGGTTGGGCATAATTCCTCCTGGCCAAACTGCGGCTTTTTGCTGATGAGCT
>JBHJJI010000295.1:0-9293 GCA_050042805.1 Leptolyngbyaceae cyanobacterium
GCGTGATTGTGAATGGTGGAAGCACTCCCAGGGCTCCAGGTCACCATTTGCACCGTCAGGGGAAACTGATATTCCCGATAGAGAAAATGCACGCCCCAACCAGTTTTGGGGTCGGGCTCTTTGTATTCCATCTGCAGCCAGTAGGAACTGATCAGCAGCTTGCGAACGATGGGCGCGATCGCCGCCAGCCGTTTCGCGTCATCCTGTTCCGCCGCCAAAATATCTTCCAACTCAGTCAAAAAGCGATAGAGGCGATAGGTTATTTCCGGCTCCTCAACATCTGCCGCCTTGAGGGTTTGCAGTGTGCCGTCATCCGTTACCAGCCAGTTGCTATTTGCCATGATGCTTATTTGGGGAACCGATGGCTATGGTAATACTGAACGCCAACGAATAGATGAATCTCTGCTGAGGGAGTGGTCAATGGGCAAGCATTTGTTAACGGTCGCCGCCGGAGGATTGCTGCTGCTCTCTGCCTGCAGTGACGCCTCGGAAGCCGAACCGATGATGACCCGCGATCGCTGTGCCGCCCAGCCTGGTTTCGTCTTTGTGCCAGCGGGCGCATTTATCGCAGGGAGCACCCCCGCCGAACGCGATTATGGCTACGAGATTTCCGCCCAGGCGATCGCGGATGCGCCAGAGGCCATTGCGGCAGCCGAACAGGGATTGCGCGATCGGCGCTGGTTTGAGTTTGAAGCCGACCAGCAAACGACCTCGTTGGCCGCTGTTTGCATTCAGGCTAATCTGGTCACCCAGCAAGACTATGCTGCCTTTGTCGCATCCACCAATCATCGATCCCCTGGCATTTCTGCGGCTGAGTATCAAGAGCAAGGGTTTTTAGTGCACCCCTACGCAGACGTCGTGCCCTATCTGTGGCAAGACAACACGTTGCCTGACGGCTTAAGTGAGCATCCGGTCGTGCTCGCCTCCTACGACGATGCCTTGGCCTACACCGAGTGGCGCGGCCAGCAAGATGGTGTGCAGTATCGGTTGCCCACCGCTGACGAATGGGAAAAAACAGCCCGAGGCGAAGATGGTCGCTATTTTCCCTGGGGCAATGACTGGCAGGATGATGCCACCCACTGGGGCCAGTCAATCCCCTTTGGCACGAGCGCGATCGCGCGCTATCCCCTCAGCCAGAGTCCCTATGGTGCCGAAGACATGGCAGGCAACGTGTTTGAGTTCACCTCCACCCTGCGGGAGCGACGGGGCGTCACCGTCTCCGTGATGAAGGGCTGCTCTTGGGATGACCTGCCCGGCTTTTGTCGCGCCGCCTATGAGCACACGCGCCCAACTACTTCACGCCATATTCTCTTCGGGTTTCGGCTCGTGCTGGTGCCCGAGTCACTTGAGTGACACTTGTGTCGATCGTGTGACGTTCAAGGGCAGCAGGCAAGGGAGCGGAGGAGCGAGAGAGCAGCATACTAAGGGAACAGAGGCGCAGACTTAAGGAATTCAAACTAAAAAATGCCCCACCAGCAGAACCCGGTTTCTGGAAACTGGTCGACCAACCTGGCAAGTTCTGCATAGAAACCGGGTCCTTGGACAGGCGGTATCTTGGCATACTCCTAGTTCAAAATTCAGCCATCCGCAACAGCTTGCCAAAACCGGATAGTTTCATCAGCGGCACTGCTGATCAGCGTTTGACTATCGGGCGTAAACACCAAGTCACAGACCGCCCAGTCGTGGCGGCAGACTGCAAAACGTGTCGGCAAATCACCGCTCCAGTCCCAAAGGTAAATTTCACCATCGCGGCTCCCCGTGGCTAACCAGCGACCGTTCGGGCTGAGGGCGATCGCGCTGACGGCATCTTGATGTTGACCCAGTTGCTGATGCTGATCAAAATCCGTCAGCGACCAGAGCATGATTGCGCCCCGGCGATCGCCCGTCACCACCGCCGGAACCATCGCATTCAGCGCCACCGCCCGCAGCCCGGTTGGCACCGTCCAAGTGTGCAGCAGTTGCCCCGTCGGCAGCACCCACAGCCGCAGCGTGCCCGCTTCCCCAACGCTGACCAGGCGATCGCCTTGGGGATTCACCCGCACATGATTCACCGCACCGCTATGGCGCGTTAGATCCACCAGACGCTGACCCTTATCAACCTGCCACAGCGAGATTCGACCCGTGGTATCAGCAGCAATGAGCTGCGCACCGTCCGAGGAAAGGGCAATCGTCGTCACCTGCCAGCCCGGCTGCTGGAAGCTCTGCCGCAGCCGGTAACTGGCTAGCTCCCACTGTTTGACCGTTCCGTCTTGGCTGGCGCTAAACAGCGTCTGACCATCGGGATGAAAGGTCACTGCCGTCGCCGCATCCTGATGGCCCTCGCCCAACCCCAATCGCTGGGAAAAAGTGTGCAAAACCTCACCGGTTGGGTGATCCCAAAGCTGCACCGTGCCATCACTATTGGCCGTGGCGATCGCTTGACCAGTGGGCACGATCGCGAGAGCCTTCACCACTCGACCAGAGGTTGGCCAGATTTGAGTACAACGCCAGGGGTTAGGAAGTCTCTTAACCAAATTGGATGTGACTCGTCGCTGAGGGATGAGCCCGGCTGGAGCCAGATCAGCTAAAGCTGCCGTTGCCGTCGGGTAGCGGCTGCGCAATGCCCGAGCAGTCAACCGATTCAACACTCGCGCTAGAGCATCGCTAACGGGGACAGGCGTTAACGTTTGCCACGCCCAGCGATCCTCCACGACGGAGTACAAGTCAAACGGGTGCACCCCCGTGAGCAGATGCAGGCAAGTCAATCCCAGACTGTAAAGATCGCTGGCGGGCACCGCTTTGCCCAGCGCTTGCTCAGGGGCCGCATAGCCCGCGCTGCCGATAATCGTGCCGGTCTGCTCTAGTTCACTGGCCGTGGGCACCGGTCGCGCCGCCCCAAAATCGACCAAGACGGGAGGAGCATCGCCTTCCGGCAGCACCACATTCTCGGGCTTCAGGTCGCGGTGAATAATCTTTTGGTCGTGAATAAACTGCAGCACGGGCAAGAGGGATAGCAGCAGCGATCGCACGTCTTTTTCGGTCAACGGTCCGTCAGCCTCCAATCTCTGGGCTAGGGTACGACCCGGCACATAGGTTTGCACCAGACAAAGGTCACGCGGTGATTCCAAAATGGCCATCAAGCTCGGAATCTGTGGATGTTGCCCCAGCTGGGCTAGACGCTTCGCTTCCGCCAGATCTTGATCCCGGCTGCCGCGCGATCGCAGGATTTGCTTAATCACGCAGCGCTGAGGCGGAGTCACCGCTTCATCCCAGGCTAAAAAAGTTCGACCAAAACCACCCTCACCCAAACTTTGTATCGGTCGAAACCGTTGCCCCAAACGCAAGCGATTCCCACAGCTCTGGCAGCGATCACGTTCCTCTGCATTCACCGGGGCCGGACATCGGGGATTAATACACAGAGTCGCCACAAGCCCAATCACCGCCCCAGGTACGCTGCTACCAACCTAGCGAATTCGCGGTAGCCATCAGGGTTAACTCGCAGCCGTTTAATTCTGACTGCCGAACTGCGCATTCTGAATGCTGCGATGCTTAAGCCAGATGAATCCAGATGGCTCAGTCGAGTCGCCATCAAAAGGGATATGACTTAAACGGAATCCACTGACCCCAAAGACGATTCAGCGTGCCGTCGATCATCAGCCCACTCAAAATACTGTTTAAAGCATCCAACAGTTCGCGGTTACCCGGTAAGACAGCGATGCCAAACGGATGCTGTGATGGAATTTCGAAGGCCACTCTCACTCCAGCATTCTGGGCTTCAGTGGCGAACAAAATCAGCGCATCTTCCACCACTGCGTCGATATGGCCTTCGCGCAATGCCTGCAGCATTTCGATTTCAACGTCCTTAGTACCATCAAAATACACCGGGTCAATGTCGGTGGGTAAGACTTCTAACAGTTGCCGACTAACACTCTCTTGAATCACACCAATGCGCCGACCACTCAGGTGCGACCGATCTTCGATCGGAGAATCTTCGCGGACTAAAACTGCCGTATCAAACCGGCCATAGGCGCGGGTAAAGTCAGCCCGAGCGCGGCGCTCTTGAGTAATGATCTGGTTAAACCAGATAACGTCATACTCGCCGGTTCTTAAGGTCGAATAGAATTTTTTGAGCGGAATATCAAACCACATCGGCTCTAACCCTAGGCGATCGCAAACGATGCGCGTGAGAGCGGGTTCAAACCCTTGACGCCGCCCATCGTCCACAAAACTCATCGGGCGAGTGTTGATATCACTGGTAATAATCCGGAGCTGCCCCGACACCACAGTCGTGAAGCTGGGTAGTTGCTGAGTATCAGTCATGTTTGACATGAGTTTCTATCTCTCACCACCAGAGAAGGAAAGAGCGATCGACGCCTCAACCCTGACTTGATTAGACCCTAGCAGACCGAATGCCCTCTGAAAAGATGACTTTTGTCCTATGAGAGGCGTCTCGAAGACATAAACAGCATTTTAGCTTTGGCTGATCAGGTTGTGACATCAGCGAAAGCATCACGGTGTCATCAGCCTCACTCATCCCTGACTGAGATCAGCCGTCGACTTGCCGCAGTCCTCTTGGCAAAGTCACGCCTGAGTCACTACGATTGATCGCCTCATGCTTCACAATTCAGCCTTGAGACAGGCGGTTTCCAATAGCCAGAGCGAGTCGAAAGGGGCGACCGCACAGCGATCGATCAGCCCTTCTAGCACCGTGGCCTGCGGATTGGCGATCGCTTGCTGGGGAGCCGCTGTCCGGCGGGAATACTGCAGCAGCCAAGCATTGGTTTGAATCCATTCGGGGGTAAACATGGCCTCAGAAACCAGCCAGAAATCAATCGCATGCTTGTCTAAAAAAGCTTTGACCACAGCGGGATCGTCGCTATATTGCGCCGTGATTAACTCGACTGAGCGGCGGCTCACTTCGTCGTAATAGCCCAAGTGGTAGGGCAAGGCAAACCCTTGACCGCCGACAAAAATCGGCCGATTGGTAAAGCTCGGCAGGTTGTTAATTTCGGCATCTAAACCCGCCGTGACGACGTCTTCCGGCTGACCTTGCAAATACTGATACAGCTCAGGAAACTGACCGTGAATATAGTTGCCCCGCGATTCGCCGGCGGCTAAACCTACTACCAGCGGCGCGAAGGCCCACACCAGCAACACCGTCATTCCAATAGACTGCCGCTTTAGTGACCGGTGTGGCGGCCGTCGCCGATCAAGGATGAGGGCGATCGCCACCCCCGCCCCCAAGGCCGCGATCGCCCGAAAGCTATGCTCAGTATACCGATTCGGCAAATGCAGTTCAAAAAGCAACAAATGAGCGACCAAAAAGCACAGCGTCGAGGCGATCGCCACCTGCAGTAACAGGGCAATGCGACCACCATTCTGTCTGGCCAGGGTGGACCGCCCCGGAAACGCCAGCAAAACAGGCAGCGCTAACGTTAGCCAAACTTGCGGCTGCACCTTCAAATCTAGCGTTGACCATTCCAGCGGCAATAGGCCCGTCCGTTTGCCAAACAGCCAAAAATCAGCAAAATCTTCGTCAAAAAACTTTGACCAGCCCGACGGCGACAGGGCAAACATGTCTCGCGCCTGCGCCACCGTCAACACCGGCCCATAGGCCGAGTCTTGCAGCGCATAGGGTAATAAGGCAAAAAACGCTGCCAGCAAGCCGCTGCCGATCACCCAATAGTCCGCTTTCGTGCCGGTCAGAGTCAATCGGCTTTTTTGCCAGCGCACCAGGGTGAGGCCTCGCAGCCCCAGCATCGCCGCCATGACCAACACTCCTTGAGGATAAAACCACCCCAACAGCAGAATCGATAGCGCACCGGGCCACCACCAGCGCCGCAGCAAGCACAACAAAAATGCCAGAAAAAAGGGATGGAAAAACGCCACTGGCGTCGCCGCCACCACGTCGTCGCGCACGGGCAGCATTTGGTTAAAAAACACGGCGGACACAAAGGCCGCTAGCGGCGTTTGCACCAGTTCCATCACGATGAAAAAAACCAGGCTGGTCGCCACGAGCGCAATCACCACCGGCAAAATTTTGTTCAGCACCCAGGGATTGATGCCCATCTTCGCTGCCAGATGATAAAGCGTGGCGTAGCCCCAAGGCGCAACGGACTGAAAATAGTCGGCAAACAAATCTTGGGGAAATAGGTCGGGATTGAGAAAGCGCTGCATCCAAAACACATGCTGGCGCGCATCATCTTGCACGACGTAGGTCGCAGAAAAGGCGTTGTGCAAGGCAGGCAAGCGATACACCACAGCGATCGCCAGACTCATCACCAGCCAAACTGCTGTCGGAGTACGCCATGATTTCAGAGACGGGTGCGATCGCCCCGACACAGACTCAGCCATGACCCCTCATCAACAACAACCCACCTATTTCAACATATTTGTGCGGCAACACCCTCGATCGCACTGAGCATTGACGGCACAGTCAGTCAGCCCAACCTAATGACGGCTGCAAGTCGCCGTCTAGCGATCGCGCGCCGTCACACCAACGGGAGACCTTCACGTTTGAGCAGGGGCTGACTCATCGCCCACCTGGACCTGCAGCAACGCCAGACAGTCTTGTACAGGAGCGTTTTCGGTCATGGCAGTCACCAGCGCTTGATAGGCGTCGGTGTGCTTTTCTAAGAGGGTTTGGGCTTGCACAACCGCCCAGCGCTGGCGCATTTGTCCTTCTTGCAGCGGGCGCTGCAGCTGTTGCCACAGGATCGAAAACTTTTGGCGATCGTCTTGACCGCCCTGGGCCTCACCGTAGACAAGTTTCTCGGCGGCAATCCCGGCCATCCACACCGTGCAATAGCGATTGAGCGTCTGGGCGGGGAGCTGTCCGGTTTTCAGCGTCGCTTCCAGATCAGTAGTGTCAAACTGCACGCCCCCCAAACCAGGCATGCCTTTACGCCAGGCTTCCCAGGCGCTGAGCGTGTAGTCAGCGACCGGAATATCGAGCAGGTAAGCCACCAAAAAATGTCCAGCCTCATGACGCACCACGCGATCGCGCTCTTCACCCGATAAGCGGTTGACGCCATTGATCAAAAGGTTGCCTAGAGTGCCATTCAAACTGGTTTGGTCAAGCGTCGCGATGCCCAAAAGAGTGGCGATCGTAATGACCGGTAACGCTTGAGGAATGTTGAGCAGCGGGCCGAGCAACATGCCTGTTGTCACCACAAAAATGGTGATTGCTACGATATTGAGCGTCGTTTGACCCATCGATTCTTTCCGCTGAACTCACTGTCTCATCTTCTCAGGTTATGCCCGTCTCACAGACCGGTCAGCCCCAGCCAGGCATACCGCTCACTTTTGACGACGCGATGTCTATTCTGACTGTTCAGACACGACCAGACATTTGAGAAAACGCTTAGTCCTGTTACTTTAACGAAGCTCTACCGGCAAGGCTATGCGGTGCATGACAGGTGACAGCTCGGGGAGCAATGCCCGGCATTTAGCGATCGCGGTAAAACGTTTGCAAGCTATCTGAGTCGCCAATAAACCGCCAATGCCAGGGTTCATACTGCACACCTTGCTCATTCCCCTCTTCAAACGAGAGTTCAAAGCCATAACGGGGGCCGTTCACCGCTAGCCATTCAAAGGCAGCAGTCTCTTCAAACGCAACGCTCAGGTTGGCATCTGGGACATCCGCATCCCCAATATCAACCGCATACCCAGTATGGTGCTCACTGAAGCCCGGTGGCGCGCTCACCTCCGCTCGCACTCGGGGCGTCTGTCCTCGCTGGGCTTGAATTTCAAAAAATAAATACTCTTGATCTTCCTCCGAGCGAAATCCAGAAATCGGCACGAGATAGATATTTTGAGATCTAGCAGCAGCCACCATCTCATCAAAATTAGTCGCCGCCGCCGGCCGTAGCTGAATGGATGCATTACTCGCCACACTCACTAGTTCAGTCGGCTCAGCCTCTTCATAGGGAAAGTGTCCTAGCAGAGAAGATTGAGACCCCGAATTCCCGACGAGATCATTGACGTCACTGACCTCTGCCGCCCTTGTCATCGGTAAGAATGGTATCGGTAGAGCGGTCTCAGCCTCTTGGTAAGTCAGCCACGAAACCGCTAGCCCCGCGATCGCGCTCAGCAGACCGACCAAAAACCAGATCAGCCAGCGCCGCGGGCCACGCCAACCACCGCCCTGGGCACCTGTCGACACCGCATCACGCTGAGCCTCAGGAATATCATCGACAGGACCATAAAAATTGGGTTCCACAGCTCAAGAACCTATAACATTCGATAATTTACGACTTCAGCAGCACCCAAACTAATCTGCCACTGCCTTTAAGACTGACATCTGATACCAGAGTTTGCCACCCAGAGAGATAATACCGGTCTTACCCGTATAGTGACGGATAGTTGTGCAAGGTCTTACCGAACTTTATGGCACAACGTTTCAGAAAGCGGCGGTGAAGACCACAGGATGAGTCTCCTGAAAGGGCGGTATCGTTACCATGCCTCACCGATAATTGGCCCTCGTCTAAATCTGAAACGCCGATCTCTGATGAGACATTCTTTGAGCTAAACAGTTGTCCAGACAAATCAGATGATTAATCGTCATGAGACGCAGCAGACCACTCAAACAAGTTGTCCGACTAGGCTTGATTGCCGCAACGAGCTTAGCGATCGCCTTATTGATCATTATTTTTTCTATGGGGCCAACTTTCATCGCCCAACGCTTGAATTCAGTTGGTAGCCAGCCCCTGCCATCAATCAGCTCAGATGTTCAAGCATTGCATGACTCCCTCACCATCGTTGATTTACACGCCGACTCCTTATTGTGGGGAAGAGACCTGTCCCAACAGTCCGACTATGGTCATGTCGATGTGCCTCGCTTGCTGCAAGGCAATGTAGCTCTGCAAGTTTTCACTGTCGTCACAAAAGTGCCCACCCCTTTATTGCTAGAAGGCAATCCCGCCGATAGTGACAGCATCATACAACTTGCCCTGCTGCAACGCTGGCCAATGGCTACTTGGTTGAGTCTGGCTGAGCGCGCCCTCTACCAGGCTAAGCAACTGCAACGACTCGAGCAGAAATTACCTCGCCAATTCCAGGTCATCGAAAATCAGCAAGATCTCAATGATTATCTCGCTAGCTGTAGCGGCTCGCGAACAAGAAGCGTTGTGCTCGCAAACAGGGGGACTTTGAGCTCAGATTAAGTGCGAATAAGAGTGCCTTGATGCCCACATAATTTGCAAACGAGCTCAGATTAAGTGCCAACAGCTTGCAAACAAGACATTCAGCTCACATTAGCTGCGAATAAGCTAAAAGGCTTTAGCAGCAAAGCATTTAACGATTTTTGGCCGACT
>JBHJJI010000296.1:0-13548 GCA_050042805.1 Leptolyngbyaceae cyanobacterium
TCCTCCTTAAAAATCTTGAGGAACATGCCATTGGGGTTGGCCGAATGGGTCGGGACTCCCTGCAGCACATCCCAGTGTTCCGCGACTTTGCCATCTGAGTCATACAAGTACATGTCGACAGCGGCCGTGCCGATATCTTCAGGATCGGTTGTGTCTAGGTTGCGGAAATTAACATGAGCCATCGCCCAATCGCCGACGACCATGACTTTGTGAACATCAATTTCGACAGGATATTGCGCGACCGAGGAGGAAAACATCATGGCGAGCGCCTCTGCACCATCGGGAATCACTGTGTTGTGCTGGATATACTCGTCGGATAGATATTGCCGCATATTGGCGATCGAGGGGTCGGTAGACAGCACCTGGTAGATTTCAATAATCTCTTCGGCCCGGGCGCGTCCCTCGTCGTCAACCACGATGATTTCAGTCGTGAACTCGCGGGGAATGGTGTTTTGATAATTCATTCCCTGATCTTGGGAGGTCATGGGCGTCGTGCCGCCTCCCCCTGTGTCCTGGGCGCTGACGCTCATGATTGGCACCAGCATTCCGACCAACACCATCGCGAATAAAAATAAACTGACCGTCAGTCTTTTCATCGTCCACTCCTCATCGGCATCCATTTCCTAGCGCATCGTGATCAGTTAGATGGCTACGAGTCCTGCGCTTTTGCGCTTCGAGGCGTATATTTGTGCTTAATCCTCTCAGCAAAGTTATTGAGACAGAAGGGTCATGGACGCCGAAAAAGGAACTATTAATGCCAATTTCGTCAAGCCAGAGACTCTGGGCAGTATTGTCACCACGATGCTTGACTGTGCAGGCGCCCACGGCATGACGCTGGAAGCTATCGCCCAAGTCACCGACCTCTCGGCAGTCGACTTTGCCCGCCTCGACAGCCGCATCTCGGATGATGCCGTTGCAGCGCTGATGAGCGTGATTGCCAAGCACTGGGCGGACACCGCGATTTCAATGGAAATTGCGCGTTCTGCTCCGTTTACGATGCTGGGCGGCTTAGCCAGAGGAGCGCAGTTTGCCAATGACATTGAGGCGATGCTGGGGTGGTTTTTGACCAATCAAACGATTATTGCCGACCAGTCGGCGGTGCATCTTGAGCAAGCCGAGTCAGAGGTGGCGCTGGTCATCGCTCATCCTTGTGAGACTCAGGATCAGGGGATGTTGCTCGAAGCTGTTACCGGTTTAATTTGGCGATTATTGCAAGAGAGCACCGATGTAGAGATATCGCTGCGGCGGGTAGAGTTCGTGAGCGCCAAGCCGGTGCTGATGGCAGCCTACGAGTCATTTTTCCAAGCCCCCGTTTCCTTTCAGGCGGGTCGTAATGCCCTGGTCTTCTCACGAGACAGTCTCAGTGCGCCGGTTCGCGATGCTAATCCTCAAATGTTTAGGTTTGTCGAGCACCATTTTGCGGAGCTGCGCCAGCAATTGGGGAGCGATCGCTATCCCATTGCCCTTGCCGAACTGCGTCGAGGCATTATGGAAAATGCAGCGCAGGGTGAATATGGGGCAGCGGCAGCGGCAGCCAGAGCCAATATCAGTCTCCGTACAGCACAGCGTTTGGCCAAGCAGCACGGGACGTCTCTCAATGCCCTCATTGATGACATCCGCTTAGCGAATGCCAAAAGCTTTTTAAGCAATCTGGAAATCGATATTGCAACAGTTGGACAAATTGTCGGATATACCGATGTCCGTTCATTTCGCCGAGCTTTCAAACGCTGGACGGGCCTATCTCCTAAAGAATATCGAAAAGAAACCTTGGGAGAGAGAATAAAGCAACAGTAAGGTATTGTCTCTGGCTGACAGTTTCAAGCATGAGCTCAACTTTATCGTCACCACGCTTGTCAGTAGAGGGCGATCGCCTGCATCCGTTCGGCTTCGCAGCAACTGTCGGCTGTCTGACTGGCAATCAGAAGACTGATGGCGGCGATCGCGGGATATTTCGGAGAATGCATTTGCCTCTTCTAGCTCATTGCTCACTCAACTGTGTAACTCTTGTGATTGCTTGATCGAGATGCGCGACCACTCTCATCAAACTGTCATACTCGCCTCACCTCAGATTAAAACACCCCAGCGAAAGTACTTATGAAGGCAACTGATTAGCCGACTTGATTAAAGCTATTGACCGGTTGGCCTCAACGATCTTTTTCGCCGCTTACCCCCTTGACCCTTGCAGGAGCGTCTTATGATTATTGTGATTCCTTTAGAAGCCACCCAGCGGTTAATGCAAATGGCGCAGGCCCACCAGGTCAATCTTCCCGTGCCGCTGAGCAGCCCTTGCGCTGGCTACCTATCGCCAGATGAAATGGATACAATTTTGCAAACGCTGGTGCCATTGAGTGCCACTGATGCTGCGACCACGCGTTTGGTCAGCGACCTACAGGATTATCGAGAGCAACGCATCCCTGTGATCCCTTGTGCAAAGGAATAGGAGACCCGATGGAACTGACGAAGTTTGACCTCAAAGTGGTGCCCGGCTATGAAGATTGGCTCGCGGCTCAAGTGCGTCAACTCAGCATCGCCGCCCTCAAAACCTCAACCCTCACCTGCAATGCCTGTGGTGAAGTGTCTGGCACTTACATCATTGAATACGACGGCCAACGGTTTCGATTACCGGGGGAAGAGGCGCTGGCGTTTTTGCTATTTATCGTGCCGGGCGATCGCGAAACTTGATCAGGCCAAACATTCAGCTCGCGATCTGGCTCGTGGCGACGAAACTATCAAGGCGTATCCCTGCGTATACTTTTCTCAAGGGTATGGAGACTTGGGGATGGAACTCGCACCAGACGAGATGGCTCAGGTAGAGGCACAACTGCAAGCCTACGCGCCAGCACAGTCGGCATTGGCTGTGCTCAACCGCCATAACGGGCAGCTAGAGGCATCTTTGGAGGCGGAGCTGGTGGCAGCTTACGGTGCCCCGGCAGAGTATGGTAAGCCGTCGCTGTGGGCAGTGACGCGGGAAGTGTTGCAGCAGGAGCTGTGCAGCGATGAGTGCTTTCGGGGGCGCTTTCGGGCCTATGTCGAGAAGCCGCAGCAGGCAACGCTATTGCCCGGGGCGATCATTTACCTAGTGGAGCAGGTGGCGCTGCCGTTTACCCTGAGTCCATCGCTGGCGGCGTTGATTGTGTTGTACATCGCCAAGGTGGGGCTAGATATCTTTTGCAAATACACGGAACCGTCTGAACCCGGTACCTGATGAAATCGAGTTAAGGAGAACGACAGATCAGGTGATTTTGCCAACGCTTTGGCAGCCATCGTCAGAATTGTGACCGGTTTAATTTTGCTCAAAGAGCTGCGTGAGGTTATCGGGGGTGGTGTTGAGAATTTGGGCAGCGGCGGTGAGGAGATCGGCGTTTTGAGTTGCTTGATAGAAACGGGCAAGATTGCGCAGTGAAATACCTAGCCCTTGTTCGTCATTGAACTCGACAGTAATTCTCAAATCTTCTAGGTAGTAAGCTGTAGCGTTGTCAACGTCACCAGTTTCTTCTGCAACCATACCAAGCTGGAAATAAGTGCTGGCCTGCTCATAGCGATCGTCAAACTCGATTTTGATAGCTAAGGCCTGTTGGTAGTACTGCTGGGCCTGCTCATACTGCCGCTGCTCCTGCGCCACGCTGCCCAACTGGTGGTAAGTACCTCCAATGACATTGCGTATGTTTGAGCTTGATGAGGACTCAAGTTGCTCCCATTCTTTAAGTAACAGCTCATAAAGTTCTTTTGCCCTTTGAAAATCCTTTTCGTGATAGAAGCTGAGGGCAAGCTGATCTAAAAAACTAAGTCGAGTGGTGACTACCTCTTGAGCTTGGAGTTCTGGTGGATAGTGTTCTAACTCCAAGGAAACACGTTCAGCCAGCTGTCTTTGGCGAGATTTATCTTGAGTCAATTCGAGATAAGAATTAAGGCAGTTGCCGATCGCGAGAGGGGACTGGTCAAACGAACGGAGTAAAAACTCCAACGCACCGTAAAGATTTTCATACTCTAATTGGGTAAAAAATAATCCAAGCTGCCGCTCTTGAGGCTTTTTGGACTGCATGAGCTGCTGATACTGCCCAGCAAGTCCCTGGTAATGGTTCTTAAATCCGATGCTCAAGGCATCACAGGTCACTTCGTCCAGCTCCGCCAGTTTCGTTTTTAAAAAATACGGGAAAACGGGTTGGATCGTGAGCAGACGGGGCATCTCCTCACTCATAGAAGACAGTAAGCCCCAGTTAATTGCTTCCTGCACTGCCGCATCAAATTTGTCAAACGGGTAATCCTGAAAAGGTTCTAACTGTTTCAGTTGTTTGGCATAGTTCTCCAAATCTGCCCGGTCGATAAAGCCCTTAAACGGAGCCAAACACAACAGCAGCTTCTGCGCCTCTGGCGACAAATTACTGTGGGAATATTCCACACATTTCAAAATGCTCTGGGTCTTATTCTCACTACCGCTGTCCAAATTTATATCCGCCGCATCCAGCGCCGCCAAGATCCCTCCGGGGCTCTGCCGCCCCAGATTCGCCAACACCACCTCCATCGCTAAGGGGTACCCTGCTAGCAGCGTCATCAGCCGCCCAAAGTCATCCGCTGCTCGCAGGGCCGCAATCTGCTCCCGGTTGTCCACATGACGCTCTAAAATCTGCTCCGCCAGTTCCGTCCGCGATTGCGGGTCGAGCCCCTGCAGGGCATAGCGGTTGTCACGATACACGGCGGCCAGCCAGTCCTCCCCACTGCGAGAGCCCAGCACTACTTTGGTCTGGCCCCCTACCAGCTTCAGCAAAAAGTCTTTTAGCTTGACCTGCTCGGCTTCCGGCAGGGTATTTTGAATGGCCAGTTCCTGCCCCGTCACCGACTCCAAATTGTCCAACATCAAGGCATAGGGTTCGCTCTTAAGCAAGGTAGCCAGCTTCATCGCCTGGGCCGCCAAACTCATCGCCTGAAAGCTTGCCAGGGCGAAGCGGTCGTACACCTGCTTGGCAATTGCCTGAAGAATTTGCTCCAGGGTATAAGCCTTGTCGTCGTAGCCAAAGTAGAACACGTCTTGGGCAAACTGGGTGGTTTGCCACCATTCCCGCAGGTAGTTCAGCAGGGTGGTTTTGCCCGTGCCACCCATACCGCGCAGCAGCAGCGCATTATGCCGCAGCAGTGATTTCTCAATTTTGAGAATTTCTAAATCGCGCCCAAAGAAGCCATAGGTCGGTTTTGGGAAGCGGTAGCGACTGGCGAGGCTTTCTAAGTAGGTTTCCTCATCTTGGGGCGACATTGATTGCAGATCAAACTGCAGCGATGGGTTGCCGTAGACCACCGGCAGTAGCCAGTCCTCTAAATCCACGGTCAGGTTAAACCAGCCTTTACGGGTTTTGCTATTGTGCAACTCCCGCCGCCCTAGCCGAATCGCCTCCGCCAATGGCTTCTGGGCAAACAGTTCGGTGTATAGCTTGGCCATCAAAATCGTTGCTGCCGTGACACTGACGGAATAGCCCATCGCGACCACCATCTGCATCCCCGCCGTCATCAAGCGACTGCCGAGGCTAGTTTCTCGGTTATCGATTCCTCCGCCTGCGGCACCCGCCTGATCAAGGGGAACTGGGGGAGAGCCCGCCGTCACTTCCGTGTCTCCATCCCCCTTCCGTACCTGTTTGGCCGACTGACACGCGTTGAGAATGCAGACCGGAATACCTTGATTCGTCAGCAAGTGGGCCAGTTCCTGCGCTTCCACCGGATCTGACTGTCCAGGTATTTCCCCTTCTAAAAACAAGAACGCCTTAGTACCGGCATAGGGGGCAATATCGTTGCGACCATAGCGATTTTTGAAGAGCAGCGTATCGGCCTCTTGCTGCTCACGGGTGATTTGCTCAAAGGTGGCCAGTCCACCATGAGCATCAAAGTGGACGATGTGATAGTAACCAGACCCTTTGGCTTGCAGATGATTTTCTAGTGCTTGGTAGGTGCCCGGACGCAAAAGTTCCACGTTGATAGGAATTTTGGCCTGCTGAATCGCCTCAATCAGCGGGCGAGAAATGGTGCGGTAATTGACGTCCTTTTCTTCATTGGGGCGAGCTGTCACCACCAGCAGATTGATGGTAGAAGATGGGTTTGGCTGAGCGGCCAAGGTGATGGCCTGCTGCGGGCGACGCACCATCGTACAGTCCAGTGCGAGCGGACGCGGCAAGTCTGGATCTTTCAGCGCCTCCCAGTGCAGCGCCTGAAAATCTGGAGAGGCGCTTTCAACTACAATTTCGACGGTGTTGAGCTGAGGTCTCAAATTGGCATAGGCCGCATAGGCCTGACGATCTTGAAAGACCTGCTCAAAGAGCGCTTCACCGTAGGTGGGAATACTGTTTTTGACCTGGGCTGCAGTCACCGTGTTGAGAAAAGGTCGCCGCAGCCAGCCCTCAAAGTACCATTCCAACCGGGCTTCATCCCGCTCATCGAAGGGATTGGTGATAGTGACAGGGTAGCTGCCACCACTGTCAAACTGTACCGTTGCCGCAAACTGATTGGCAGCAAGACACTGCTGTTCACAGATCCTGATGGTCGGCATAATTAAGCACGTGGGGGGCTCAGGTATTTTGCTCAAATCTAGCCTTAATCTTCCGGCTTGCCTAGGAGATTTCCGGAGGTCACGGGACGTTTATTGTGGCTACGGTCCTTCAATGATTCCTTAGAGACTTTAAGGCAGTCGTTTTCCGTCAATCTGCGGCCAAACGAAGCAATTTCTACTTGAGGCGGATTCCCTCAAACTGTCTTTGGCGAACCTGGAGAGGAGGATCATCCAGCGGCTCTATTGCCATGACTGCAGCTGGTCGAGCCAGGTTTGCGTCAGGCTAATCCACTGATCGCGGCGGCGCTCGAAATCAGCCGCCACCGCAATCAGCGCAATCCCCACCAAAATTCCTACCACCCATTTGATCAGGGGATATTCAGAATTGAGCCCGATCAGCTGATTCACCGCGTTGAAGCCGAAGATGAGCGTGCCGACGTAGAGAAAAGCCCGCACTTGTAGCCACAGACCGGCGGCGATCGCCCCCAAAGCGGCTAAGCCCACCGGCAGGCCGGTCCACCGTTCCCCGATTAGAGCCATGATCAGAATTAGCCACAGGCTCACGACTCGCAGCCAATGTCGTCTGTCACGGTTGGCCTCGACCCGCAGCCCCGGATCGATCTGGGCGATATAGAGTCCCATCAGTCCCAGCGGCAAGACATAGGCGAGCTGATCGGCGATCGCCTGACCGTCTAACCAAAACCAGGTCGCCCAAACGGCCAGGGCCGCTGAGGCGTATGACCACCGCACCTGGTGCGCCGTCCAGGCTAAGGCGGCGTAGAATGCGGCCAACATCCAGAGAGTGGGCGGGTGATCGCTCGCGCCTGTGAGCAGGGTAATGACCGGCGGCAGTGCCAGGGCATAGTGCTGCCAAGGCGATCGCGGCCACCCCAACCGCGACCAAGGCCCCCAATAAAACAGGGCCGCAAAGCCGCAGGCCACCATGCCCCACCCCTGATCCAGAGCGGCTAACGCCGGTAGCGCCAGTCGCAGATAGACGAACCAGCCCACCAGCAGGGTGAGCCCGGCATAAATCCAGATATCTGCCCCCGGCTGTTCCCGCCGTCCCTGCAGCAGGCTATAGCTCACTAGCCCGAGTCCCAAGCCCAGCCCCGGCCAGAGCAAGCCGAGCCCACTTTCATAGACCAGCTCCCCAGAGATGACCATGAGTACGGAAGCAATACCCCAGTGAATATGAGCCGTGATCACCAGTTCATCGGGGGACCAGGATAACCGCGCTGCCAGCCAGCTCGCGCCCAGGCGATAGGCGGCCATAATCACCGCCGCCACTGCGGCCAGAATGACGAGGCCATCCGCAGGATGATCGCCCGTCGCCAGTGACAGTTGGTAAATCACCAATTCGTACCAGCCCAGGGTCAGGCCGCCCAGACCGAGCCAGCGTAACCAGGCCCAACCGGCCTGACGGCTGACCGCCAACCCCAGCAAGGCCACTGCCAAGCTACTCAGCCCCGTCCAGGTGGAGAAGTAGCCGACCCGTAAGCCCACCCCGAGCAGTCCGTACAGCAAGGTGAGATGGTACAAATGTGGTAACAGAGCGGGATGGCAATCGCGCTGCATCCAGGCCATACCAAAGGTGATGACGCCCAAGCCTATGATCAGCGTTGCTAAGTTCAGACGAGTGCCAGCCCCTAAGGCCACGAGCTCTGCTGCCAGCAGGGCGACGCCCCCGCCCAGGAGATAGACCGCCACGGGGCGAGGGCGACGCCAAAATCGCAGGACGATCGCGGCCATGACCAAAGCAATGCCCACGGCATAGGCCATACCGGGCGATCGCCAGCCTGCATAAAGGAGTCCCGCCTCGGCCGTGAGGGCCAGCAGCAGCCCACTGCCAAGCGCGAGGCCCCAGCGATCGCAGGCGGTGCCATAGAGTGCCGCCTGCCCAGAACGGTTGGTCAGGGCCAGGCTCAGTCCCCAGAGCCCCGCCAGCAGCAGCGCCAGCACGCCATACCACTGGTCATACCGGTTGGGAAAACCGGGCAAGCCGTCTTCGATCAGGCTGCTCGCAAAGCCGAGGCCAACCCCTACGGTCACCAGCACCATCGGTAGCTGCTGCCGCCGCTGGCTCTGAACCGCCGCCATTGCGGTGGCGCTGCCCAGGCCCACCAGACGGGTCACGGCCAGACCCAGCGTCAACGGGGCGGTTAACCCCACTGCCAACAGACTCCAGCGATCGCGGCGCAGCAGGGTCATGAGTAACGGAATCGTCAGCCCCAACAGGCTGTAATAGCTCTGAAAATCGTGGTTGGCCAGATGGTTCCACAACTGGGCATAGGCGAGACCGGCAAGGCCCAGGCCATAAATCCAGGTGCTCCGCTGCCAGCCCGCCCTCAGCGCCCGGCTCAACACCAGGTTCACTGCCATCAGCCCAAAGCCGATCAGCATCCAGTGGTCGTCCCCGAGGTCGGGCCAGCGATGGTTGAGGGTGACGATCACCGTCCCGAGGGCGAGGCCGTTGGTCGCGATAATGCGCTCAAACGCCGGCAGTCGCTGTCGTTGGGTCGTAATAAACGCAGTGATCGTTGATGCGATCAGATTGACTACTAACACCGCCGGTGCCCCCACACTGATGCTCGTGAGCAGCGCGTTCATGGCGATCGCACTCCCCTCGCTGAAGCGCGCCAGGGTGGTGTTTTCACGGCGATCATAGGCCTCCGAGATCGCCACCAGACCCACCACAAAGGGATATAAGTAAATGCCCAACAACCAGGCTGGGGTATTGGTGGTGTCGAGCCAGGTGGCGGGGGTGATCCCAAATTCCTGCAGGGCAGCTGGCAACAGCTCCCAGATCAGAAAGGGGAATTGGAGAGCGATCGCGATCGCCCCCACCAAAGTCCACCGCTGGGGTCGGGTTTGCTGCCGCTCGATCCGCAACCCGAACCCGAGCAGGCTCACCAACAGCGCCTGCAGCGGCCAGCGGTCAACGGTCATCAACCAGCCCAATAGCAGCAGCCCTTGGCCTAAGCGCTGCGTCCAGAGCGCCGTCGGGCGGCGGGCGGGCGTCTCAGAAGCCGCATTTTCGGTCAAACCTGCAGCCGCATTGGGGCTCGCGCCAGTCCGCGCTGGCGGGGGCAAAGCGCGCTGCCCCCGCCACACCCAAACCGCCCCATACAGGCCCAACGCTAACCCTAGCGCCCCCCAGGTGCCCGCGCCCAGGGTCGCCAATCGACGCAGCACGAGCAGTCCCAAACTCAAGTTGATCAGCAGCAGGGGCCAGGTGGGTGCTGCTGCCGTTCGTGGTGCCCGCAGCAGCAGGGCACCACAGCCTAAAACGCCGCCATAGATGGCGATCATCGGTAGCCACTGCCAGCGCCAGCCCAGCTGTAACAGCCCGAGACCGACAAATAGATAGCGTTGAGGCACCGTCGCCGACCATCGTTTGAGCAATTGAAAGGCAATGACCCCGAGCAGTCCGCTGGCGCCGATGCCCACTAGCCAACCCAACCCCCGCCAGATGCCTAAACCATCCATCGCGGCAAAATTGAGGGGCACCAGCAGCAGCGTGGCGATCTGCAAGGACTTGGCGGTGAGCTGTAGGCGAGGATGATCCGCACTCCACAGGCCGACTCCCCAAAAAATCACAGTGTAGGTAAGCAGCACACAGTATTGCCCCACCGGGCTGAAGGCGGCCCACTGGGTCGCGGCCAGCACCGCCGAAGACAGCACCACTAAAAAGACGCCCAGCCCTAACAACCAGACGACACTCAGTTCGCTGACGATCTGCCCGAGCCAGCCTCGCACCGGTCTGGGAATTGGCGTTGACACTCGTGGGGGGGACGACTCGGGCTCCGGTGGCAAAAAAACTGGGGCGGCACCTTGCGATCGCGTGATGGTTGAGTCGGCGGTGGATAAAGCCTCTGCAGCGCTCATCCACTGGGGCTGGGGGCGCTCACAGATCAGTCGTTCAGCGCAGAGCGATCGCACCTGAGCATCCGAGATCAACCCTAGCGCTAGCCAAGTCTCCAGCCCCAACAGCAGCCGTTCGTCATCGTTAGACAGCTCTAGCTGAATGCGGATAGATGCTGATTCCTCTGCCATGGTGTTAGCCCCAATGACGCCCTTTCCTTATAAGGTCTGACATATGAGGCGACTATGTCAGTTGTGTGTGACAGTTTGTCATGGGAGCTTGATCAGACAACGCGATGCTCAGGCTAGGGCGGCGGCGCGATCGCCTATCTCCCGTACGGCAGCCGAGTAGACTACGGCGTGATGTAACCCACCATTGCCGATGGCTCGGGAGTCGTGGAGGCAAGGGGACAGAGCAACGGTCAGGGGCATCTTGCTGCTGCCGTAAACGTTTCCACAAGTGGGATGTTATTTAAGCGCCAATCCCTTACCGGTTGATCACTAGAAAATGAACGGTTTCACGCCCCTCGTTGGTAGTGGGTCAGGTTTTCAGGCAGCGTAATCTCTGCAGCCAGCTTGGCATCGGGAATGGGAGTGCCTGAGGTTAATTTGAGCGGCAATTGCCCAGCCCAAACGGGGAGCGCATAATCTGCCGCACTGTCATTGGGGCCACCGCTGCGAATTTTGGCAGATCCTTCGGCAATCGGAAATGACAGTACCGTAGTGCCTTTGACTTCTTGGGGATTGGGGGTGCGAGCGTAGGCCCATTGCCCTGGGGTGATGTGATCCGACACCACTTTCAGAGCATGCATCATGGACGCTTCACCCGCAACCAAAGAGGCCTGGCCAAACAGCACCACCGAGCGATAGTTCATGGCGTGGTGAAAGAGCGATCGCGCGATCACAATGCCATCCAGCAAGGTGGCTGACACACAAATATCAACGCCTTGCTCCAGGCTTTTCAGCATCCGACTGGTGGTAGCGCCATGGAGATAGAGGCGATCGCCCTCACGTCCGTAGCCCATGGGAATGACAAAGGGTTGGTTCTCGATGACAAATCCCACCTGTACCACCAGGGCTTCATCCAAAATTTGGTTGACGATGGCGCGATCGTGGTGACCGAGGCGAGGGTGACGGCGGAACTGGCTGCGTTCAGTGACTTGTAGCGATTCGGTGGGGCTCATCGGGGGTTCCTCCTGGTTAGAACGTTGGCTATGGGGTTAAGGTAAAGGCTAAATTGGCCTGATTCAATAGCCAATTTTATGTTTTTATACCAGTCCAATTTGGAATCTGATGGATTTAGTGCTGTCCCTCGATCGCACCGCGCCCCTGCCGCTGTATCAACAGTTGGCGGCAGCCTTACGTCTGGCAGTTTTGCAAGGCCGACTGCAGCCCCATCAACAGCTGCCGTCATCCCGCCGCTTGGCGCGGTCTTTGCAGGTGTCAAGAGCGACGGTGACGCAAAGCTACGACCAGCTCCTGAGCGAAGGGTATTTTGAGGCCCGTAGCGGCTCGGGCACCTTTGTGTGTGCTCAACTGCCCGATGACTATCTGCACTTAGCCGGGGTAGAACCGCCGCGATCGCAGCCAGCGGCCCTGACCCAACTGTCTCGCTTGGGCACTCACCTGTTGACCGCCACCCCATTGCGCATCTCGGATCCGGAGGAGGCGATTAGCTTTCGTGTTAGCAGCCCTGATACCGGCCAATTCCCCCTGCAGCTTTGGCGACGGTTACTGTCTCGCCACTGCCAAAAGCCCTCCGCCCGGTTGAATTACAGTCGCGATGCCCTGGGCTATCAGCCGCTCAGAGCCGCGATCGCCGATTATTTGCGCCGTTCTCGGGCGGTGCAATGCAGCCTAGAGCAGGTGATCATTGTGAATGGCTCTCAGCAAGGGCTGGATTTGATGGCTCGCCTCACGTTGGATCCCGGTGATTGGGTGGCGGTGGAAGATCCGGGTTATTTGGGTGCACGCCGCTGCTTCTCCAGCTATGGAGCGCAGTTACAAGCGATCGCGGTAGATGCGGAAGGGCTGGCGGTTAATACCCTGCGCCACTACGACCAGCCCTTTAAACTGCTCTATGTCACGCCGTCTCACCAGTTCCCGACGGGGGCAACACTATCGTTATCGCGCCGCTTGGCCCTACTCCAATGGGCGCAGCAAACCAAAACGTTAATCCTAGAAGATGATTACGACAGTGAATATCGCTATGGCGATCGCCCGATTCCGGCCTTGCAGGGGCTTGATCAAAACAGCACCGTCATTTACACCGGCACGTTTTCTAAGATCCTGTTTCCCGCCCTCCGCATCGGCTATTTAGTCGTCCCTAAACCCTGGATACCCTTAGTCCATCGAGCCAAGTGGTTGTGCGATCGCCAATCGCCGACCTTAGAACAATGTGCCCTCACGGATTGCCTGACCGAAGGGCATTTTGAACGGCACATTCGCCGCATGCGCCACCGGTATAACCAGCGTCGCCAAGTCCTCGTCGATGCCCTAAAACATGACTTGGGTTCGCGGGTCACTATTCTGGGAGAGAATGCAGGCATTCACCTGATGGCAAAGATTGAGACCGACTTATCTGACGAGCAGGTGATGCAAAAAGCTGCCGCTGCAGGCGTGGGGCTGATTAGCGCCCAAGGCTACTACTTGAATACACCAAAAACGGGAGAGTTCATTTTTGGCTATGCCCAGCTCAGTGAAACGCAAATCGCGGCGGGAATTCGAGCGCTGTCTCAAATATTAAAGGCATAGCAGATAGTGATCTTTCTTAAAGGAGACGGCACTGTCAGCTTAGAGAGTGAGAGCTAGAGTGTAGACGTATCCAGCATTTAATACCAATTCTCTAAATTCCGGCTACAGATAGAGCTTCTAGAATGGATCCTCTGCCGGTAATTGAAGCGACGGTATCGGTGGTCAACGCCAGCAATTGCTCTTTGATGAGGCGTCGCCGTTCATCCAGGGTCTTCAGACATCGCCATCGGAGACGCCGCTTGAGATACTGCCAGACTTGCTCAATCGGATTACATTCCGGTGAATGAGCGGGTTGAAACATCAAGATGATGTGGTCCGGCACCTGTAACCGTTTTGCTTTGTGCCACCCGGCTTGGTCGAGCTGAATGACCACAATACTGTCTGAGTAGCGCTGGGCCACT
>JBHJJI010000297.1:0-28607 GCA_050042805.1 Leptolyngbyaceae cyanobacterium
AAAAGAGCCCAAATTTCAGCACGGCTGCCGCCAACACAATCCAAAAAGCTTCCGGCTGATCGAGGGCGGGCAAAAACGCCAGCATCAGGCCGAGGGCGAGATCCTGGGCAATTAAAATCGCCAACATGAGTTGACCATGCACCGCCGCCGTTTCGCCGCGATCGGTCAGCAGCTTGAGCACCACCGCGGTGGAAGACAGCGCCAGCACAAAGCCGAGAAAGACGCCTTGCAGCACCGAGGTCGCCCAGCCAGCCGTCACCGCTATCACCAAAGCTAAGACTGCCGTCGCGCCCATTTGCAGTAGGCTGCCCTGTACGGCAATCTTTTGCACCCGCTTGAGTTTGGCTAACGAAAACTCGACGCCCAGGGCAAACAGCAAAAAGGCGACGCCGATTTCGGCCAACTCTTCAATTTGCTGTACGTCATTGAGCAGGCCAAATCCCGACGGACCAATCAGCAAGCCTGCGGCCAAATAGCCCAGCAGGGCAGGCTGCCTCAACCGATGGGCCACAAACCCACTGATCGCAGAGGCCCCAAGGGCAACGGTTAGATCGAGCACAAATTGATGTTCGCTGGCCACAGGAAGATCCTCAAAGCACTCGCAAAGTAATGGTTCGAGCAATACAGCGCTGCCTTTCTGGGTGAGGCACAGCCGCTCGCCTTAAATCAAGGGTTTATAGCAGTCACCAGTCCGGTTAGGACAAGGTTGCCGAACCCCTTTGCGGATGCGCTCAGGATCAGAGTGCTCCTAGGTGTCTTCAGCAAAGGGGCCAGCGCTATAACAGCGATGCTTGTGCCTCACTAAATTCAGAAACGCCGTAGTTCGGTCTGACTTGGAGGGCCAGGGTGACAGTCACTCTCGAGGTTAAGCTCGGGGTGAGAGTGCTCTCAGGGTACAGCCTTTGCAAGCGAGGGCGGAATACTCCAGAAAAACTCTAAATTTCGTTCACATTGTCTAAGTTCACCCTATAATCGCGGCAGTTTGCAGCGGTCTGGCGGCAGCTAGCGGGTCGGGTTGCGATCGCAACGGTAATAGTTCAGATCAAATCACCCAAAAGCGATGATCCCATTCCCCTAGCGCCTCAACGTTTCTAATCGGCATCAATCGTCCGCAATTGAGCCCCGAGCTAAAGCATTATTCATCGAGAACTGCGATCAGGCTTTATTACAGCGGTATGAGACAACGGGTATATCCTCAGCAGACTAAAAATTTTCGGCATCCGTTGGCGCTGGTTTTGGGTGGAATGGCCGGGGCCGCGTTTGTGCTGGGCATGAGCGCTCATCTCGTGATGGAAGCCCCAGACCGCCGCGTCGGCCAACCGCCCTGCGTGGGTCAACGGCGACTCATACCGATGACGTTAGCCGCGATCGCCGGCCAGCAGGCCCCCTGCGAAGCATCACTCTCAGCGGTGCCGCTAGCGACTCCGCCCCTGCGGTCATCGACAGCGGCAGCTAAAAGCCTCGACTTTTTGGCGATCGCCCGTGATTATGATCAGCTCCGCTACACCGCGACGGCACCGCCCCCGTTTAGCACCCACCCGCTGCCGGGTCAGTCGCCGAGTCTGGACGAGATTGTTGCGGGCATTCTCGACTTGGTAGAACAGCAAAACCATCCAACTGCAGCGGTTTCGATCAGTTTGGTCGATTTAACCGGTCACTGTTGCGACTATGGCCACTATCGCGATCAGCAGCGACGATATCCGGCCAGTGTGGTCAAGCTGTTTTGGCTGGTCGCTTTATATGGCCAGTACGACGCGGGTGACCTGCAGCCAGATGTGGATCTCATGGCCGACGATGAGGTATTGATGGCCCACTATTCCAACAATGGCGCCTCTAGCCGGGTGGTCGATGTGTTGACTCAAACCACTTCGGGGGAAAGCCTGGACGAAGCCAGCTTAGCTGAGTGGATCAGCGCCCGCAACTCCATCAACGACTACTTCTCATTGGCTAACTATCGCGATATCAATCTCGCTCACAAGACGTTTCCCATTCCCGATTTGGCACTTGATGAACGAACGGGCCGAGATCTGCAGTTTGCTGCGACCGACGAGGCCTTGACGGATGCTCCAGCGCTAACCGCGCGCAACTACCTCACCACCAGGGCCACAGCTCGACTGCTCTATGAAATTGATGCCGGTCAAGCCATTTCACCGGCCTATAGCGATCGCATCAAAGCCCATTTACAGCACAGTACCGATCCCGCTGTTTGGCAAGCTGAGCCTGACAATGCCATCGAAGGGTTTTTGGGCGAATATCTGCCCCCAGACACCCAGCTCTATACCAAACTGGGGTTTACCTTTGATGATGGTCGTCAAGAGGCGGCGATTATTGAAACGCCCGACGGCAATACTCGGTTCATCTTGGTGGTGTTCGCCAATGATGCCGTTTACTCCGCCGACAGTGAAATTTTCCCAGAAATCGGACGCTACGTTTACGACCAGATGCAACGCCGTCAAGCGGCTCAGCCCAGCCCCTAAACGTCACTGATCGGTCGGTTAATCATCCCCTGGCAGGTCTTCTGGTTCCAACTCCGGCGGGAGCGTGTCTAACAAGTTTTTCTTAGACTGTTTGAGCTGCTTCCAGAGCTGTTTGATTTCTGTATAGGCCTCCTCAGAACTGATTTTGCCTCCCGTTTCCAGGTTGCAAATGTAGGAGATGCGCTGAGCGAATTCTTGCAAGTTCGCATTGAACGTGAGGTTAGGCAGGGTCGGCTTTCCCCAATAGGAGCTGCGAGGGGTCTGAAAGTTGTCCTTTGGGTCAGGATTTTCAGACATATCACGTCTTGATAAAGGGGCATACAGTTGCGAGCGAACACTGTCCTTAGAATAAAGGGAGTCTGACAAAGCTGCTGGCTTTGTTCCTTAAGGTGTGAGCCCGCTGCAAAAGCTCTTCGTCAACAAATAATACCGACCCGTGCTTCATTTAATGGCATCCTGCCGAATCACGGCCAGGTTAAGACGTTGGTAAATCTTTGCATTTGACTCACTACCCGACTGCAAGCTGCGATCGCACCTGGGCGATCGCCGTTTCGACCGTATCGGCGATGAGTACTGGGCCGACAGTCAATGCCTGTAAGGTGGCCTGCAACTCAGTCGCCCCCAACATCAAAATCAAGGGCCGGTTGAGCTTGAGCGCCAGGGCAATTTCCGACAGGGTGCCAGCGCCCAAACCACAGGCAATGACCACACGGCTGGATAACACCACGATGACATTCCGACCGTTGCCCATGCCCGTCAGGATGGGAATATCAACAGCTGATGACATCTGCTGAGTGGTTTCACCAGGCAAAATGCCGACGACCCAGCCCTGGGCCGCGTGAGCCCCCTGACTGGCCGCTGCCATCACCCCCACCTCGCGCCCGCCGGTCACAAGCCCCCAGCCCTGTCGGGCGATCGCCGCGCCCATCGCAGACGCGGTGGCGGTTTCGGCAGCGGTCGCCGTTGCGCCGGGGCCAATGATGCCAATTAAGATCCGTGTCAATAGCTACGCTCGTCATGACCAAGGGCATTGTAGACTGCCGCCAAAAGTCAATCCAGAGTATTGAGAATGGCTGGCCAGGGCTTGAACGCGAAGGGGACGGTTTAATTTTGGCAACAAAATTTGACACTTTGCCCCCTCTCAAAGCCTGGGCTTGTCCCTTAGATTAGATCAACGCTCTGCGCATAAAATTGTCGTTTTTTTATACATTGGGTGCCATTGTTTCGATGCGCCAGCGCTCACGATTTTTGCTCAAAAAATTCATTCACCAAGGGCTCCAGTACCTGGCAGCCAGTGTCTTGAGTGGCGGCGCGATCGCCCTCAGTGCCTTGCCTAGCAGTGCTGTTAGCGAAATCGCCGTTAAGTTTGGCCCGACTCAGGCCACGATTCACATCAGCGATTTAGAAGCCTTTGCCCAAACGGGCCAGGTACCCACCAGTCTGCAGCGCTATCGAGCGGCCTTGACCCCAACCGTGCAGCAAGCGCTCAACAATCGTCTCAACGTTGAGCCCAGCATTCGCGATCGCTTCGTTCAAGATTTGATGGATGGTGAAAACGGTCGGCCTTTTGTCGCCATGCTGTCTCGGGTGGCTCCCAGCCTCGACCCAGAAATTATTCAAACGGCCATGCAGACGGCTGAGGCCAGTGACGTTGGAGTCACCGCCATCACGCTACTGCAGGCTCTCCCCGAAGACACCCTCACTTTAGATGGCCTGGCCCTGCTGCGCCTCCTCTCACAGCTCGGTTTATCCCACTTAGAACAAACCGCGTTGGGGCAGGTATTAGATCGAGAACTCAATACCCCATCGATGGGAGCACTGTCGCCACGATTTGATCCCTCTGTATCCGGTTCCCAAGATTTTGAGCAATGGTCAGTGTCCTTTCGGGATCACGATCGTGATCGGGTCATTCCCGTTGACCTCTATTGGTCTGAGCACGGCCCCGGCCCCACGGTCGTGTTGTCCCACGGATTTGGCGCTGATCGTCATTTCTTAGACTATCTCGCCCAGCACCTGGCTTCCCACGGACTGACCGTGGTGACCTTAGAACATCCTGGTAGCAATGTCGATGCCCTGCTCAAAGCGGAAGGGCCGCTACTCCCGGCGGAGGAATTTATCGAGCGCCCGCGAGATGTGAGCTTTATTCTCGATCGCTTAGAAGACCTCAATCAGCACTCGTTTTTTCTGCGCGGTCACCTGCAAACGGAGACAGTCACCCTGGTGGGGCATTCGCTCGGGGGCTACACCGGTTTGGTTTTAGCCGGTGGCAAGGTTGACCCCATTGCGCTCGGCAAATTTTGCATCGGGCTAGAGGTCGGAGCTTCTTCACCCGCTGACTGGTTTCAATGTGCAGCGACGGAGGCCACGCTGCCGCCTGAGCGGCTGGCAGATCCGCGCATCAAGCAGCTCGTGCTGATGAATCCGTTAGCGGGGCATATCTTTGGCGATCAGGGCTTACGACCGGTAAACGTGCCTGCCCTCGTGGTGATGAGCACCCATGACGGCATTGCCTCGGTTTCTGATCAGCAGCTGCGACCGTTTAATCAGTTAACCGGACCGCGATCGCTCGTCGCCATTATCGGGGGCACCCACCTGAGTGTGGGCGATCCAGCCAACCTGAATCCGGCCCTGACTCAGGTGCCCTTCATGTCTGAGCGTCCCGAAGATGAAACGCTGCAGCTGCGGCAATATCTGAACGGCACGGTGTTGAGTTTTGTCATGCAACAAACCCACCAGGCGGAAAAATATCAGGCTTTTCTCAGTTCTGACTATGCGGAAATCTTTTCCACAGCGGCGCTCCCCATTCGCTACGGTGATCGCCTACCGGCCAGCATTGATCAGTGGCTGACCAACCGAGATCGGCTCACCCGCCGCCTGACCCCCACCGTTAAGAGCCTCGCTTCGTTGCTGCATTTAGAACTTATCGGGGCTCGCCACCAGATCGCCAATCTGAGTCGAGAAACCATCGCTCAGTGGCCCATTCAACCGATGGATTTAGCCGCTCGTCTCGGCCCGCGATCGCCCGCCATTTATCGCGCGGCTGACGATGCGACTACTCGTGAGTCTTCCCGTCCGGCAGAATAGCCCCAGTCAACACGGCATTACGCAAGTTGACGTACTCCATGCTGGCATTGATCATGACGGCCTCGTTGAGCGTTGCTCCGCTCAAATTTGACCAGCTCAACTTCGCCCGATAAAACGTTGCGCCGCGTAGTTCCGCCCCGCGCAACGAACTCCAGCTCAAATTGGCACCGCGCAGATTAGCCTGTACCAGGTGAGCATTCACCAGCGTGCACCCCTGCAGTTTGGCCCGGCTCAGGTCGGCCCCGCCTAAATCCGCATTGTCTAAGTTGGCTCCACTCAATAGGGCTGTCGATAGGTTAGCGCCGGTCAATATCGCCCCCGTCAAAATAGCATTAGCAAAGCTAGCGTTTTCCAACTTCGCTAACGTCAGATCCGCTTCAATCAAGTGACATCGATTGAGCGCCGAATGAGACAGATCCGCTTCCCGCAGCTGGGCGTGATCCAGCGTCGCCTCGTTCAGGTTAGCGTTCTGCATTTTGGCCTTTTCTAGCCGCGTACCCGTCAAGTTCGCCCCGCGAATGCCCGCTTCGTTGAGATTGACATTGTTCAGGTTGGCATGGGACAAATCTGCCCCGATCAGATTGACCAGCTCCATTTGGGCATCTTGCAAAACGCACTTGCCGAGCAGTGCTTCTCGCAAATTCGCCCCCTTTAAATCTGCCCCTGTGAGATTGGCCTCCTTCAAGTTTGCTTGCCGCAAATTGATATCTCTCAGGTTTTCATTTGCTAAGTTAAGACCCTGCAAATCGGCACCCCGAAAATCCCGTTCTCCTGAGGCATAGCGGGTAATAACTTCATTAGCATCCATACGGTTGATCCTTGAACGGAAATTCTCAGGAATTGAACGGGCGTCTGTAGTGACAAACACCCATCTCAGAGGGGGCGTCAGACGGCAACTTTAATCAGCTTTTTTAGGTGTGGAAAACTGACAAAAGAGACTAAGTGTCTTTACCGGGGCTAGTAAAGCACAGTTGAGTAATAGTAACGCGATTTCCACCAGACTCTCTTCTATACGATTAAATTAGCGATTGTCCCTGTGACCGTGATCGCCGTCCAGCCACCAAAGCAGTGACGGCTTTAGCTGTCCTAGAACACTTCGCATAGAACGCTTGCAGTTAAAGTTTGACAGTGCCAATCCCGGCAAGCAGGAGCGTGATGGTTGCGCAACTCCCCACGCCTAATTCCGTCGGACTCTGCCCATTCAAGACTTCTCCACGCCCCATTATTCCCGCCTGTTGAGAACGCTCACTTTTTATGGATCGTCAACGATTCAATCTATGCATTGTGAGTAACTCAATTCGGTAGGATTGGATGAGCAATTCTTAAGTACAGGCGGACCCATCAGTCATGTCGGATAATCGTAGAAGCCAGGTCGTCACCCAGGGTGTACAGCGCACGCCAAACCGAGCCATGTTAAGGGCGGTCGGGTTTGGCGATAGTGACTTTGCCAAGCCGATCGTCGGGGTCGCTAACGGGTTTAGCACCATCACGCCCTGCAACATGGGGCTCGATGACTTGGCTAAGCGGGCAGAGGTCGGGCTCAAGCAAGCCGGGGGCATGCCCCAACTCTTTGGCACCATCACGATCAGCGACGGCATTTCAATGGGCACCGAAGGGATGAAATATTCCCTGGTTTCTCGAGAAGTCATTGCCGACTCCATTGAGACAGTGTGCAACGGGCAGAGTCTGGATGGCATCATCGCGATCGGGGGCTGTGACAAAAACATGCCCGGTGCCATGATTGCCATGTGTCGGTTGAACATTCCCGCTATTTTTGTTTACGGCGGCACCATCAAGCCGGGTCATCACAATGGCGAAGACCTGACGGTGGTCAGTGCATTTGAAGCAGTCGGTCAGCATAGCGCCGGCAAAATTGATGACGAGGAGTTACTTGCGGTTGAGCGGAATGCTTGTCCGGGGGCAGGCTCTTGCGGCGGCATGTTTACGGCCAACACGATGTCTTCAGCGTTTGAGGCGATGGGTATGAGCCTGATGTATTCGTCCACGATGGCAGCGGAGGATGCCGAAAAGGCCGACAGCGCTGAGAAATCGGCAGCGGTGCTGGTAGACGCGATTCGCCAACAAATTTTGCCCCGGCAAATTCTCACGCGTCAGGCCTTTGAAAACGCGATCGCGGTCATCATGGCGATCGGCGGCTCGACCAACTCGGTGCTGCACCTGCTGGCGATCGCCAATGCGATTGGAGTTAACCTCACCATTGATGACTTTGAAATCATTCGGCAGCGCGTGCCGGTGATCTGTGATCTGAAGCCCTCGGGTCGCTATGTGGCCACTGACTTTCACCAGGCGGGCGGGGTACCGCAGGTGATGAAAATGCTGCTCAGCCAGGGCTTACTGCATGGCGAGGCACTCACCATCAGCGGCCAAACCATCGCCGAACTGCTGGCCGATATTCCCCCGACGCCGCGTGATGATCAGGACGTGATTCGCCCCTTTGACGCCCCCCTCTATCCCCAAGGGCACCTGGGTATTCTCAAGGGCAATCTGGCAACAGAAGGGGCGGTCGCCAAGCTCACCGGCATCAAAAATCGTCAAATCACTGGCCCCGCCCGCGTCTTTGAATCAGAAGAGGCTTGCCTGCGCGCTATTTTAGACAAGAAAATTGTGGCGGGCGATGTCGTCGTCGTGCGCTACGAAGGCCCGAAGGGTGGCCCCGGCATGCGCGAAATGCTCGCCCCCACCTCAGCCATCATCGGCGCGGGACTGGGCGATTCCGTGGGCCTGATCACCGATGGTCGCTTCTCCGGTGGCACCTACGGTATGGTCGTCGGCCACGTGGCACCGGAAGCGGCGGTGGGGGGCACCATCGCCTTAGTACAGGAGGGCGACGCCATCACCATTGACGCCGATCAGAATCTGCTGCAGCTCAACGTCGATGAGGAAACCTTGGCCCAGCGCCGGACAGACTGGCTAGGGCACAAACCCAATTACACCCGAGGCGTTTTAGGCAAATATGCCAAGCTGGTGTCGTCGAGTAGTCGCGGAGCCGTGACCGATCTCGATCTGTTTGAGTAGGTATTGAGGATTCAGGCTGGTTTCTGGGAGTAGGGATTTGGCAATGCCAAACCCCTACTTAGAACATTTCTGCCAGGGCTTTGAGCTGCTCACTGATGTCAATGGCGATCGCGTTCCCCGACGACGCCTCTAAATCAGCTAAATCCAACAGCAGGCTTTGGCGCAACAGGTATTCGTCAAACGTTTCTGGCTCATACACTTCTGCCAGCGCGTCGTACCACAACCCTGAGCTGGCATAGGCTTGCGCCCGTTGAACAGCACTGTCAGTAGCCTCCACCGTTAGCATATCGGGGGGAGACTCAATAATTTCTACCGTGGTGGCGATCCAACTGCTGATCAGGTCTGAATCAGCGCTGCAGCGTATCGTTGCTTGCCACAGGTAGGTTTCTCCGACCGTGAGGGCTGGGGCAGTGGCGGGCAGCGTGTAGGCCACAAAGTTGGAGTGGGGGAGCACGGTTTCGCTAAAAATGGGCTCATCACTGTCGCTCTGATACAGCTCAAACTGCATGACGCCCACCGTGGGACTGTCGGTATACCAGACAAAGGTGGGACGAGTTGAGAAGGATTGGCCCACACCACTAAATTGAGGCGCGATCGCCGCCAAACTATCGTCACTACACCAGTCCCGCGAGCCGCCACTACCGGTATTGCCGCTCCCTGAGGCTCGGGAACCGGGCGGTGGCTCATAGGCGCGTCCTTTGAGCGCAGCGGCAATATTTGCTTCGGCTGCGATCGCGACCACAGCATCGAAAAAACTCGGCCCAACTAGCAGCGGTATTAAGATCAGGCTGCGCCCAATACCGGTGGCCAGTGACTTAAAACGGAAAAGAGAAAGGGGCTGATTAAACATCATGTTCTGATCTCAGATGGATTGTCTGTATGGAGATTGGCACACATTGGTCGGCTCAACCGATCGCTGAGCCGTGACGATCGCTACTTCCACCATAGGCAAAGGTCGGCGCCAAGGCACCCTACGTTTCAGCCAATCACCTGACATCAATCCGCCAGCGGCATGGCCGTTTTCAGCCAGGGGCCGGCCAGCAAATTAATGTTTCCACCAGATGTGCACCTGCCACCAGGAACGGGGCCGTTTGAGGGGCCAGCGAATTTCGCAGACCGTACCCGTTTTTTGAAAGGTGCGCTGAAACTCGCCGTGCAGCCGGGCGGCCAGATCCTGAGCCTGTTGAGTTCCCCGTCCGCCGGAGCTGGCAGCGGGGGATGACTGAGGTTCACTGGCAGATAGAGGATGGTTACCTTTACCGTTATCGGCAACCCGAATCAGGTTTTCGGTGTCCGTGGTGTGGCAGTCAATGGTGAGGCGCTTGGCTCCGACGGCATGTTTGCCCACATTACACAGCATCTCTTCAAACAGGCGACAGAGCGATCGCCGATCGGCGGCAGTGAGCCAAGACTCTTGCAGGGGTTCAAACTTGACAACTTTAAATTTCAGCGTGTCAAAACCCGGAAAGCTACGCTGCAGCGTTTCGTTGTAAACCTCATAGAGCACTTCGTGCAAGGCATTCCGCAAATCCACCATCTGCTGGCTACCCAGCTGCAGCTGATCAGTCGTTGCCAACGACTCTTGCTGCAAACGGTGATACACGGTGCGTAACTCTTGATTGAGATTGCTGAGCTGCTCACTCGCTTGAGTCGATAAGGTATCCTGTTGTCGCCGCAGCAAGGCTAACGTCTGGAGCGGCCCGTTGTGAATCGCGTCATAGGTTTCTTCAATCACGCGCTGGCGCTCGGCAATACGCGATCGCAGCGTTTGGTCATAGAGATAAAATCCCGGCAACACTAAGCCGTTGAAGGTAAAAGCGATCAGCGCAGGAATCACGGGCAGCCACCAGCCAGCCAGCCACAGCAAGGCCAGGCTGAGACCGACCAAACCAAGACCCAACAGGCCGACCGAGAGGACATACCACGCGGGTTTGATAACGAACCGCACTAGCACCATGCCCATCCCGCCCCACACCCCGATCCACAGATATTCCCAGCCGTCTGGCCAGGTTGTGATCAGCCGCCGGTCATCGAACACTGCACTCAAAATTTGACTGGTCACGTGGGCGTGCATTTCGACCCCGTAGACCACGGGATGGGTCGGCGCATTGGTCGCCGCCGTATTGAACTGATCTTTAATACTGGGCGTAGTGATACCGATTAAGACGACGCGATCGCGGATCAGCGCTTCATCAACCTGCCCGGTCAGGATATCGGTCATGGAAACCACTTCAAAGGGCGAGGCACCACTGCGCACGTTGACCAACATTTGCACCCCCGTCGCATCGGCTCTGACATAGCCGCCGGTATGGGCGGCAAACCGGATCAGTTCAGTGTCACCAAACCGCATGTTGTCAGGATTGCGACGGCCATTTTCTAACAGCAGAGACTCATCAGCCAGATAGGCTTCGGCCAATAGCAACGGAAAAGCCAGGCGAAACTGCTCCGCGTCAGGGTGAGAAGCCGGAGGAAAGGCCCCCAAAAAGGCCCGGCGCACAAACCCATCGCGGTCTAGAGGAAAGTCGTTGAATCCCACCTGCTCAGGGGGTAAAGACGGCGGCGGCGCAACCGGCTCTTGCGTGATCTTGTCGATGCCAAATACCCGTGGGGATTGAGTAAACACCTCCACCAAATCGGCATAACCCGGCTCAACCGGAAAGTCGCGATAGACATCGAGCCCAATTGCCCGCGGCTCGCTCTTTTGCAATTGAGTCATCAAAGCCGCCAGCTTGGCATCGGGGATCGGGTACGTGCCCACCTGCTGAATGTCGCTTTCATTAATACCGACAATGAGAAGACGTTGATCGGTGGGTTCAGCGGGTCGCCATCGCAAAAAGCTGTCAAGCGCCTCCCATTCCACCGCTTGCAGCATCCCCAAAAGGCGCAACACAACCACCAAAACAATGACGGTGACGCCCGGAAAAAGCTGGCGCTGCCAGGTCGCTCGGGCGGCTGTTGGCCGGTTTGGGGAGGGAGCTTTAGACGTGGGCACAAGCGGCTCTCCAAGCTGCAGAGATTAGGGCGAGGCGCAGTCAGTCAATCAACCCTTCCTCACGAGCCTGAATTTCGGTTTGAATCCGAATGTTTTTGCCCGCTTCGGGATACACTTCTAGCGCATCTTGCACTTTAGTCCAATAGTGGCGCACGGTGCGCTCAGCGACGTTCATTTCTTCAGCGATCGCCTTATCCTGCAGCCCTTCTTTGAAAGCGAGTCGCAACACCTCTAGCCATTCAGGCTTCACCTCAATACCAGCTCGCATGTCGCGAGGAGTATAAATCAGGCCCTTTAAGGCCCAGTCAACCTTGGTCAACATTTCCTGCATAGGCAAATTTTTGTCAGCGATGGTAAACCCAGCCTGATGGCTGTCAATGGCGGGCTTGAGACGCACCAGAGAGCGGACGTGAGCACTCTGCACCACAATGTTGAGATCGGGGTAGCGCTCTAGCAGCGATCGCAGCAGTTCAATACCGGCCTCAATCTCTGACGTTTCTCCCGGCGCGATCGGAATCGATAGATCCATCATTAGCAAGTCAGGCGTTCCATAGGACAACTCCGTTTGGGCTGACTGCACGGTACTAGCCGTCCGGATGGTAGCCATTGGATAGGCCTTTTCTAAGGTCATCACCGTGCCGCCCAAAACAGCTTCATGATCATCCACAACAAGGAGCTTTAGAGAGTCGCTGGGAGTAGTCATAGGGGATAAGCGGTTACGACAGAGGTCAAGACGGGGCTAGCGCTGGCGATCGCCAGCTCAATTTTAAAGAGAACAGATCAGTCTGAAACATCGGAGCACAGTCGGCCTGGGCCAACAGCCGAAAGGTTTCTAAAAAGGGCTGCAGGGCTTGCTCAATGGAGGTCGCAAACGTCGGGGTGAGGAGGGCTGGCTCATACTCAGCCTGCACCCAAAGCTGCTTGCTACCGTTGTTTTCTACCAATGTGAGCAGCGTTGTAGTCGGTTGCGGCTCCATTGCACTCAAGGTGTCAAACAAGGTTTTAGTCAGCAGCAACAACAGGCGGGTCTGTTCAATCGGTTCAACACTCCAGGTTTGAGCCAATTCGGTCTGCAGATTTAACGAACGAACCCAAGGCTGCAGGGCAGATTGCAGAGCCAAGGGCAATGAATCTTGTTGATAGGGCGATTCCAGGCGATGGCAAAAATCTTCGACTAACTCATACAGCCGTTGCATCTCTGACAACTGCGTATGGCAATCGTACGGCTGGCTCGCTGGGTGAGTATGGCAGGCCACCTCTAAGCGACGACGCAGCGCAATAATTTCCTGTAGTAAGCCATTACGCACAAAATCCGTTTCTTGGTTGAGCAGTTGAGCTTGGTATCGATGCCACCAGCGCAAGAGTTCGATATGGTTTGGGATCTCGATAGCCAAGCCGCTGGGGTCTCCGTCAGTGTGCTTACAGTCTTATTCTCCATACTGTACGGCGGTTAAGGACGGTTGCTACTACAGATTTCCGACAGGCTGCTGGCAGTTTTCTGCCACCACAACTGCAGAAAATGTCCCACGCTCCCGATAATAAGGATGTGTTGCAGCTCGGAGTCACTAAAGCGACACAGTAGAGTGGTTGAGCAGTGCAATCGCCCTACACCGTGTCTGGATCAATGCCGAGCGATCGCAATTTCGCCGCTAACTTTTCCGCCTTTTCCTGGGCCTGTGTCGCTCTTTCTTCCGAGGTTAGCAGCCGATGGCCCGCTTCGTCATACCAATACAGCCATTCTCGCTCTCGGCCTAAATAAGTTCCCCGTGCCCGGCCCAAACTCAACCCAATCTCCGGTAACCAAACGGGGGTGTCACCGCCCAGCAATTGATACTCGCCATTTTGCAAACGATAAATTTCTAAGGGCAACCGCTTACGCCGACGGCTCGGATTGGGCAGATAGACCGCATAGTAGCGAATACCCAGATCGGCATAACGCTCTCGCTTGCGCTCATACTCGCCGCCGTAGGTTTTAGAAACGACTTCTAAGGCCAGTATGGGCACGATGTTGTCTTCTTCCCACAGGACGTAGCTCAAGCGCCCCTGTTCACCCACAAATCGCTCAACTCCCAAGCTCAAAAACCCATCAGGAACGACCGCAGGCTGCTTAGGATCAAAGTAAATCCCCATATCGATGCCAAAAAACCAGTCCAGCCGTTCTGGCCAGATCATCGATAGAACCCCGTCTAGCAAGTTGGGAATCAAATTTTGCAGCTCGTTATCCACGGGCGTATCGTCTGAGTCGGGCAGCTCAGCGGAAGAGGGCAAGCAAGATTTGGGGGCGTAATAGACAACCATAACGGGGTGGCAGTGACTTCGGTTATGGCTATTTTAGCGGTATAGCAGTTGCCAGTCCGGTTAGGACACCTAGCAGCGCTCTGATCCTTAGAGCATAAGCAAAGGGGCCAGCACTATCAATTGCCGATCCTTATTTTCGGCCTCTCTTCAGCGGTGAATCCGCCTTATACCGATTCTCCAAAACAAGGCTACCGATCTAGCTCCCCTGCCCTTCGGCTCCCCTGCGTTTCCCAGATTGCCTTGGGAGTCCGATCTCTGAGAGTTGGTATGACATCCTCATTGCTAACCTATCAATGAGAGTGGGTTTTGAAGACCTGTTCAGCCCCACCAACCTTCACCAGAAACCCATCGAGCAGTTCCAGACCGGTTCCCTAAAACAGCACCGCGATCTGGCAATCCTGCACTTCTAAGCAGCATCGGAAGTCATCGATATCGCAGCCTTCATGCCAGACCGTATTTGTAAATCATTTACGCTTCCCCTGGACAAAGCACAAAAAAAGCCGTGGCGAAAGCACTTTCGCCACGGCTTGGGGAGTGTGTCAAGGTTTAGAACCGGAGATTACCAAGAACGCGTGGGCGATAACGCATTCCCCCGCAGCAAACTACCGACTGTTTTTGCCGTAATTTTGAGCTGTGTTACAGGGTTAGCAGGTACAACCGTTTTGTACAGATAGCTGTCAAATGTGAGCTTTTGAACATCCATATCCGCGCACATCTCAACAAACGCTTCGCGCGAAGCATCGCTGCGATAAAACACTCGCTGCAGCAGATCTAGCACCAGGTAAGTGATGCCGTATTGCTGATCCCAGCGCTTGATATAGGTCTTGAGGTCAGCTTCCGTAGGCACTTGCTGACCCGCGTGGGAAAATTCGACCACCGCTTCAGCACACATGCGGCCAGACTTAGCCGCGAAGTAAATGCCTTCTCCGGAAGACTTAGTCACCGTGCCAGCGGCATCACCCACAAGAGCGACTCGGCCAACGACCCGCCGCGGACGCGGATGCTCAGGAATCGGGTGCGCCTCAACCTTAATAATTTCGCCACCCTCAATGCGCTTAGCAGCCCGCTTGCGAATACCGGCCTGCAGCGATTTGATTTTGGCTTGATTGACTCGCATGGTGCCAGTACCAACCGCTACGTGGTCATACTTCGGGAAAACCCAGGCGTAGAAGTCGGGAGAAACATCGTTACCGACGTACATCTCAGCGAGTTCTTCGTAGTAAGCCATTTTGTCATCGGGGATGCGAATGCGCTCTTGAAACGCGATCGCATAGTTATAGTCGCCCGCGTCAATCGCTTTAGCAACACGAGAGTTAGCCCCATCGGCCCCAATCACCAGGTCAACCTGTAGCTTCTTGCTGTCGCCAACCAATCCATCAGGCCGATGCTCAGTATAGTGGAGGGTGTAGGGCTCACCACTTGCCTGAGGCAGCTCTAACTTATGCATCGTGCCGTTGATGAGTTTGGCACCCATTTTTTCAGCGCGATCGCGCAAAAAGCCGTCTAAGACTTCTCGGCGACACATGCCGATGTATTCATCGTCTTTTAAAGTGCTGCCGATATTAACTTCAATATCAGACGGCGAGATCATCTTCATCTTGCGTACGCGACGATCAATGATCTCAGGGGGGAGGTCAAATTCTTCGACCATACAGAGCGGAATCGCTCCACCGCAAGGCTTTGCATTATCCAGCTTGCGCTCAAGCAAATACGTTTCAATTCCAGCTTTGGCCAAGGTTTCAGCAGCAGAGGAGCCCGCTGGCCCGCCTCCGACAACGGCAACTCGCAGTGTCAAGAGCTTTTCTCCAGATCGTTCAAATCTACGAAACGTATCGAATCACGGGGTTTCGGGCGCCTCCGCCAGAACCGCCGCGATGTAACCTTAATGAAACAGTCGTTTACAATCAGACACCTAGTCGGGCATTCGTTTATAGCTAGGTTTTCCAGAAGTCAATGCTTGCCAGCACTCAGTGAAGACAGCACGGCGGCGCTTGGTGTCATAGCCTTTCCTACTCAGTGATCAGGGTGGCCTAATCGCAAGCCTAGCCCTCTCTAAAAAAGTTCAATTTAAGTTGAGAATCTTCGCTTTAGGCTCTAAAGTATCGCGTTTGACGTCGATTCAGTGAGGAATGCGCTAGTCTGTGCCTAAATGTTGTGATCTCTGAAATATAGTGATGGCATCGATATCAGACAGCGCCATGATATTGCTAACGGGTCTGGGTATCATAGGCTCGCTCAGGCGCTAGGTGGTAGCAGCGTACACTTGATTGTTAGAGCTGCCAGACCGCCCAGTCATCAATCGAGCTACAAAAGCGTCAAGATGCCTTGAGCACTGATCGCGATTGATTGTAGGCTCAACAAGCTGGCTCAATGGGCAGCAGTTCAATGAGGCAACCTTGACACATATTTAACGATTAACATCGCCTGTTAGATCGAACCCACAAAGGTGAATCTTAAGGCGGAGGTCTCCCCTAGAAGCATGGATCAGAAAACATACAGCGCTGACGATGGTAGACAAGTAATCGTGATTACGCCGACTGGGCGTCTAGACATCACGACTGCTTGGCAGTTTCGGCTCAATCTTCAAGACTGTATATCGCGACTCAGCCCCCATCTGGTGATCAACCTCAGCCAGGTCAATTTTATCGATAGTTCTGGTTTGACCTCTCTGGTCGCAGGCATGCGCGATGCGGACAAGGTTCAAGGTAGCTTCCGGATTTGCAGTGTCCATCCCGAAGCCAAGCTGGTTTTTGAAGTCACCATGATGGACTCAGTCTTCGAAATTTACGATACAGAAGAAGAAGCACTGCAAGGTTCACCGAAACAGGTTGCCAGCTAATCGTTGAGTAGCAGGTCTGTACTCAGAAGATAGAACATCGCAGCTCTTGACGCGTGCATAAAGCCTTTACACTACCCATCCAATTGCCACAAACAGCGAATGGACAGTGATAGTGATTAATTCGGTCGACTTCTGACCCCAGGGCAAATGCATACTAAATGAAAACTTGCAACCTATTGACTGATAATGCCTAGAGACTCTGTTGCTTGACTGCCAGAGGTTTGGGCAGTGCCTAGCAAGAACGAGTCTGTTAGCTTGCAGCGACTGCTTATTGAGAATGCAGTCAATAGCTATAGCAAGCCGCAGTTTGATTAGGTCACCCCCAATGCCTGAAATCCTTACTTGATAGGCTTTTCAATTCTGACTTCCGACTTCTTCATTCCGCATTCTGCTATAATTTTGATTAAATCGCTAAAAGCCTTGCCTGAAGAGGAATTAAGGCTCCTCAAAAGAGTATGCGATTGCCCTGCTTCTGACCCTAAGCGCATTGACATTGGCAGCGATCGCTCCTACGCTCCAATGCCGTCAACCCAAAGCTTGATCCGAGTTCAGTGTTCAGATGAAGGACACGCCGGAAATCGACGCTTTCAGATTTGTCTCCCGGCTTATACTGCACGTAAATGGAGCATGAGGGCATCAGCTGCAAAGCCTGGCATTGCTGCGAACGCTCCTCACCCGAGACTGGATTGACAGCCAGAACTCTAACCCTCAAGGCTGTCTGACAAGTCTCAACTCGCAGGCCAGATACTGTGACTAAAAAACATCAGACTCATCAGTACGAAACTCATGTTGTATGGACGGGCAATCGGGGCCAGGGAACTGCTAGCTACAGAAGTTATGAGCGATCGCATGAAGTTTTAGTTTCAGGCAAGCCAGTGATTTTAGGGTCATCTGACCCAGCTTTTCGAGGAGACAAAACCAAATACAATCCCGAAGAATTATTAGTAGCTGCTTTATCAGCTTGTCACATGCTCTGGTACCTTCATCTCTGCTCCGAAGCATACATCCTGGTTACGCACTACGTTGATCAGGCCGTTGGCACGATGGCTGAAACCGAAGCCGGTAGCGGAAAATTTTCTGAAGTTGTGCTCAAACCAGTGGTGACTGTGGCACCGAATAGTGACACCCAACAAGCTGAACAACTGCATGAGCAAGCGCATCATTTTTGCTTTATTGCCAACTCGGTAAATTTTCCGGTGCTTTGCAAACCCTTAATTCAGCTAGGCCATTCAGCTCAATAGATTACGTTAACGCAAGTCCAACTTTCACCGTATTTTCGGAGCACATTTACCCAGAGAGTGCGGCACTGAAATCTTGAATCTTGGCCAGTTTGAAAGGGCCGTTCGTTGCCCCCCAGGTAGCTTTTCCTGTTGCAGGATCAATCCCTCGATCATACATCCAGAAGGCGGCGCTGGCAGGACTCGACGGGGCTGGGACGATCGCGTCAAAGGCCAATTTAACCCATTTCATTTCACCATTCACCTCAAATTGGCAAAGTTCGTTGGGCCGTTGCCGCGCTTCAAACCGAGTAATGTCGCCCTCAGCATAGACAGTGACAGGCAAACAGCTACCTGATAAAGGTTGTAAATGTTCCGGGGTCAGCGTCTTCAAGCGCTCTGGAGACTGGGCTGCACCTTGCCAGGCGAGTCGTTCCTTCAAGGCATAATATTCGACGGAGAGAGCGTCTGTAGTTGCCTGCAGCCGTAATATTCGCTGACGATAGGGCAGTTGTGCATAGGTCGCACTGGCCTGCTCCAGAAAAAAGGTAGCGCTGTCTTCGGCAAATAAAGGAGTCGGATAGATCCAAAGCTTAAAATGTACGAACCACACTGGATCGGCCAATGCTTGCTCTCGGTTTTGAAAAACACCTGCCAGACATTGACTCAGCTGTCTAAACTGTTCGCTTAGCTCCATCACACCCCTTTGAGTTAACACCGTGATCGCCTTAAAGACTGCCCGAGGATCTGGCAGTAGGCGATCAAATCATCTGGCTTCATCGTCTTGTCTTTGAGGGTCTTAGGGCGACTGGGATCATCCTAAGAAGTCAATCTTTTAGCAGCAACCGGGGTAACATTTCCGTGCGCAATTTCGAATGAGGGGCTGCGGACAGTTGGCGCTACAGTAATTGAAGGAAAAGCGGCATATAGGTTTTGGGTCATGAGTGAAGAAACAACGGGAAAAGTCCTCTTGGTGGACGATGAAGCGGGTCTGCGAGAGGCCGTGCAAGCCTACCTCGAAGACAGTGGCTTTACGGTAGAAGCCGCGAGCAACGCTTCCGAAGGGTGGGACAAACTGCAGGTTTCAACGCCCGATGTCCTCATTTCTGACATCATGATGCCCCAGGTTGACGGCTATCAGTTTCTGCAACAGGTACGCGAAGATCCACGCTACAAGTCTTTACCGGTCGTATTTTTACCCGCCAGAGGCATGACCAGCGATCGCATTCAAGGCTACAGTGCAGGCGTTGATGCCTATCTCTCTAAACCCTTTGATCCCGAAGAGTTAGTCGCGATTGTCACTAATTTGATTGATCGACAGGTAGCCCGCACCCCAGCAGGCGGTGACCTCCCTGATATTGCCGCCATGGCCAAACAAATTGAGGAGATCAAAGCGTTGCTGACCCAAAAAGGGGGCATCACTAAAACGCCCCCCCCGATTCGCATCGACTTTACACGCCGCGAGCAAGACGTGCTCAACCGGGTTGCTGGAGGCCTTATGAATAAAGAAATCGCCAGTCGACAAGAAACCAGCGTCCGCAACGTCGAGAAATATGTCCGCCGGCTGTTTAGCAAAACCGGCACCAACAGTCGGACTGAGTTAGTTCGCTATGCTTTGGAGCATGGGCTGGTCACCGACGACGATTAGGAGTAGCACTCCAGCTCCATGAAAACTGTAATTAGTGTTAAGCTTGTCAAGCTGTCAAGTCGGATCTTGGATGTTCTGAAGAGATGTGACGCCTGCTCTGGATTGGGTTTAAACCATCTAAGACTAAGCTCTTTGGCTTCCTAAGTCTGGATAAAGTTGGAGTAAGCACTTGGCAGATTGTTACATTACGTTAATATAGAGTTCTATCGGGTGCATTCTGGTCTGCACCTCGTTTCCCCATTTATTTGGGGGTCTTAGCCATACACCGCCTAGACTGGCCCTAATCTATTGCTTGGGGTAGGCGCTCACCGGAATTACACACTGTATGTCATTTGAATCTCTTGGCTTGTCTGACAAGCTGTTACGTGCGATCGCTGATGAAGGTTACGAATCGCCCACGCCAATTCAAGCGGAAGCGATTCCCGCGATTTTAGAAAAGAGCGACATCTTGGCCAGTGCTCAAACTGGAACAGGCAAAACCGCAAGCTTCACACTGCCTATTCTTCATGTTTTGGGGAGCGGCACTCAAGTCCGCAATCGTCAGATTCGAGCCCTAGTTTTGACGCCCACCCGAGAGTTAGCGGCTCAAGTCGAGAACAGCATCAAGACCTACGGCAAATATATGCCGCTCAGAGTCGCCTCTGTCTATGGCGGTATGAGAATGGGGCCGCAAATTGGTCGTCTCCGTAAGGGCGTTGATGTGCTGGTGGCAACACCGGGCCGCTTACTTGATCATTTGGGTCAAGGCACTGTTGATTTGTCAGCCGTTGACATGCTGGTTCTAGACGAAGCCGATCGCATGCTTGACATGGGCTTTATTCACGACATTCGCAAAATTATTGAGCATACCTCTACACAGCGACAGACTCTGCTCTTCTCCGCTACCTTCTCCCGGCAAATTAAGCGGCTAGCCGACGATTTGCTTAATTCACCCAAGGTGATCGAGGTCGCCCGCACTAATGCCGTCGCAGAAAATGTCACTCAGGTGGTGCATCCTGTTGATCGGCATCGTAAACGCGAGCTGTTATCTCACATGATTGGGGCTCAAGACTGGCGTCGTGTATTGGTCTTTACGCGCACCAAGCACGGTGCTAACCGCCTAGCCGAACAGCTCAAAAGTGATGGTCTTAGCTCTGACACCATTCACGGCAACAAGAGCCAAGGGGCTCGCGCTCGCGCTCTAGATTCCTTCAAGCGGGGTAAAGTTCGCGTCTTGGTTGCGACGGATGTCGCGGCGCGCGGTATTGACATTGATGAGCTGCCTCACGTCGTCAACTTTGACCTGCCCACCGTGGCCGAAGATTACGTCCACCGCATTGGTCGTACTGGTCGAGCGGGCAATGAAGGAGACGCTATCTCCCTCGTCTGTGTCGATGAGCATTATCTTCTCCGCAATATTGAGCGCTTACTCAAACGGGATATTCCCACCTCGGTCATCCCTGGTTACGAACCCGATCCCACGATCGCCCCCGAGCCCATTCCCGGTGCCAAGCGTCCTCCACATGGTGGCCGCGGCGGTGGTGGCGGTGGTCGATATTCTCGAGGCGGCGGTGGATCGCGGCGCTCTGATGGCGGCTACAGTGGCCGTCCATCGAGATCGAAACGAGGACAAAATGCGACAACTCCTCCTGTCCTAAAAAAGGCCTCGTCAGCTAGAGACAGTCGTGAGCGTGCTTAAAGCCGCTTATCCCTAGACCAAAGCTTGTCGAATCCCCCCAGTTGCTGAAGTTCAGTAACTGGGGGGATTTTGTTTTCAGCAGGCCATCGTGCAGAAAAGCTTTACTAAAGTTGTGAACCCGTTAGAACGGATGAGCACTGTCAAGCATGAACGCGCACGTGTCCGCACTCAATGGCCAGACTCCAAACATTCAATAGAAATATAGGGAAGCCAGGGAACAAAGGAGCGCGGTCAAGCATTCTTTAGGGTTTGCGGCTAGAAGAACATCGATATCTATGCAACACGGTTGCAAACCTCGCCTGATTACGCATTATCTTCCAGCCCAGCGAGGGCACTCCATAAGCTGAGAAATGGATAAAAGCATAGATTTTTGTCTTCAGCTAAGCTTTGTCTGTAGCGATCGCGTCAAAATCATTCCCAAAGCATAAAGTTTAGTCAAGAGAATACACATTTGGATTGAAAACAGTAATAATAGAAATGTACAGATTTACGTTCACTCTCGTTCCCAGCGGCGTTTCGTCGGTCACGGTAAACGAGGACGGAAGTAAGGAAATTTCCTGAAGGAACGCGCCCCCATTCAACTTTTCGGCATTTTGGAGGCGGAAACATGCTGAGTAATTCGTTAGTTCAAGGTCTAGAGATTGTGGGCGTGGTCAGCGTTATGGCGACTGTGCTATCTCCCGTTCTGTGCTGGGTATTGCTAAACCCACTCAACGCAGAAACATCGGCACAGTGAACCGTTTAGGTCGCCCTTGTCGCTTGTTCGCCCATTCTCAAAAATAGTTCATGACAGTAGCGGCCAGAGAAATCTCCCTGGCCGCTACTCGTTTTATTGGCGCGAGACTTGCCCATGGCAAGGTTGCTGGTATTCATGCTTTGGCAACTGCTCAATTACGCGCGGCCGCCATCTGTTGAATGGACTTTCGCTGGATTCGCAAGAGCACTAGCCTAGGCCGTGCAGGTAGGGCGCACGCAATAAGCCATATGCATCGGATAACCATCCTGAGCATAAATGCGGTCTACACAATTCAAAGCCATCTCAAGGTCTTTGAAGACTTTGAGCACTTCCTCGGTGCCGTTGGCGTACAAAACGCATAACTCCCAAAACATATGAACCTCCAGAAGCGGATCGCCCAAGGGCGTATGATCTTTAGTGAAGCTTTATGCTTCTAGGCTGTTTCAAGCTTATGGCTTTATCGGTTCTTCGTAATCCGCAGGACTATCTAACCTAAAAGCGGTTTCATACCCGTGATATTGGCGCTACGCAGGTAATTTCCAGGAGTCCAATTCTGATTTGATGCAGAATGGCCTGAGGCATCGTGCTTTTGAGTCATGGGTGTGGCCATGCCAGCCTGACGTTTGTGGTACCAGGATTTAACTATGTTCGACAGCATCGTGGTTGGCGGCGGGCCAGCCGGTAGCAGTGCGGCCTACCACCTAGCCCGGCAAGGTTGTTCAGTGTTGGTACTAGAGAAGGCCACCTTTCCTCGTAACAAACCCTGCACCGGAGCCTTGTCACCCTTGGTCGCCCAATGGTTTGACTTTGATTTTGCCCCTATCATTGCCCAGCGCATCAGACAAGTCCGCTATACCTGGAAGCTGGGTGATCCGGTGGCCTCTGAGTTGCAAACACAAGAACCGATCTGGCTGGTCAAGCGCGATGCCTTCGATCAGTTTTTGATCAATCACGCGATCGCCCAAGGGGCCATTTTTCAGGATGGGACACCCGTATTAGGCATCGAATTTGCCGAGGGGTGTTGGCAGGTTCAGACCCCTCAAGAAGTCTTTCAAGGACGCTATTTGGTCGCGGCCGATGGGGCTGAAGGCCCCTTGTCAAATTGGCTCGGGTTGGAGACGCCGACAGTGCGGCCCGCGGCCGTTTTTGCCATCCCGACTGAGCGATCGCCCCAAAATCCCACGCTCAACTTTGAATTTGGCCTGCTCAAAAATGGCTGTTTGTGGTCTTTCCCCTATGGTTCCGAGCACCTGATGGGAGCCGTGACCTTTTTGGGTAGTGGTGAACCAGACTACCCTAAGGCCTTCAAATCTTATGCTGCTGGGTTCGATGTCAACGGTAGCGCCGGTCAGCTCTCTCGTCACGCTGTCAAACTTTGGGATGGCAACCGCCCGCTACATACTCGCCAAGCAGTAGTTGTCGGGGAAGCCGCGGCGATCGTGGACCCGCTCTCGGCCGAGGGCATTCGCCATGGCATGTACAGCGGCGTTGAAGCTGCCAAGGCAATCTATGCCGCGTTACAGGGGCAGGACGAGGCGCTTGCAGACTACACAGCGACCCTGCATCAGTGGGGCGACAACATGCAGTGGGCTCAGCGCATTGCCGGGGTGTTCTTCCGGTTTCCGGGCATTGGTTATCGCGTCGGCATCAAACGCCCTACGATGACCACACGCATGGGGCAGTTGTTGGCGGGCGAAATCGAATATAGCGATGTGGCTAATCGAGTGATCAAGCGATTGTCAACGGGATTGCTGCCAGGCCGCAAGTAGGCGTCTAGGCGTCTGAGCAACGGTGAGAACAGTGCTCTCCTCAGCTGCTATGGGCCAATTCGGTCAACGCACTGCCTGTCACCCGACAGAGCTGCCATTCGGGCTTGATCTCAGCCCCCATGCGGGCATAAAAATCAATCGCCGGTTGATTCCAGTCCAAAACGTTCCATTCCAACCGACCGCAGTCTCGTTCCAGGGCCAGTTTTCCTAAGCGCTGCAGCAACAACTTACCAATGCCTTGACCACGATACTCTGGTGCCACAAAAAGATCTTCTAAGTAAATCCCCGGCTTCATCAAAAACGTCGAATAGTTGTGGAAGAAGAGCGCAAAGCCGACCGGGACGTCATCAACGCGAGCGAGTAAGGTCTCAATGTGGGCGCGATCGCCAAACAGATGCTCGTTTAGCTCCGCCGCGTTGCCAGTTACTTCATGGGCCAGCTTTTCGTAATCGGCCAGGGCATGAATCAGTTGAACAATCGCGGGCACATCTTCTGGAGTCGCGAAGCTGATAGTGATCGCAGACGGTGTCGAGAAATCTGACATAAAAGGGAGCTACTGACGTTTGGAGTTGAGGTGCTAAACGATGAAGACTTACATCCAGGCGACGCTTTAATCGTCAATGGCATAATCGCAAATCGATTACTTACGCAACTGCCGGAGATAACCATCTTTGAGCTGAACGACAGGATGGTTAGAGACCCTGACAAGTTGTTCGTTATGAGTCGTCACCACTACCGTGATGCCAATGGAGTTCAGCTTTTTAAGAATTTTGATCACCTGCAAGGCGTTCTCGGGATCGAGGTTGCCGGTGGGTTCGTCCGCTAAGAGTAATGGCGGCGTGCCGACGACGGCGCGGGCAATGCTGACCCGCTGCTGTTCGCCACCCGAAAGCTCATTGGGGAAGGATTCTGACTTATCTTGCAGTCCGACCATTTTGAGGGTAGGCCAGAGGCGACGGTGAATTTCTTTACGACTGTAACCCTGAGCCCAGAGCACGAAGGCGACGTTCTCTGCCACGGTGCGGCGCGGAATCAATTTGTAGTCTTGAAAGACAATGCCAATGCGGCGACGCACTTTGGCCAGTTGGTTGCCCCGGAGTTGGCCAATGGGCGTGCCTTCAATCATGACTTCACCGGCGGTGGGATGCTCTTGCCCGTACAGCAGTTTGAGCAGCGTCGATTTCCCCGCCCCGGAAGCACCAGTAATGAACAGGAAATCGCCCTTATGCATCTGCAAATTGACATCTATCAGCGCCCGGTTTCCTTTGGGATAGCTTTTAGAGACGTTTTGCAGAGCCACAACGACATGGCGCTGAGGAGCCTGACGTGACGCAGTTGTCTTCTTTTTAAACGGTTGACTTTGCCGTTGAGCATTTTGCTTAGCCCGCGGCTGAGAGGATGCCGGGACTACGCTGCCGTCATCCGTCACTGAGGTTGCCCCCTGTAGGCGATCACTGAGCACAGAACGGACGTCTTCGGGCAGTCTTTCGTAGCCACTGCTGGGGCGAGTAACAACCGAGGTCATAAGCAAAATCTCAAAATAAGCTAGCAATCCAGCGTGGATAGTAGACTCGCCGATTTAAAGGCTATGACGCTGTATTGTACTGAACTTCGGTCAAAAGTCTACCCTTACGCCCTAAATTATTAGCGGCTGACCAGAATCTCTAGCGCTATATGTAGCGTTATCGCGGCAGAGGGAACCGTTACATCATCGATAGCTGCTGCTCGTTATAAAAATCTGGCACGGCACTGGCTTCATAGCCCAGGTGCCGACAGGCCGCCCGAGTCACCACGCGGCCACGCGGTGTTCTCTGCAGATAGCCCAATTGCATCAAATAGGGTTCGTAGACTTCCTCAATGGTTTGGGCATCTTCGCCGGTAGCGGCGGCCATCGTATCGAGTCCGACCGGCCCCCCATTAAAGTTTTCGATCATGACAGACAGCAGACGGCGATCAGTCCAGTCCAGCCCACAGGGATCGACATTAAACAGCTCCAGCGCTTCAGCCGCGATCGCCTGATTGATCCGACCAGACTTCTTGACTTCGACATAGTCACGGACTCGTTTGAGCAACCGGTTGGCAATGCGGGGAGTGCCCCGCGATCGCCGCGCAATTTCTTCGGCGCCATCCGGTTGAATCGGCGTCTTCAGCACCTGTGCCGTCCGGGTGACAATCTGCGTCAGCTCATCCACTTCGTAAAATCGCAGCCGTTGAATCAAACCAAATCGGTCTCGCAGAGGCGAAGTCAAGGCTCCCACTCGCGTTGTCGCCCCCACCAGCGTAAACGGGTTGAGCGGAATGCTGCGCGTGCGGGCGCTCTGGCCCTTGCCGATGGTGATATCCAGCCGCGAGTCCTCCATTGCCGGATAGAGAATCTCTTCGGTGACGCGGGGCAGGCGATGAATCTCATCAATGAACAAAATGTCACCCGGTTTGAGGTTCACCAGCAAACCGACAATATCACGGGGTCGCTCTAGCGCTGGAGCAGTCGTGATTTTGCAGTCCACCTTCATCTCTTGGGCCAAAATGAGCGCCATGGTGGTTTTGCCCAGTCCGGGTGGCCCGTAGAGCAACAGATGATCGAGGGGCTCTTCCCGCGATTGAGCCGCTCGAATCGCAATGTCCAATACTTCTTTAAGCGACTTTTGACCAATGTAGTCAGCGATCTGTTGGGGGCGCAACCCATCCTCCGGCAGGCTGGCTGGGCGATCGCTCTGGTCGCGCACGACCGACGGAGCTGATGGCTGATTAGGCTCTGGCTCTTTAGCTTGGGTTTTCTTCTGACGAGAGGGTTGGGGCTCAGACTCAGACTTAGAAGAAATGATGGCCATAGGGTCACGGACGATAAGAGCTACGAACCGGCTCATGCCAACGCAGCAGGGTTGCCTTTGATTCTAAAGAGAACGAGCGTATTACTCAACCCGGCATGACGCCACTGACGCGCATTAAGTCCGCAATCGTTGGGCAATAGGGCTGCAAACCCAGCTTTTCGGGATGAACGGGATCGTTGTAAACAAAATGCCGATAGTTCAAACAAAAGCGATCCCACTCGGCCATGCGAATATTAAAGCCATCAATAATGCGATCAGCAAGCCACAGCGAAAGGGGAATGCGGAAAAAGATGCGCAGCCCTAAATAGTGGCAGGCTTCTTCCACAGTGCGATTGAGGGTCAGGGCCGGATTACCGATGACGACCTGGCGAGCGGCTTGAGGGCTAGGCGGATGATCAACCAGATGACTCACCACCAGGGCGATGTCTCTACCGTGGGCAAAGTGAAAGCTGCCATCCGCTTTGAGAAAGCGGATCAGTCCCATCCAGCGGGTCACATCTTGGATACCCGCAGAAATGTGGGAATAGGGTTTGTCTTTATCGCCACCGAAGACCAGCGTGGGAAAAACTGTCGTGATTTTAGGATAGATGGCCAACTCCGGCAGTCTCAGATAGCACTGATATTTGCTGCGAATATAATCGGTGCCAATTTCCCCGGCTTCAGGCAACGGCAGATTGTTGCTGTCTAAAATGCTAGCGGTCGAAAAATAGAGGACTTGCCGACAGCGATCGCCATTCAACAAGGCCATCAGCTCATGATTGCCGGTGACATTGATGTCGTAAATTTCAGGCGCACCACCCCAGGAAGTAGCCGCTAAAATGGCCGTATCCACGGTCGCTAGCAGATCAGCATAGGCCGCAATATTGCGAATATCATCTTGGATGACCTCGATGCGGGGCTCATCCTGCCAGTTGAAGAGGAGCTTCGCCGGGTTGCGCACAAGCAAAACTAGCTTATGGGGCGTCTCGGCCAGTAACTGCTCGACTAAATAGTGGCCAATGCAGCCGCTCGCCCCAGTGATAAAAACTTTCTGCGGGGAGTGGCTCTCAAAAGATTCGATCGGTTCAGACACGCTGGCAACACAGGGAAAACAAAGTACCCCCATAACTATGAACGTTCCACCACCGTTTGGACTTGGGAAACGGAACGCTCGCGGCCCGACAAAGGCTAGGGTTTAGGGTGCTCCCAGCGTATCATCTGCGGTGATAGCGGTTCGAGGCTGTCATCATTTAGTCGCTCAATATCTGGACTAAAACGATTTCAGCCTCTAGCTTATTTTGTGGGGCAAGTGAGGTGATGCTTGCCTCATTAGTGTTGGTGATTAACTGATGACGCGTCCTAAGCAGACACGGCCAGCAGCTGATCGAGGTTCTTACCCGTTTCAAAGAAGAAGGCCGCATTGTCTTCTGGGGTACCGGGCAAAATGCCGTGACCCAAATTGAGAATGTGACCGCGAGAGCCCGCTTTCTTCACAGTGTCGAAGATGCGATCGCGAATGAATTCCTTAGACCCAAATAGAGCAGCCGGATCGACGTTGCCCTGCACCGCCATGGTCGGTCCCAATCGGCGACGAGCTTCGGCCATATCCACCGTCCAATCGACGCTGATGATGTCTACCCCAGATTCGGCCATCAGTTCCAACACCCCTGCGCTGCCGCTGATGTAGAGAATCAGGGGCGTTTCCGGATGCTTCGCTTTGACCTGGCGTACCACCTGTTGCTGATAGGGCAGTCCAAAGGTGCGATAATCCACCGGGCTCAGTTGACCGGTTTTTGATTAATGATTCGGCGACAACTGAGATCTACACTCAATCTGGTGGCAAGCATAGGTCGCGATGTCGCCGGCAAGCTTGCTGAGCAATTGATGCAGCATCGCCGGCTCAGAAAAGGCCACGCCCTTGATATTGGCGTAGTTTTTGGAGGTGCGCCCTTCGACGGCGTAGGCGGCCAGCGTCCAGGGAGAGCCAACAAACCCCAGCACGGCTGCATCGTTGCCCACCTCA
>JBHJJI010000298.1:0-10770 GCA_050042805.1 Leptolyngbyaceae cyanobacterium
GTCAGCCACGGCTGAAACTTGAAGGCATCCAGGTGACAAACGATTTCTGATGGATGAAGTGGCGCGGCACGATCGCCAGCCGGTGGATGACAATGCCCGTTCAGCAACGGCTGGGTGGTTGCTGGTCGTTCCATCGCAAGGGATACCCAGGGCGATCAGCGGTGCCGCTGCATAACTATGCAGAACTTACGCAACGGCATCCGATTTTCCCAGAATTGAGGGAGGCTAGGGAGGCCTTCGTCAGTCCTAAATATGCTGAAATAGGTGGGTTGTTGTTGGTGAGGGGTCATGGCTGAGTATTTGCAGGGGCGATCGCACCTGCCTCAGAAATCATGGCGCACCCCGCCAGTGGTTTGGCTGGGCATGAGTCTGGCGATCGCCCTGCTATATCGTTTGCCTGTCCTGCACAATGCGTTTTCTGCGCCTTACGTGGCGCAAGATGATGCACGCCAGCACGTGTTTTGGATGCAGCGCTTCCTCAATCCTGACCTGTTTCCCCAAGATTTGTTTGCCGACTACTTTCAGTCGGTGGCGCCTTGGGGCTACGCCACGCTTTATCACCTGGCAGCGAGGGTGGGCATTGATCCTTGGGTGTTTAACAAAATTTTGCCGGTGGCGATTGCGCTGGTGGCGACTGGCTTGGTGTTTCTCATCGTGATGGAACTGGTGCAAATGCCGCTGGCCGCGTTTGTGTCAGCCGTGTTTTTTAACCAAATGCTGCCCCTGCGCGACGATGTCGTCGCGGCCACGCCCGTAGCATTTTTCCATCCCTTTTTTCTGGCGTTTCTGTGGTGCTTGCTGCGGCGCTGGTGGTGGCCCTGTGCGCTATCGATTTTCCTGTTGGGGTGGTTTTATCCCCAGGGGGTGTTGGTCATGGCGGCGATCCTGGGTCTGCGAGGACTCACCCTGGTGCGCTGGCAAAAAGGCCGGTTCACCTTAACCGGAACGAAAGCCGACTATTGGGTGATCGGGAGCGGTTTGCTGGCGGCGTTTTTGGCGCTGTTGCCCTACGCCCTGCAAGACTCTGCCTATGGGCCGGTCTTAACGGTCGATCAGGCACGGGAAATGTTTGCCCTGTCGCCGTCGGGCTGGTCAAAGTTTTTTGACGAAGATTTTGCTGATTTTTGGCTATTTGGCAAACGCACGGGCCTACTGCCGCTGGAATGGTCAACGCCGGATTTGAAGGTGCAGCCGCAAGTTTGGCTGACGCTGGCGTTACCCTTCTTGCTGGTGTTTCCGGGCCGGTCAACGCTGGCTAAACGTAATGCAGGGCGAATTGCTCTATTGCTGCAGGTCGCGATCGCCTCGACGCTGTGCTTTTTGGTAGCTCATCTCTTGCTATTTCAGCTGCATTTGCCGAACCGGTATACCGAGCATAGCTTTCGGGCGATCGCGGCCTTGGGGGCGGGGGTAGCGATCGCCCTCATCAGCGATCGGTTTCGGCGGCCCCAGCTGTTAACCACGCGCCAGTCTATCGGACTGACGGTGTTGATGGTGTGGGCCTTGGCTCCGCTCATCGTGGGGCTGGCGGCTGGCGAATCGCGGGGCAACTATATTCACGGTCAGTTTCCTGAGCTGTATCAATACTTGCAGGGGCAGCCGGAAGACACGGTGACGGCGGGGCTCGATGCAGAAATCAACAACTTACCGAGCTTTACCAATCGCCCAATTTTTGTGGGCGGTCAAGGATTTGCCTTGCCTTACCACTTGGGCTATTACGACGAAGTGAGCCGCCGCTCGGTCGAGTTGATCACGGCGCAATATAGCGATGACCCTGCTGTGATCCAAGCTTTCTTAAACCAGAATGGGATTGATTTCTGGCTCGTTTCAGAGGCGATGTTTACCCCCGAGTGGATTCAAACCAATGCGTGGCTGCTGCAGTATTCCCGCAGGACGGATGCCCCCCAGCTGGCGATCGCCAACCCTGAGGCCACGGTGCTGGCAGGGCTGATCGATCGTTGTGCGGTGGTCACAGTCGACACGTTGTCTCTGCTTGAGACACGCTGTCTCAAGGCTGAGTTATAGCAGTCGCCAGTCTGGTTAGGATAAGACTGCGAACCACTTTGCTGATGCGCTAAGGATTTAGAGCGATCCTATAGCAAGCCGCAGTTTGATCAGGTCACCCCTAATACCTGAAATCACCATCAGATAAGCTTTGTAACTCTGACTTCCGACTTCTTCATTCCGACTTCTGCTATAGGTGTCTAAGCAAAGTGGCCAGCGCTATATAAAGAATTATTCTCCTGACGGCGGGTTGACAAGCCTCTCTACGGGCTTTAACCAGGTCTGTCTCAGTATTGATGCGGCTCTGTCAATCCCGGCTGGATGGAGGATTTTCGGTAGGCTCTCGGTAGATGCTGAATCGTTTCAAACTCACAATCATCAACAAAGCCTAGATATGCCGTGGTTTTGGCTGCTGCGCATAGTCGACATGCCGCCATCACGAAGGATACTGAAGGGTGTGATAGGCAACCACTATACTTTCCTGCTTTGGATTGATTTCAGTCTTTGTTAGGTTAAGGCTACAATGCTAACCCAGCGTTATCAGGAGCCATCACAAAGGGTGAAAATTGTCTTTTCAGAGGGTAGACGTTCTGTTAGGGTCTAAGTAAATTCAGGGTTTAGGCGTCGATCGCTCTTTCCTACTCTGGTGGTGAGAGACAGAAACTCATGGCACATATGACTGATACTCAGCAATTGCCTAGCTTCACGACCGTGTTGTCAGGGCAGCTCCGCATTATTACCAGTGATATCAATACTCGCCCGATGAGTTTTGTGAATGATGGGCAGCGCCAAGGGTTTGAACCGGCCCTCACCAGAATTGTTTGCGATCGCCTAGGGTTAGAGCCGGTGTGGTTTGACATTCCGCTCAAAAAATTCTATTCGACCTTGAGAACCGGGGAGTATGACGTCATCTGGTTTAACCAAGTGATTACTCAGGAACGCCGCGCTCGGGCTGACTTTACTCGAGCCTATGGCCGGTTTGATACAGCCGTTTTAGTGCGTGAAGACTCCCCGATTGAAGAGCGAGCGCACCTCAGCGGTCGGCGCATTGGCGTGATTCAAGAGAGCGTCAGTCGGCAACTGCTAGAACTCTTACCCGCCGACATTGACCCGGTGTATTTTGACGGTGCCAAGGACGTTGAGGTCGAAATGCTGCAGGCATTGCGCGAAGGCCATATCGATGCGGTGATTGAAGACGCGCTGATTTTGTTCGCCACCGAAGCCCAGAATACCGGGGTGAGAGTGGCGTTCGAAATTGCATCACAGCACCCGTTTGGCATCGCTGTATTGCCGGGCAACCGCGAACTGTTGGATGCGTTGAATAGTGTTTTGAGTGGGCTGATGATCGACGGGACACTCAATCGTCTCTGGGGGCAGTGGATTCCGTTTAAGTCATATCCCTTCTTATGGCAAATCGGGTGAAGGATCTGGCTTGGTCTAGAGGGGCGCTAACGATGCCCGCTTGTCTAGAGCCAGGCATTGATTGCAAAATAGCGTCCCCGATCGCCGGGGTTGGATCCGGCTAAACCCTGACAGAAAAGCTCTGGTGCCAAGGGCAATGTTGGGTAGCTGAGGAAGCCAGACTGATGAGGTTGCAGGCTAGGGATAGCAGGGTCAGGATCGGCATTGCTCAACCGCGATCGCAGCGGCGGATTCGATAGATTTGTAGCAGCGTCACTGGGGGGACGGTTGGGCCTGTGGCAACTTTGTGTATTAATCCCCAATGTCCGGCCCCGATGAATGCGGCGGCGGGCGATCGCTGCCAGAGCTGCGGGAACCGCTTGCTTTTAGGCCAACGGTTTCGACCGATCCAAGGGTTGGGTGAGGGCGGTTTTGGCCGGACTTTTTTAGCTTGGGATGAAGCAGCGACACCGCCTCAGCGGTGTGTGATCAAGCAAATCCTGCGGTCACGCGGCAGCCGTGCCTTGGATCTAGCGGAAGCAAAGCGCTTGGCCCAGTTGGGGCAGCATCCTCAGATACCGAGCTTGATTGCGATTTTGGAATCATCGCGTGATCTTTGCCTGGTGCAAACCTATATTGCCGGTCGCACCCTGGCCCAACGGTTAGACGCTGATGGCCCGTTTACGGAAAAGCAAGTGCGATCGCTGCTGCTGTCCCTGCTGCCGGTGCTGCAGTTCATCCATGATCAAAAGATTATTAACCGCGATATTAAGCCCGAGAATATTGTGCTGCCGGAGGGCGATGACCCACCTGTCTTGGTTGATTTTGGCGCGGCGCGACCGATACCTACCGCCAGTGAACTCGCGAAGACCGGCACAATTATTGGCAGCGCAGGCTATGCGGCCCCTGAGCAAGCATTGGGCAAAGCGGTGCCCGCCAGCGATCTGTACAGTCTGGGATTGACTTGTCTGCATCTGCTCACTGGGATGCATCCGTTTGACCTGTATTCCGTAGCGGCGGATTGCTGGGTGTGGCAAACGTTGACTCCTGTCCCTGTGGGTGATGCCCTAGCGCGAGTGCTGAACCGATTGACAGCACGGGCGCTGCGCAGCCGCTACCCCACGGCGATGGCGGCCCTGGCCGATCTGGCCCCGGCGGGTATCGTGCCTCAGCAACAGCTCACCCCCGAGTTGCCCCAGCGAACATCCAGACAATGGGGCTGTATTCAGACTTGGCCGACTCCGGGGCGCGTGGTGAATGCCCTCGCGAGCGCGCCGACGGGGCAGGCGATCGCCACGGCCAATAGTGATAGCACTGTGCAGCTTTGGGATCGGCAAACCGGCGAGGTGTTGCACACTTTTGCCCAGCGCTTGGGGTTTGGTGACGGTCACCGCGATGCGGCGACGGCGGTGATCTTTCATCCCGATGGTCAGACGCTGTTTAGCGCTAGCCAAGACGGTACGGTCAAACAGTGGGATTTGGACAGCTATCGGCTGCGACAAAGCTTCCAGCAGCCGGGCTGGCAGGTGACGACGATCGCCCTCACCCCTGACGGTGAGCAGCTGATTGCTGCTGATACCACGGGCCGCATTTCGCTGTGGCAGATTAGCGAGGGTAAGCGTCTGGTGGATCTAACGCGCCATAGCGGTGCTGTGAACCAGGTGCGGGTGAGTCCTCAAGGCGATCGTCTAGTCAGTGTCGGAGAAGCGGGAACGCTGCGGCTGTGGGCGCTGCCGACGGGGCAACTGCTGCACACCTGGACGGCCAAGACGGGGCTGCGGGCGCTGGTGCTGAACGCGACTGAACCGGCGGTGGTGACGGGCGATCGCCGGGGCGCAGTCACGCTCTGGTCGCTGACGGATTTTGATCAACATCAGCAACTGGGCCAACATCAAGATGCCGTGAGTGCGATCGCCCTCAGTCCGAACGGTCGCTGGCTGGCGATAGGGAGCCGCGACGGTGAAATTTATCTTTGGGACTGGCGCGGCGATTGGCCGACCCGTCTGTGTGTTCTCCGCCACGACTGGACGGTCTGCGACTTGGTGTTTACCCCTGACAGTCAAACTCTGATCAGCAGTGCCGCTGATGAAACTATCCGGTTTTGGCAAGCTGTTTCGGATAGCTGAATTTTGAACTAAGAGTACTCCAAGAAATAACCTGTCCAAGCATCCGGTTTCTATGCAAAACTTGCCAGAATTGTTGACTGATTCCCAGAAACCGGGTTCTGCTGGTGGGATATTTTTTATTTTGAATTTCTCTCAGTCTGCTCCTCCGTTCCCTCACCTTGCTGCTCTCTCGCTCCTCCGCTCCCTTGCCCGCTGCCCCTAGACGTCACACGAGCTGCACACTTTTCACTCAAGCGATTCTGGCACCAGTACGAGCCGAAAGCCAAAGAGAATATGGCGCGAAGTCGTTGGGCGCGTGTGCTCATAGGCGGCGCGACAAAAGCCAGGCAGGTCATCCCAAGAGCAGCCCTTCATCACCGAGACAGTGACGCCCCGCCGCTCTCGCAGGGTCGAGGTGAACTCAAACACGTTTCCTGCCATGTCTTCGGCTCCGTAAGGGCTTTGGCTGAGGGGATAGCGCGCGATCGCACTCGTGCCAAAAGGGATTGACTGGCCCCAGTGGGTGGCGTCATCCTGCCATTCGTTGCCCCAGGGAAAGTAGCGGCCATCTTCGCCTCGGGCGGTTTTTTCCCATTCGTCGGCAGTGGGCAGGCGATACTGAACGCCGTCTTGCTGGCCGCGCCACTCGGCATAGGCCAGGGCATCGTCATAGGAGGCGAGCACCACTGGATGCTCACCTAACCCGTCAGGGAACCTGTTGTCTAGCCACAGATAGGGCACGACGTCTTCGTAGGGATGCACTAGGAATCCTTGCTCTTGATACTCGGCGGCAGAAATGCCGGGGGCGCGATGGCTGGTGGCGGCGACAAAGGCGGCATAGTCTTGCTGGGTGACCAGATTGGCCTGAATGCAAAAAGCTTCTAGTGAAGTGGTTTGTTGGTCGGCTTCAAACTCAAACCAGCGCCGATCGCGTAGCCCCTGTTCGGCTGCCGTCACGGCCTCTGGTGAATCAGCAATCGCCTGGGCCGAAATTTCGTAGCCATAGTCGCGTTCGGCGGGGGTGCTGCCCGTGATAAATGCGCCCGCTGGTACAAAGACGAAACCGGGCTGGGCGGCGCAGCGATCGCGGGTCATCGGCTCGCCTTCCGAGGCTGCGCTGCAGGCGGAGAGTAGCAGCAATCCCCCAGCGGCGATCTGTAACAAAAACTTGCCCATTGACCACTCCCTCAGCAGAGATTCATCTATCCGCTGGCTTTCAGTATTACCATAGCCATCGGTTCCGCAAATGAGTGCAATGGCAAATAGCAACTGGCTGGTAACAGATGACGGCACGCTGCAAATCCTCAACGCGGCTGAGGTCGAGGAGCCCGAAAAAACCTATCGCCTCTATCGCTTTTTGACGGAGTTGGAAGATATTTTGGCGGCGGAACAGGACGATGCGACCCGGCTGGCGGCGATCGCTCCCATCGTCCGCAAACTGCTGATCAGTTCCTACTGGCTCCAGATGGAATATAAGGAACCTGATCCCAAAACCGGCTGGGGCGTGAATTTTCTCTATCGGGAATATCAGTTTCCCCTAACGGTGCAAATGGTGACCTGGAGCCCCGGTAGCGCTTCTACCATTCACAATCACGCCACGTGGGGCTTGGTAGCGATGCTGGGTGGTCAGGAAAAAAATCGGATTTGGCGGCGATCGCCAACGCCAGAGCAGCCCCACAAAATTGAGCTGCTAGAGGAAACTATTTTGGCTCCTGGCGATATCATCACGTTTACCCCCGGCGCGATTCACCAAGTCGAACCCTATGGAGACGAACCGACGATTTCGTTCAATCTCTACGGTGTGACTGACTATAAAAACCGCTATGTCTTTGATCCGGCAGCAGAGACCGCGAAGCTGTTTTGACCGCGATCGCTAGTTTCTGTTAGGCCATCACAGTGCGGAAAACTGCCCACCGATCATCGGAGTTGGGCAATGCCTAACCCCGACCGCCATCGTTTAGGTGCTCACCATCGAGGCGACGCCGACGAGCCGCTCGCTGAGTTCCCACAGGCGCTTGGCTTTGGCATCATCACTGCCTTCGGCCGACAGCTCTTGCACAAAGGCTTCGCGGCCCTGCTGCTGGCGGTTGCCCCAGCTCCAGTGATAGCCCGACTGCTTAAATTCGGGATCGGCCACCACCATGGCGACCCGCTCACCGGCCAAATCCTGGGAGACGTAACCCCCGGTAATATTTTTTTGGAACCACGGGAAAATCGTGCGGAACGCGGCAAAGTGATTGCGGAACAGCGGTGTATCAGCGACACAACCGGGATACAGCGAGTTGAATGTAATGCCCGTGTCATCGTGATAGCGTCGGTGCAGTTCACGGGTGCACAGCATATTGCAGAGCTTGCTGTCTTTATAGGCTTTGCCTGATTTGAATTTTTTGCCATCAATCATGGCGATCGGGGCTTTGAAGCCCTGCTCGAATCCGGCCATGTCGCCGAGATCAGGCGGTGCCGGAATGGGAATCTTGCCACCCAGTTCTTTGCGGTTGGCGGTGACCGTGCCCAAAATAATTAGACGCTTATCGCCAGCGGGAGAGTTTTTCAGATCCTCTAACAGTAGGTGACACAGCAAAAAGTGGCCTAAATGATTGGTGGCTACGCTAATTTCGTACCCATCTTCACTGTATTCAGGGTCTTTGAGGAGCGGTAGATAGACCGCAGCATTGCACACCAGCGACGTTAACGGTCTGCCACTGTCTCGAAAGGTCTGTACAAAGTTGCGGACGCTGCTCAGACTGGCCAGATCGAGATGCATGACCGTGTAGTGGTCGGGCGACATGCCAACTTCTTTGGCTGCCCGTTCGGATTTTTCTAAGTTGCGACAAGCCATGACCACATGCCACCCCTTTTTGGCGAGGGCTTTGGCAGCGTAAAGCCCCACTCCAGATGAGGCACCCGTGACGATCACCGTTGGCTGATTAAGGTCTGCCATGTTAACTTTCGTTTCTAAACGTAGGGTTGCTTTAACACTGTTTAGAATCTCACATCTAACGCGACACATCCCGCAATGAAATAAACCTTAAGAGCCGAGTTTGAGACTGGGGATAGTCGCCGTAGGTGAGGCTGGTATAGAGCTGATGAGGCGTCGCCAACGAGACAATTTCTGGCTGTGAAAATACCTGTAGTGGTGCTGAGGCGGGTACTTGAGCGAAGCCATGGTTGAAGAGCAATGGCCCATGACGCTGGCGCGCCACTCCAAACGATGAAAATGCGGTTGTCCGTTGTGGGTTTGGGGTGGTGGGCCAGACAGCTGACTGGTGGGGAGTTTTGAGCGAACTGTGAGGGAATTGACCCACCCTACGCGGGGTTATTTTCCAGGGCGATACAGTATCTTCAGCCGGGTTGATATTTGTCTGGGCATCTCCTTTCCGGAAAGCTCTGCGCCGGGTGCGATCGCCCTTAACTGGCGCTATGTGACCGCTTGAGAGGGCAAGCTGTAATTATTGGTGGGGGCATCAGACAGACTGCAGGACTGATTACAGCAGTGAATGAAATGCCGCACAATCAGGGGGTCTGACCACCGCAAGCGGGCGCGCTGTTCCAAAATGATTCTGGCCTCACGCTCAGTCATGGGATGACGCCATCCTTTTTCTTGTTGGCAAGCAATCCAAGTATTGAGCACTTGAAAAATCCGGGCTAGCTTGTGCTGTGGTATGGTGCGCCGGTGATACTGGTCCAAAATGGCTTCGACGTCTTTGAGCCCGGCATCTCGGGCGATTTTGGCGCTTTCAGCAAACCAGATATTCAAGCTGGCGACCATGTGACCGTGATCGCGAAACTCTTCCTCTAACAACTGATCGGTGACGTAGAGCGCCCCTAGATTTTTGAAATATGCGGCCAATAGTAGTGTTTTGCGTTCATCCTCATCGAGATGCAGCAGCTTGCCGTACATATGGCAAAGTTTGGCGAGATCTTGAGACTCTTGCTGCAGCCAATCCCCTTTGTATTTCAGTAGGCTGTTGAGAGTTTTGACATACGTCTTAAAACTGGGATGACTCATCGGTTTAAGCAGTTACTAACGCCTGACAACTAAATTTAGAAAGCGCGATGGGCAGGAACATCGAAAACGAGCCGCTGCAGTCCCGGATTTAAATCGATAGACCTTATACAATCTGCCCATCCTGATAGATAAATAAATTTTTCACCGTAATTACTCGGGAGACTTGATAAAAAACTCATCAACAACCAAACTCGATGCGAGAGCTTTCTACAGGAGATCCACAACTCCTAACGTACCGTCTAGATGGATCTGCTGTCCGGATTGTAAGTGTTCGCGCCGCTGGCTCATCACAATGGTCGGAATGCCATACTCCCGCGCCGCGATCGCCCCATTGGAAAGTTGGCCGCCGGTTTCGGCAATTAAGCCGTTGATGGGCATCTGGGCCAAGGCGGGCAGATCACTCGCTTTGAGAAAAGGCACGACCAAAATGGTGTCGAGTGGTAGCGCTTGAGGCTGGCGCAAAGCCTTTAAGACCGCGACCTTACCCGTGGCCGTGCCGGGACAGACTGGTAGGGCGTGTAGCCGCGATGCCCCCTCAGCTAGGGGGGCGGTTGGTAGGTCAGTGGTCGGTAACTGGGCCTGGGTGCGTTGTCCACGATCTCCCTCAACGGGAATGATGGGCCGACTTTGGAGGAGCCAGAGGCGATCGCCGTCAAAGCTCCATTCAATATTTTGGGGAATGCCGAAGCAGCGCTGTTCGAGGTGACGGGCTAAAAAGGCGACTTCTTGCAGCAGTCGATGGGGGGTATCGCCGGTGCCCTTGACATCTAGGGTTAACGCCTCAGGCAAGCGCCAGCTCTCGGGATTTTCAACATTATCTGGCCGGTCAGCGGGCTGCAAGGTGACTTGCCACCGCTCGGGCGATCGCTGGCCATCGGTGACAAAGGAAGCAGGGCCTAGTAGCGCTTCAATGATGACGGTGTCTCCCGTTCCCGTAAACGGATCGCGGCTAAAGGCGACACCGCTGCAGAGGCTCTGCACCTGCTGCTGCACGATGACGGCCAGACTGCCCTCGGGCAGGTCGCGATCGCGGCGATACTGAATGGCGCTGGCCTGGCTGTAGGCGCGAAAGCACTGATTCATCGCCGCGTACAGCGCTTCTGGCGAGGGCAGGTTGGTACTTGCCGGATATTGCCCCGCACTGGACGAGAGAGCTGGGCGATCGCCCACGATAGATGATCGGGCAATGACGGGAGCCTGTGGCGACGGTTGGGTAATCTCCAGCAGCATCGCGGGATCATCCCCAGCGGG
>JBHJJI010000299.1:0-10773 GCA_050042805.1 Leptolyngbyaceae cyanobacterium
AATGTCAAGCATTGTGGACTCAGAAAGTTATCTATTGATGAAGTCATCGAATGGAAGATGAATGGTCCGAAAGATGCCAATCAAGAAATAGAGCCTTGGTGGACATAGCATTCTCTAATCTTGCCCTGTCCTGCTCATGATCCCGAGGTACTCCAAGACACCTGACTCAAGGCCTGATCAATTAGCACGAAAGACAGAAGCGAATTCTCTCGAAGTCGCTGTAGAAGACCTGTCAGGCATCCTGCATCGGTCCGGTCTGACAGTCAGCCTGCCGATATGGATGCTGCCATCAACCAAAGCAATCAATTCCGATCAAGTTAGGGCCAAGCCATTTGCCACGTGATTTCCTGCCCGGCCCATAGGGGCACCAGCCCAGATTCGCCAAAAGGCACTTCATCCGGAATTCGCCAGGTCGTTTTGGTCAGCGTAATCTGCTCAGTGTTGCGCGGCAACTGATAAAAATCCGGGCCATAAAAACTAGCAAACGCTTCTAGCTTATCCAGCGCATTCACGCTTTCAAACGCTTCGGCATATAGCTCTAGGGCGTGCAGCGCCGAATAGCACCCAGCGCAACCACAGTCACTTTCTTTGCTGTTGCGCGAATGAGGCGCGCTATCAGTGCCCAGAAAAAACTTGGGATTCCCCGAAATGGCGGCTTGCACCAGAGCTTGGCGATGCGTCTCTCGTTTCAAAATGGGCAAGCAATAAAAATGGGGGCGAATGCCGCCCTTGAATATCGCGTTGCGGTTGAACAGTAGATGTTGTGGCGTGATGGTGGCCGCGATATGGTCGGTCGCGAGGACAAACTGCACTGCATCGGCGGTGGTGATGTGCTCCAGCACCACCCGCAGGTTAGGGAAGCGTGACTTGAGCGGGTTCAGGTGCTGCTCGATAAACACCTTTTCGCGATCAAACACATCCACCGCTTTGTCGGTCACTTCGCCGTGTAGTAACAACGGCAAATCGACCGCCTGCATGGTTTCAAAAACGCGATCGCACTTGCGAATATCCGTCACGCCGAAGTCAGAATTGGTCGTGGCCCCAGCGGGGTAGTACTTGACCGCTTTGACAAACTGAGAGTCTTTGGCCGCGACAATATCTTCGGGGCGGGTGTTGTCGGTGAGGTAGAGCGTCATCAAGGGCTCAAACTGCTGGCCCGCCGGAATCGCGGCGATGATGAGATCGCGATAGGCTGCCGCATCGGTGACCGTTCGTACCGGGGGCTTCAAGTTCGGCATGATGATAGCGCGGGCAAACTGACGCACTGTATGGGGCAGAACCGCCTGCAGCGCCTCGCCGTCGCGGAGATGCAGATGCCAGTCGTCGGGCCGGGTAAGGGTAAGCTTTTGCATTTTTCCATCATAAAACAGCCCGCTCCGGGGCGCTCGCGCCAGCCGTTTAGCGGTTCTCAAGGGGAGATGGGGAGCCAGTTCTGTCGCCCTGTCTCAGAGCATCGGTGTGAGGGGGCTCATGGCAGGGCAGACCGCCCACAGCGAGATCCGCGTTCGACAGAACCCTGGGTGAAAATACTGCCAGTAAACTTTCTCGCTACAAAATATTTTTCTATCTTTCAAGAAAGGGGCGCATTGAGTTTTTGGCGAGCGATCGCGATTGTTTATCCGTGAATATTTTATAGCTGTGATTGAATCTATATATGTCAAACCCCCATCAACGACGAGTGCCGGTGCTTATACTTTTCATAGGTCATTGCCATTAGCTTGGTTGGGATACATATCATAGATTTCTCCAGGACTTCGAAGCCGCTTCAAAAGATTTGTAAACCACAAAGCCAATCAAAAGAAATAGAATGGGGCCATGTTTACAAATAAGGGATTCTTGATTCTTTAAAGAGTATAGAAAAGGATTTCAGGGGTGGATAGAAAACAATCAAAGCATTTTTTCGAAAACATCTTAACGGTGAGATGAAGCTGTTTTGTGAAGCTGTCTCGACGTTGTAGCTAAGTCAAGCAGCGTGATAAATTCTGGCGATCGCTAAACTAGAGAGGATGGATTAGATCGTGACAACCCCAGCGATAGCTGAACTCGATCGCTGGTTTTCTTAATCAAACTCATGCTTTCTGTCTCGTTGAACCCATAGATTAGGCTCTCAATTTCTTGGAATCTTAAATCAATAAAAATCGACTTATTCGTTGGCTAAGTTTTGGAGGATATCGTGCCCGCTCAATTGCCATTGCCGGTATATCATCACCTTTCTGAACAAGAAGTAATTAAATACTTTGCGAGCGATTTGGAAATCGGTTTATCGGCAGAAGCTGTCGCCACCCGCTACGAAAAACATGGTTGGAATGAGCTGCAATTTAAGCCCGGAAAACCCGCTTGGTTAAGATTTTTACTGCAATTTAATCAACCACTGCTCTACATTTTGCTGGTGGCGGGGGCGGTCAAGGCGTTCCTGGGCTCGTGGACCAATGCCTGTGTGATTTGGGGCGTGACGGTCATCAATGCCGTGATTGGGTATGTGCAAGAAGCGAAAGCCGAGGGAGCGATCGCGGCGCTGGCCACAGCGGTCACGACGGAAGCCTCGGTGATCCGAGAGGGGCAAACATTGCGGATTCCGTCGCGCGACTTAGTGCCTGGAGACATCGTTTTGCTGGCCTCGGGAGACAAAGTGCCAGCGGATGTGCGGTTGCTCAAGGTGCGCAATTTACAAGTGGATGAATCGGCCCTGACCGGAGAAGCGGTGCCCGTCGAGAAATCGCTCCAACTGTTGCCGCCGGATACCGCCCTGGCCGATCGCACCAACATGGCCTATGCCGGCAGTTTCGTCACCTTTGGGCAGGGGCTGGGGCTGGTGGTCGCGACGGCCAACGCGACCGAAGTGGGGCAAATTTCTCAATCAATGGAGCGGCAAGTGAGCCTCTCGACGCCGCTCACCCGCAAGTTTGCCAAATTTAGCCGCACGCTGCTCTACGCCATTTTGACCCTAGCGACCCTCACCTTTGCGATTGGGGTGGGGCAGGGCGAATCTTGGGTTTATATGTTTGAAGCCACCGTGGCCCTGGCAGTGAGTGCCATCCCCGAGGGGTTGCCAGCGGTGGTCACGATTACGTTGGCGATCGGGGTTAACCGCATGGCCAGTCGTCATGCCATTATTCGCAAACTGCCCGCGGTGGAAGCCTTGGGCAGTGCCACGGTGATTTGTTCGGATAAAACCGGGACGCTGACCGAAAACCAAATGACGGTGCAAACCCTGTATGTCGGAGGGCAATCCTATGCGCTGAGTGGCGGGGGTTACAGTCCCAAAGGCGATATTCGTCTGGTCACCCCTGGTCAACCTGACAGTCCCTATGAAGATGGGCTGTCACCGACGCTAGAAGATTGCCTGGTGGCCGGGGTGCTCTGTAATGACTCCCAGCTCAAGCAAGTGGGAGACGATTGGTCAGTGGTGGGTGACCCGACTGAGGGCGCCCTGATTACGGCAGCAGCGAAGGCGGGGCTGAGTCAATCGGGGTTAGTGGCGGCCCATCCCAGATTGGATGCGATTCCCTTTGAGTCGCAGTATCAATATATGGCCACCCTGCATGACGGGGGGACGCGCACGATCTACGTCAAAGGCTCGGTGGAGGCCTTGCTGCAGCGGTGTGCTCAGATGCTGAATCAGCAAGGGCAGATCGTTACCCTTGACACCGCCCAGATTGAACAAGCGGTCGAAACAATGGCCGCAGAGGGATTACGGGTACTTGCCTTTGCCAAAAAGGTTGTGGACGTCCATCAGCATTCGATTGATCATGAGGATCTGGATACGGATTTGGTATTTCTCGGGTTGCAGGGCATGATTGACCCGCCCCGTCCGGAGGCGATCGCGGCCATTCATTCCTGCCAGACGGCGGGAATTCGAGTCAAGATGATCACCGGCGACCATATCGCCACGGCGCGGGCGATCGCCCAGCGCATGGGCATTCAAACCGGTGGCAGCGTTGTCGCCTTTGACGGCAAACAGTTGGCTCAAATGGACGATCACCAAATTGTTGACGCCATTGAAACCGGGACGGTGTTTGCGCGGGTGGCCCCGGCTCAAAAGCTGCAGCTGGTCGAAGCCCTGCAGTCCAAAGGGGACGTCGTGGCGATGACGGGGGATGGCGTGAACGATGCGCCTGCCCTGAAACAAGCCGATATTGGCATTGCCATGGGGAAAGGCGGCACCGAAGTGGCTCGCGAAGCCTCGGCGATGCTACTGACCGATGATAATTTCGCCTCGATCGAAGCGGCGGTGGAAGAAGGCCGCACCGTTTATCAAAACCTACGCAAGGCGATCGCGTTTCTCTTGCCCGTCAATGGTGGCGAATCGATGACCATCCTGATCAGTGCGTTGTTAGCGCGGGATTTACCCATCCTCTCGCTACAGGTGCTGTGGCTGAACATGATCAACTCCATCACCATGACTGTGCCCCTGGCTTTTGAAGCAAAATCGCCGGGGCTGATGCAATCTCCCCCGCGCAATCCCAATGAACCGCTGATCACCCCAAAACTATTACGCCGCATTTTAGTGGTGTCAGTGTTTAACTGGATTCTGATTTTTGGCATCTTTGAGTGGGCTCAATCCACCACGGGCGATATTACCGTGGCGCGCACCATGGCGATTCAAGCGCTCGTGGCGGCGCGGGTGATCTATCTGCTCAGTATTGGCCAATTAGGCAAAAGCTTAGTCGCCTATTTACGACGTCGGTCACCCGCGATCGTGAATTCACCGATTTTGCTCATGGGCATTGTGGTGGCCATTGCCCTGCAAATTCTGTTTAGCCAGTGGGGGTTGATGAACTTTCTGTTTGACACGGCCCCCTTGACTTGGCAGCAATGGCTCATCTGTTTATTGCCAATGGTGCCGATGGTGCCCGTGGCGATCTTGGCTAACCGCATCGATCCCTCTTGAACGGAGGCTCAATCTGCTGACGATGACGTCTTGCCCAAAAGCGAGTCGATCACTATGGCGACCAGAGCGATGACTCCTCAGCATGTTTGAGAGCATGACCCAGCATGAAAAAGTTCAGCACGCTCAAACGGTTAGCACTGGTCATCTGCGGTGTGATCGTCATCTTGTATTTGAGTAATGCCTCGTTTTTAGCGCGTCCGATTGGCAATCAGCCGCTGTTGGTCGCGCATCGGGGGGTGGCCCAAAATTTCGATCGCACCGGCCTAACGAATGCCAGCTGCACGGCGACTCGTCTGCTGCCAACACCCCACGACTATCTGGAAAACACGATCGCTTCGATGCGGGCGGCCTTCGCCTACGGAGCCGATTTTGTTGAGTTGGATATTCACCCGACCATAGACGGCCACTTTGCGGTCTTCCATGATTGGACGGTCGATTGCCGCACCAATGGTACTGGCGTCACGCGGGAGCAGACGCTGACGAGTCTGCAATCTCTAGACATTGGGTATGGCTACACCGCAGATGGGGGTAAGACTTACCCCTTTCGGGGCAAAGGGGTCGGTTTGATGCCGTCGTTGGATGAGGTATTCACCGCTTTTCCCACTCACAAGCTGATTATTAATGTCAAAAGTAACGACCCCCAGGAAGGTGAGCTGTTGGCTGAACGACTCGTTCAACTTGCTCCTGATCGCCAACAGAACATCATGGTTTATGGCGGTGATCGCCCCGTCAGCGTTATCCGCGATCGCCTACCCCTGATTCAAACCCTGTGGATCAGCCGACTTAAAACCTGCCTGATGAGATATGTCGCCCTGGGCTGGACAGGCTATCTGCCAACGGCCTGTGAGCGGAGTATGTTGATGATTCCGGCTAACTACACCGCTTGGCTGTGGGGGTGGCCCAACCGTTTTCTGCAGCGGATGGCAGCAGTAGATACCAGGGTCTTCTTGCTGGCCAATTACCAAGGCGAAGGGTTTTCACAAGGACTGGACGACCTCGAACAGCTCCGCGCTCTGCCAAATGACTATTCCGGCGGAATTTGGACTGATCGCATCGATGTCGTCGGGCCAGCCATTAAGCGTCATCCAAAATAAAAAATACCCCACCTGAAGAAACCGGTTTCTGGAAGTCAACAGTCTGCAGCGAGTTTTTCATAGAAACCGGGTTCTTGGACACGTTATTTCTTGGAGTACTCTACGTACAATGCGGCTGATTAGGAGACTACAGCTCTCCAAACATCAGCAAGCTGGCATGGGGAGTCCGATCTCTGCGCAGGGGCATGACTACGTTATTCCGCTTCAGGAACGATGACCTTGACGGAGGCCTCAATTAGCTCGCCGTCATGCATCAAGGCCTCGTGAGTATTGGTATTGAGCCCCACCGTGAGGACATGTTCGCCGGGGGGCAGCTCCGGAATGTAGTACCACTCGCTGTAGAGCCGCGTCAGCTTTTCCCCATTGAGATAAAGGTGCGCATGTCCTTCGGTCGTGAGGTTGTTGACATTGACTTGCTCAGGGGCAAAGCTCCAGTTGGCGATCGCAACTTCGAGGTTCCAGCCCGCAACCGGGACAGCAAAGAGATCAATGACGCCTTCCGGTACTGCCTGTCCGGCCGGAATCTCCACCATGCCGTGGTGGTGGCGATCGTGATCTGCTTCGGTGGTCATGTCTGCCGGGGCGCTGTGGCCGTCGCCATGATCGTGGCCCCTGTCAGCTGGTGAGGGGGCGGTGGCGATCGCGCTGACGCTGACCGTGAGCAGTCCAGTCGCCATCAAGTGAGTCAAGAATTTACGCATGAATTTTAGGGGGGATATTGGAGTTTGAAGGGGATAGTGGGGACGAGCGGCAGGGAAGCGATGGCAGCTTCAGCCCGATGACGGCTGGATGACGGCGCTAGCCGATCGCTTGGCGAGGCTGCTGCATCTGCTGCAAGCGCAGCTTGGCTTGCTGTGCGCCATCGAGGTTGCCCTGCTGCTGAAACTGGGTGAACGCCGCCTGAAAGTCAGCCATCGCGCCATCTCGATTGCCCAATTGCTGCTTCACGGCCCCCCGGTTGAAGTAGGTTTCCGCATGATGGGGATTGAGGGCAATGACGCGATCAAAATCTTGCAGGGCAGCAGCATAGTGGCCCTGTTCGCGACAGGCGCAGCCTCGATTGAAATAGGCGCGGGTGTCACTGGCATCGAATGCCACGGCCTGATCGAGCGCGAGCAGCGTCTCTGCCGGTTTGATACCGCTAGCCAAGTAAGCAACCCCCAAATCGTTGTAGAGATTTGACCGCTCAACGGCGTTTAAATCAGCGGCGTAGGTGAGTGCCTGGTGGTAATCGGCGATCGCCCGGCCCACATCGCCTTGGGCAAACTTGGCCAGCCCAGAGTTGTAGTAGGCGCGAGCGTCGTCGGGCTGGGTTTGCAGATATTGAGTCAGATCAGCCACGGCGGCGGCGTATTGACTCAGGCGATAGTGAGCCAGCCCCCGATAAAAGCGCAGCTTAGGATAGGCCGGATTCACGGCGATCGCGGCAGAACAATCTTCAACCGCCTGCTCTGCCCGATTCATCATCAGGTTGGCCAAACAGCGATGGGCATAGGCGACATCGAGGGAGTCGTGCTGTTGTACCGCTTCGTCAAAATAGTCCACAGCAGTGGCAAAGTCCTGCTGCTGCAGGGCGTCTAACCCGAGCTGCAGCGCCGCCGGAGCCGCGATCACCCGCCCCGGCAATAGCACGATACTGGCGATCGCCAGGAGGGCGACGGTTAATCGCTGACCCAGGCGGAGTCCGGATTTACCAGCCTTTTTCAGCCTTGTCCAAAACATAAGCAGCCACATCATCAATATCTTGCTCGGTTAAGCGACCAGCAAAGGCGGGCATGGCATTTTTGCCGTTGGTGACTTGAGTTTTGATGGCGTCGAGGGAGGCCATCTCATAGGTTTGCAGGTCGGCCAGCTTCAAAGTCTTGGCCGCGTTGACCACGTTGCCGCCGCCAATGTGACAGGCCGCGCAGTTGTTCGAAAATACTTGGCCGCCGTGGGCAATGTCGCCCGCGATCGCGGGGGCAACGGTGCCTAACCAACTCAGCACAACCGCAAACAGGCCCAAAAACAGTCTTTTCATAGTGCTCACATGCATGATAAACGCAAAGTATCCAGCTAGGGGAGATTTTAAACTCCACTAAAGGGAGAGTGTACAGGATTGCGATCGGTTTTCTGAAAGACGATCAACAAAACTATGGATTCTCTGCCAGGCCCGTTAGCGGTAGTATCGGTGCTCTAAGTGACTGCTGGTGTCTAGAGGGGCGGCAGCAGGGCGATTTAAGGCTATCTGTAAAGTCGTGAGCGGCTGAAATCAGCGCCGGTACACCGGCGATCTCGCTGATTCCGTAATAACTTCTAGAAAATTCAACAACTTTTGTATGATTCATCCCGATGGAAATTGTTCCCACCGGAAGGTTAATTGCTGCCTCAGTTTTTGACCAAAGCCCCCACCGGCAAGCGGTTCCAAATGCTGGGTCAGTTCACTTAACCATCTATGGGTCTTAGTAAATGAAGTCTTCTAGTAAAGTCGCTTTGATTACCGTGGGGTCAGCCGTCTCACTATCGGCTCTAGGCGCATCGGCCCAAGCTCAAGCGACGGGCACAGCGGCGGATTTGTTGCCGTTAGACTCGCCCGACATCTCAGCAGAATCCCTCCCCGATCAGACTAAGGCGTTGCCGGTAGCAGGCGTCAGCGCTTCGGTGCAGCCAGAGGCGACCTACAGTCCTGATTTGCTGCGCACAGTGGCGAGCAATATTAATGATGGCGATCGCGACGAAGACAAAGACGACACGCCCGACATTGGCGATCTGGTTGATTTGAGCTTTTTTGAGCAGTTTATTGATGACAATGGCAATGTCGATTTGCCGCTAGGCATCACATTTTATGAGGCGATGGGCAGAACCTCGATCGGCTTTGGCGGCGATTTCCGCTGATCCGCTAGCGACGCCAGCCGTAGGGTGCGTTGCTGCCAAGCAAACGCACCCTATGCCTCAAAGGTCAGACAAACACCCCTTCACACTCATATCCAGATTCGTTTCAGCCCGATTTTGGGGATAAAGCCCCTGTGCAATAAACCGATGCACACTTGAAAACGACCAATCTGCTGGCGTTCGACCAAGCTGATGCCGTACCGGATTGTCGTGAATATAGCCCTCTTCTGTCACTCTAAGCAGAGGAAAAGAGCGGTGTGGCTTGAAGACGTCGTATTCGAGGACAACGGCATGATTGCTGTGAATCGCCGAAATGTAGGGCAGCTGCAGATCTTCTAAGAGTATGCCAAGAAATAACGTGTCCAACAACCTGGTATCTATAGAAAACAGCAGTTTGATCAGGTCGCCTCCAATGCCTGAAATCATTCTCTCATGAACCTTTTAACTCCGTAGGGCTGGCCCTTCCCGAAGGGTATTCCGAACTCTACATTCCGAATTCTGCTATAGATCCGGTCAGTCAAGCAGCGATGACAACTGGCCTGCAGCCTTTAGCCAGCTGGGAAATGGCACTACAGCCCGGTTTCAGCCGCACTGGTGGCATTGAGCGCAGCCTGGCGGGCTCGTTCTAAATAGCTTTGCGCAATTTTGTCGGTGGGGCACAGGGTCAAGCAGTGCTGAAACTTTTGGATGGCTTTGTCGTAGTGCTTTTGGTGAAAATCTGCTAACCCATTCTCGAACTCAGTACGGCTCTTAAGCTTGGCGCTACGGACGGCAGGCGGGTCAGGCTCAAAGACCTCATAGACACTGACGTAGGCCTCTTTACCCTTAACGCGCACGCGATCGATCACCCGCATCGCATAGGCATTGGAGTCGCTAAGCTGCAAAAAGGTATGGTGAGAAATCAACAGATTAGCGCTGTAGATGCGAGTCATGCGTTCAATGCGAGCGGCGACGTTGACCGTATCGCTGATGACGGTGCTATCCATTCGATTCCGACCGCCGACGGTGCCCAGCATCACCGCACCGGTGTTGATGCCGATGCCGATTTCGATCGGCAACTGATGGTAGCCCAACCGTTCTTGATTGTATTGTTGGAGCCGCTGCAACATCTCAATGCTCGCTTTCAAGGCATCGTCAGCACTTTGGCTAAACAGCGCCATAATGGCATCGCCGATGTATTTATCGATAAAGCCGTTGTGCTCTGAGACGGCGGGTTCCATGCGCGACAGAAACGCATTGAGGAACTTGAAATTGTCTTTAGGCGTCATCTGCTCTGACAGCGTTGTGAAGTCGCGAATATCGGCAAACAGCACCGACATATGCTGTTGCGCCTGGTCGCCGAGGTCAACATCGACAATGCTTTCGCGGTTGAGAAAGTGCAGAAACTGACGCGGCACGAAACGACCATAGGCCTGGTTAATTTTCGATAGATACAGATGCGTTTTGAGGCGGGCTAGCAGTTCGCTTTTGGAAATGGGTTTCGTCAAGTAATCATTCGCTCCGGCGGAGAGCCCTTCGACCAGATCCCCCACCTGGTTTTTAGCCGTCAGCATCACAATGGGCAATTTATGGGCCGGATGCCTCTCCCTCAACTTGCGACACACTTCGAAGCCGGTCATGCGCGGCATCATCACATCCAGCAAAATGACGTCGGGTTGCATGCCGGCCTCTAACAGGGCTAGGGCCTCCAGGCCATCCGCTGCTTCTACCACCTGATAGTTTTTGACAGCGAGGTGGTTCATGATCACCTGCCGATTGATCGGTTCATCATCGACCACTAAAATCTGATGCTGTCGTCGGGCCAAGGCGGTGACGTCGGCGTCTTCGGGCCGATCTGCGTCGCGGGGCACGGGAGGGGCGACGGCTTGAGGCAACACGGTTTGCACTGGCCACTGCCAGTCGAGGGGGGCGGGCGAC
>JBHJJI010000300.1:0-2498 GCA_050042805.1 Leptolyngbyaceae cyanobacterium
GTCGATAGCGAGGCGCTGACGACGATTGACGATTTGACTCGGCAGCTTCGCTTGCAACGCTTGATTGAGTTGCTTTTCCAACTGCGTCATGGCCTCCAACTTGTGGAGGTGATAGCGAATCCCGTTGCCACTGGGGACGCCCTCCAGCATCTCGGCAGTGTGTTCGAGACTGTCACAGCGACTAGCGGCCCAAACGAGCACCTCATACAGAGTGGTGTCGCTCACTGACCCCTGTGTTTTCAGGTCGAGGTGGTCACTCAAGCAGTTGACGGCGGCGGTCAAGGTTTGCTCATCGGTGAGCGCAGGCTCTGTGGATAATGAAGGCTGGGGTAGAGACATGGCAATTTTCTAACTCTGCCTTGAACCTACCCCCTTTCTCGAAGACTTTGTGATCTACTGACCCTGAGTAATCTGGGCGATCGCGCGCTGAATCGCCGCCTCAGTCTCGTTATCGACCGCCGAAGTGGCTTCGTCGAGAATGAGAATCGGTGGGTCTTTGAGAATGGCGCGAGCGATCGCAATCCGCTGCCGCTACCCACCCAAAAGCTTCTGCCCCCGTTCGCCGACAATCGTGTCGTAGCCCTGGGGCAACTGTTGGATAAACCCGTGGGCCTCTGCCAACTTTGTGATTTTGGCCTTAGGCATCCTGGCGGTGGGGGCCATTGGCTTAGGACTTTATGACTGCACTTTAGAAGAGTCGGGCGATCGCGATCAAGGGTTTTAGAGCCTGGCAAAGATGAATCTATCGCAAGAGCTTATTGAGATCTGATATCATCAATTACCGTTTATTGTGTGACTTCAATAATCCGTGACGCTAACCCTCCAGAGCTCCGAATGGCAGCAGTACCTACAGGAGCAAACGCGAAATACTCAGCCAGAACTGTTGACCAATGCCAAAGACCGCACGCTGGTTTTTCCAGACTGGTTGGGCACCGGTTACAAACGCGATATTCGGCTGCAGCATCACCTTTCATTGACGTTGCATCGCTATCGACTCCAAAAAGACATCATCTCTCTGGGGCCAGCCATCAGCAGAAACTGCTTTGAGTTTTCGTTTGTGATTGCCGCCAATGTGATGGGCACCGATTTAGGGGCGCAGCAACAGATATTTGTTGAGGGTCAAAAGGCTTACTTCCTCAATGCGGCCTTGCCCGCTCATAAAGTCTATGAATATGCCAATCAAGATTTTTGGGCGGTAGACGTTCACATCCAAGCCCCTCTGTTAGCAGCGATGGTGACAGAACATGAGGAAACGTTGCCCCTAACCCTGCGTCGGATGGTAACCGGGCAGGATGATCGCCCGGCCCTACCCCCCCTCAACATCACGCCAGCCATGCAAAGGGTGCTGCAGAAAATTTGGCACTGCCCTCATCAGGGGTTAACGCGATCGCTGTATCTAGAAGCCCAGGCCCTAGAGCTGATTTCCCTTTATATTCAAGCGGTTCAGGCAGGGCAAGGCTCCTCCTCTAGCCTGCCAGCCGCTGATATTGAAAGCATCCGTCAGGCTCAAGACATTCTCCAGCAAAGCCTGCGCACACCGCCCTCGCTGCTGGAATTAGCACGACAGGTGGGGATTAACGATCGCAAACTCAAGCAAGGATTCCGCGAGGTGCTGGATACCACCGTGTTTGGCTACCTCACCCAACAGCGGATGGAAACTGCCTGCCGATTGCTCCGGCAAAAACGGTCGGTTGCCGTGGTAGCGGCCACGGTGGGCTACGATAGCCCGACCGCGTTTAGTGGAGCTTTTCGGCGAAATTTTGGGGTCGCTCCCAAGGCCTATCAGTTGGCGAATTGCCCCAAGGGATAAAAAGTCCCGATCAAAGAGAAAAAAGTCCCGATCAAAGAGCATCCGATCTCGCTGGCCCGATAAGTTTGACAACAACTATTTGAGAAGCATTCTTATCTGGTACGGCGTGGCCAGCTGAGACTTGCGCTTGATGACTGTTGATTGGGAGATACCGAAACGTGATCAAACGATTGGGGCTAGGGCTATTGCCGCTGAGTGTGTGGGCCATGTCGCTGCCAGCCGCAGCGGCCGCTTTGCCAGAGCTGATTGAGCCGGTTGACCAGCAGGCCAAAGACGCGATACCCACGGGCAAAGCGATCGCCACCACGGTGCCGGAGTCGGCACCCGAGACTCAGCCAGAGTCTGTAGCCGCTTCAACAGTGTCTGACTGGATGGCTCAAGCCACCGATGAGGTGATCACCATTACCGCTGTGCAAGTACGAGAAACCGCTGCCGGATTGGCGATCGCCATTGAAGCGACCGGCCCTTTAGCCGCCGGTTCGCCCCGCGTTACCGGCAATGCGCTCGTGATTGATCTGCCCGCTGCCGCGCTAGATCTGGTCGATGACGCTCAGGCGGAGCAGTTTGCGCCCGCCACTGGCATTGCTTTGATCAGCGTTTCCGAGGGAGATGGCGGTGTGCAGGTTGCCATCACCGGCACCGCCGCCCCGCCGCAGGTCGAGATTGACACGACTGGTGACACTCTGGT
>JBHJJI010000301.1:0-6761 GCA_050042805.1 Leptolyngbyaceae cyanobacterium
GCGCGGTTTCGAAAGCTGCGCAGAGTATCGTAGGTCATATCCCAGGACTGAGTGGTTTTGCTTCTCTCAGTTTCTCGGGTAGGCGATCCTGAGTCTCATCACGATCGCCTTTCTTCAGCTTTTTAGTCTAAACACCAGTCAATTTAAGGAAGCAGCTGTATCAATCCAACTCCCTCCTTGAGAAGGCTGATTATCCTGATTAAGCCATGCAGCAAGCTCTTCTGTTAACCAAATGCTGCTCACCTAGCCTTTAAGCGATATTCTGCGGGTTGCGACAAGTCACGAAGGCTCCTACTGGCGCTCGACGAGTGGCTCCAGGAAAAGATAATGGTGCGTCGTTCATCAGTTAGGTAGCTGCTTGGGTTGATCACGCTGAACTAGGTGAACGCTGTGGAACTTCTGCAAAGCCCTCTATTCCAAGTGGGACTGCGGCATCATGGGCGGATTGAAATTATCTCGGAAAAGTATGTTCAGGTTTTCGGTTTAGGGAAAGGAGCGGTTCAGCGATCGCTGCTGCTAGCCCGAACACCCTTTCCTTCGCGGGAATGGTAGGCAAGTTTCTCAGACATGTCATCTGAGAAACCGCCATAGACTATGCCGATGGGCTGAAGATCTTGGTGCAGATTCGTTTCTGCCGGGAACGGCGAGAAGGTCTTTCGACTGAGTGAAATTTTTCGTGCTTTTCGATGGAAAGCTGTGAGACCTTTCGCTTTTACTGAGTGAGTAGTCTCGATCGCAACAATTCAGATTATTTGCACAGTATTTTCAGATCGAAGAAAGGAGCTTTTCGAAGCAGGTCTCTTGCATTTTCAGCCTTCGAGCAATTGAGGGCGAATGGCAACGCGGCAAGAGAAATCAATCTAAATTCCAGAGATCTACTAATGAGCCTCTCACTCAGACCAGATGAATTCCAATACTTGCAAAAATCTCCTTAAAGAGAAGCGAAAGCGGAGAAATACCAAGATTTTCATCCTTTAAAAATAATTTCTGTGCTGCCTTGAAAGATATTGCAGGGTGCTTCAGAGTTTTAGTCATGAAAAAAGAAAGGATAGTACTGACAAGGCGTTCACTATCTTGAAAGTGTTAGTACGATCCATCGCTAAACTTCTAGGTATCACCATGATATTTGTCTATGGATGGCGTTAAGTATTATCATCGAGCTTGTTATTATCTTTTCTGACCTCGGCAGAGATTCAGATTTGGTGAATAAAAAATTCGTTTTTTAGCATAAGAACTTGAATTCACCGCTGGTGAAAGTAGATCTATGATCCCTATCTAACCAACATGAACTGTTTATTTAAGAATGTCGCAATAACATATGAACGATCTTGGAGTTTCTGAAAAGCGTCGTCGAGGTGTGCTTCTAAGTTTTCAGGGGTGGCAGCGTTTGCAGTCGGCAGAGCAGCTCGTTGCCGTTCAGCGTAATGGCGGCAATCCCTTTACCCTGGAGCAGTTGAGTGAGGCCACGGGATTAAGCCCGAATACGCTAACCAAGGTGCGGCGGCGGCAAAAGCCTGTCGATTTTGCGACCCTTGACACCTATTTCGGGGCGTTTGATTTGGCCTTAGAGCCCACTGATTTAGTAACCCCTGAAGTCCACGTGCGGGCCTCTAATCAATTCTTTTCTCAGCAAAATCAACCGCCCCGAGGGCCGTTGTCCCTGGGCTCACCGTTTTATGTCTATCGGCCGCCGTTAGAACGGCTGTGCTTTCAAGAGATTTTGAATCCGGGCTCATTGGTGCGCATTAAAGCGCCTCGGCAGTATGGCAAAACTTCTTTATTGACACAGATTTTGGGCTATGCGCAAGATCAGGGGTTGCAGGCTGCGGTGGTGAATCTACAGTTAGCGGAAGGCCAGGTCTTAGAAGGGTCAGATGCCTTTTTGCGGTGGTTTTGTGCCAGTGTCGCGCGGGCGATCGATCTACCCAATGAGCTAAAAACTCGATGGGAGCCGATGTTTGGCGCGGCGTATAGCTGCACCGACTATTTTGAGACGTATCTGTTGCCCAGCTGCGATCGCCCTCTGTTGGTCATGATCGACGGTTTAGATGAGCTATTTGCGCGCAGCGATGTCACCACTGATTTTTGTGGGTTGCTGCGGGCCTGGTATGAACAGGGACGCTATGGTCTCAAGCAGGAAATTTGGCAGCGGCTGCGGTTAGTGGTGGCTCACTCGATGGAAGTTTTGCTGCCGCTGAATTTGCACCAGTCACCCTTCAACGTGGGAGTACCGGTGGAACTACCGGGATTTGACCTGTATCAAACCCAGGAAATTGCCTCTCGTTATGAATTGGACTTTTCAGAAACGGATGCTTACCAACTCTTAAACCTGTTAGGAGGGCATCCCTATCTCACCCAACTCAGCATGTTTTATCTGAGTCAGGGCAGCGATATTAAAACGCTGACTGATTCGGCGAGCGCCCTAGATAGTGTCTTTAGTAGTCATTCACGGCGGCAACTGGAGTTGTTGGAGGCTCAACCTGATGCCTTATCAGCGATGACCGAAGTGGCTAAGAGTCCGGCGGGGGCGAAGCTGTATCCCAGTCATGCCTATTATTTACAAGGACTAGGGTTAGTCCGCTTTGAGGCGCAACAAACTGTACCGAGTTGTGAGTTGTATCGTCAGTACTTTGGCACTGTCTTGGAGGCGTAATGCGGGCACCGAGGGAGCGATCGCCTTATCAAGTCGGCGGTAGCTTACCATCTACGGCGACGACCTATGTTGAGCGCGAGGCAGATGAAACGCTGTTTCAAGCGCTGCTAGCAGGAAAATTTTGCTATGTGTTTGATGCGCGTCAAACGGGCAAATCAAGTCTGCGGGTGCGCACGGTGGCCCGACTGCAGCAAGCCGGAGTCAGGGGCGTCGAGATCGACCTGACCAGCATTGGCACCCAGCAGATCACCGTCGAACAGTGGTATGCCGCTTTAGCGGCCTCAATTGTGAAGGGCTTTGAGCTATCGATTGAGTTGCGACAGTGGTGGCGCTGTCGTCAACATTTGCCGGTCGTGGCCCGATTGACGGAACTCATCGATCAGGTGCTTTTGGTGGAAGTGCAAACGCCGATCGTCATCCTGCTCGATGAAATTGACAGCATTACGGGGTTGCGGTTTCCTACCGACGAGTTGTTTGAGCTGATGCGCACCTTTCGAGATCGCCGGGCGAACTCAGCCAACTACCAACGGTTGACCTTTGCCCTATTTGGCGTAGCCACGCCGTTCGATTTGGTTGTCGATAAAATTCGAACGCCCTTTGAGGGCGGTCAAGTAATCGCGCTACAGGGCTTAACAGGGGCCCGCTCACAGCAGTTGGCCCAGGGGCTGAGCGCTTGGGTGGTCAACGCCGAGGCGGTTTTGCAGCGTATTTTGTATTGGACGGGCGGGCAACCGTTTTTGACCCAAAAGCTCTGTCAATATGTGGTTGAAGCCGCTAATCACCAACCGACTGAGTTGCTGATGCTGAGTGATGCCTGGGTCGATGCCTTAGTGGAAAAGCGCATTTTAGAAAATTGGGAAGTGCAAGACGAACCCGAACATTTGCGCACCATTCGCGATCGCCTGTGGCACCAGCCCTATAAGATCGGCCAACTGCTGGGTCTCTATCAGCAAGTGTTAGCCGCCGAACGGTCACCGCGCGCCTGTATTTTGGTGGACAACTCGGTGGCTCAGTTGGGCTTACTTTTGCTCGGCATTGTCGAAAAACGCCACCGGTGCCTCCGAGTCAAAAATCGCATCTATCGACGGGTGTTTAACCTGGAATGGGTTGAGCAAGAGCTGAATGATCTGCGTCCCTATGTGCAAGCGTTTGATGTTTGGGTAGAGTCTGATTTTAGTGATGAGTCACTGCCCGATTGGTTGCCTGCCATCGTCCTGGGGTAGCGCTTAGGAACCCTTCATGAACTGGCTTTCCAGAGCACACCAGTGACGCTGGAGAGGAAGGGGGCTAGGGCGCAAGGGAGCAGGCAAACTGACATGGTGGCATTACCTTCGGCCAGGGAGTGCTATAGCAGAATACCCTTCGGGAAGGGTAAGACCCTACGGAATGAAGAATTCGGAAGTCAGAATTAAAGAGCTTATTTGATGGGGATTTCAGGCATTGAGAGTGACCTGATCCAATTGCGGTTTGCTATAGGAAGCGCCTGGGATCGGACTCTATGGAAATCGGTAGCGAGCGGGCAGGAGAAGTAAGAGGCAGGGGGAGTTAGACATGGGGTCTTGTGTCATACCAGGTCTCCCAAAAAGCGCTACAGATCTTTGAGGTAGAGGGTGCCCGAGTGGCGGATAGAGAGGAGTCACGGTAGTCGTGGTTGGCAGAACCGGGATAATACCAATTCTCTAAAACCAGGCTACAGATCTGGCCCCTGCCCCTCGGTTCCCCGGCGTGTCCAAGATTTCACCGGGAGTTCGATCCCTGAAAACTGCGATAAAAGGGTCGATGCAACGCCTGCCGTAATTTACCTACGCGGCCATCCCTGGGTCTTCAAAGTCTGTCTCCAGAGATGCGCGCACCTGAGATTTCACCGCTACACTACAGCGGTAAGTCCGTTCACCACCGTCCACCGTGCCATGAGTCGGCAAGCCAGCCTCATTCAGTATTTAGAGCAAGAGATGGCCGTATCCAAAACGGTGATCGCCTTAGGGCTGCGACAAGCCGGGGCGTTACCCAACCTGCTGCCGATTGCTTTATGGAAATATGGATTTGTCACAACTGACCAGTTAGACAAAATTTTCGACTGGTTAGAGGTGCTGCAGCCAGGCTAAAACATCTTTTAACGATGGGAAAATATGCTGAGCGATCGCAGCTGAGGCCGCGGTTGGCGTCTGCAAATCGGGCACCATCACCACAGACATACCGGCAGCCTTGGCCGCCTGCACCCCCGCGTTGGAATCTTCGAGTACTAAACAGTGAGCGGGTTTAACCTGGAGCTGTGACGCAGCGGCGAGAAAGATATCGGGGGCAGGCTTGCCCGCCGCGACCTGATCAACCGTTACCAGCGTTGAGAAGCGATCGCGAATGCCCGCTAACGACAGACACAGCTCGGCTTCCGCTGAGTTGCTAGAGGTGCCAATCGCCTTGGGGATCGCCTGCTGATCGACCCAGTCTAAAAGCGGTAACAATCCCGCCTGCAGTGGCACACCTTGAGTCTTAATCAGCTGCCGCCACAGCTCATCCCACCGGTCATTAAATGTCTCGACTGGAAACTGCTCACCAAAGATTTGTTGAAAAGCGCGATCGGCTTCGACACTGCTGCGACCCACCAGACTGAGATACAGCTCGGCATTGAGGTCATAGCCTAGCTCGCGAGCAGCGGCTTGCCAGGCTGCTTGATACAGGGGTTCGCTGTTGAGCATCAGCCCATCCATATCAAAAATTAGCGCAGTCGGCAGCGGCATTCGTTTTCCTAATTCACAGGGGCAGTATAGCGGGCAGCAGCGCGGCAGTAAGGACATCATCCGAAATCAAGGCCGATCCCGGCGGCAGCATCGATGTTGCTTGCAGGATATTGGGTCAATCTGAGTAGATGCTCATCCAAAACCGATAGAGTGTCTAGTGAACCTGACTAAACGCTTTTTGAGAAGAGATATCCACAGTCATGGGTAATTCGTTAACAGAACAACAAACCGCTGACGGGGCCATCTGGGCCGCAGGTACGACTGTGCCGATGAGTTTTGGCAATGATGAGACCGCGCGCACGGCGGCAGATGCTGGGGTGGCGCTATGCGATCGCTCCCATTGGGGGCGGTTACGAGTGAGTGGGGACGATCGCCTGCGGTTTTTGCACAATCAGACCACCAATGAATTGCAGTCGCTGGCGCCAGGGCAGGGCTGTGACACGGTTTTTGTCAGTTCGACGGGGCGCACCCTCGACCTCGCAACGGCCTACGTCGAAGCCGACTCGGTGTTGCTGCTGGTTTCACCAGGGCAGGCTCCCGTCTTGAACGACTGGATGGATCGCTACATTTTCTTTGCGGATAAAGTCACCCTGGCGGATGAAACCGACACCACGGTAGCCTTTACTCTATTGGGGCCAGAGAGCCTTCAGCTATTGACAGGATTGGGCATCACCGATCTGGAGCAAGCGCCACAGGCAAGTCATTGCCCCGTCACAATTGGCGGCGTGAGCGCTCGATTGGCCGTCGGGAGCGGCTTAGCTCAGCCCGGTTTTACGCTCATTGCGGCGGCAGCGGCGGGCGCTGACTTATGGCAGGCACTGGTGACGGCGGGGGCAACGCCTTTGGGCGAGCAGGTGTGGCAAGCGCTACGCATCCAGCAGGGACGTCCCCTGCCGGGTGCCGAACTGACGGAAGACTACAATCCCTTAGAGGCAGCACTCTGGCAAGCCATCTCCTTTGACAAAGGCTGCTATATCGGTCAAGAAACCATCGCTCGCCTCCAAACCTACCAGGGGGTAAAACAGCAGCTTTGGGGGTTGCGCCTGGCGGCAGTGGCGGAGCCCGGAACGCCCATTCTGCTAGATGAGCAAAAAGTGGGCATCGTCACCAGCTGTGTGGAGACACCCACTGAGATTTTAGGCTTGGGCTACATTCGCACTAAAGCCGGTGGCGAGGGGCTCACGGTGGTGATCGCTGAGCACCCAGCTGAGGTGGTCGCGATCGCCTTTGCCACTCGGGGCTATTTAGCAAATTAAGCGCTGTCGGCAACTGGGGGCGAGAACGCTATCGGCAACTGGTAACGCCAGCATCAGATCATCGGGGCATCAGGGCATCGGACAGAAGGCTCAAAAGTCTGGGGCTGGACGCTC
>JBHJJI010000302.1:0-10595 GCA_050042805.1 Leptolyngbyaceae cyanobacterium
CCTGCTGCCGTGGCCAACTCTCCACAGGTAGTCACCCAGCAGCTCAGCGAATTAACGACTGTTGAGACCGCCACCGAGCAATTTTGGGAGGCCGCGATCGCGAACAGTCCCCCTGGCATGACCGTGATTTTTTACACGCCGACGACCACCTGCGACGCCTATGTGGGTGATTTCACCGTGGTCGCGGCTGACCACGCCATTCCCCAAGTCGTGCAGCAGTTAGTGGCTGACCAAACGCCACAGCTCATCGACTTTGAACTGGCGGGCTACCGCGGCCAGCCGTCCACCGACGACGGCACAGTCACCATTGATTTTCGCCGCAATCCCCATGCTGAGCGTCACTTCATCTCGCTTTCGATTTGTGAGCAGAGAGAGCTGTTCGGCAGTTTACGCCAAACCCTGCTGCAAAATCCGGCTCTAGAAATTAATCAGGTGCACTTTACCGAGCGCGGTCGCCCGATTAAGTTTTAGCGTTGTTCAGTCGTCAAACCAATTCTCAGTGATCGAACTCCCACAGCAATCTTGACAACGCAGCAGAACCAAGGCGCTCAGGGGGCCAGATTCGTAGCTGTTTTAGGGAATCGATTCGACCATGTCCCACTCTGACTTTTCCTGCTAAGTCCTAGGACGACTAAATATCAAGGGTTCTGGGAGTGAAGGTGATCCGCAACAAGAAGTGCCTATTGAGAATCACCAACGAGCCTTTAGGCTTCCAGGGTGGTCAAATCCTGCCAGATTTTTCTCCCAAAAAGATAACGGGAAAAGTCAAGTCCCACTGGCCGCACTGAGGCAACAGACCCGAGGAGATTTTACGACTCGGTTGCGGCTAAAAGGATTGAAATTCCGACCCAATCTGGGGAAACTCACTTGAGCACTTCCTACAGATAACGCTTTCTGCGAGGTCCAGGACGGCAGTTCGTCCTGGTCGTAGGCCGAAGGAGGGGTCTGGGAGGAAATCGAAATTCCCCCAGTAGACATGACCTAACGCAGTCAGAATATCCGCCTTGCGCCCCGCTGCAAACGCCAGCCAGAAGTCTGACTATCTCTAGTTTTGAGCGAGTGATGGCTACGGATAGGAGGAAAGGAGGCACCGTCGATATTAGACCTTTCCCTCTGCCCAAGGGGGAGCCAATTACGTCATCAGGTGAATCCGCACCCGCCATCACACCGAATTGAGCAGCTCAGTCACCTGGGCATCCCACAGGGCGCGGTCAACGCCAATCAGTTGATGATGTCCGGCGGCGGGGGAAACGACCAGTTGTTTGGGTGCGGGGATATTGGCAAACAGTGCGTTGATTTCAGCCACCGTAGTCCATTTATCTTGCTCGCCATGAATCAGCAGGGTCGGACAGTGGATCGCCGAGGCAAAGTGGATGGGGTTATGGCGAAACCCGTTCACCCCATGTTGCAAACTGCCCCAAAACACTAGCAGTTCAGCGGTCGGAAACGCGGGCAAGCCGTGATACCGCAGACGGCTTCTCACCGCATTGAGAAAGTGCGCAAAGGGCAGTTCTAAAATAACGGCATCGGGGATAATGCCCTCCTGAGCGATCGCCCGCATGATCGCCACGCTACCCATCGACACGCCGTAGAGAATCGTCGGTGTTGGCAGATCTAACTCCGTCGCATACTGCAGCGATCGCACCACGTCTTGGGCTTCCTTCATGCCAATGGTGATGGTGTTACCGCTGGAGCCCCCCACTCCTTGGAAATCCACTAGCAGACAGTCATAGCCCAGCCCTGTAAACGTCTGCGCCGGACTGATCAGTTGGCTTCCCTTCGTACCCAAGTTACCGGGAAACAGGATCACGGTGCCCCTCGGGGCGGCAGTCGGTGTTGGGACGAACCACGCTTCTAAAAATGCCTCGCCCTGGAGGGGAATCTGTCGGGTGGCATAGTCTAAGCCGCGATCGCTGGGCAAGGTCGTCGATACGGGCTTGGCCACCCCCAGACCCACCTGGCCCGGCGATCGCACATGGGTCATGTGATAAGTCATCAAGTAAGTCGGTACATTCATGACGATCAACAGCGCCACCAAGCTGCCCCAGAGCCAGCGGTGCGATCGTTTGTGAATCGGGGCGGCGGAATCAGAGGACGGCACCCGTCCTTGCCAGAGCCGCACGCCCCCGGCTCCGAGGTAACAGAGCAAGCCGCCAAAGAGCAAGAAAGCGCCTACGGGCTGGAGCGGCAGCCGCCAAATATTGAAGATGCCGAAGCGATGCAGCGCTGCCACGATCAAAGCCAGCCCGACTAACAGTAAAAGGGCCAGCGTACCGGTTCGAACTAAAGACCGACGTAGAGTATTCATGGCTCAAGCCGTAGGAAATTAAGTTTGCCAGGTGAAGCGGCCACTTTTCGATCCAGTCTCCTCAGACCCACGCACATCCTGGAGAGACCGATCCGTGATTTACCCTGTAGAAAATTGAGCCGCTGCAAGGGTTGGATGAACCTCTGGCAGCCGGTTGCCGACTAAACCGTGACCTTTGATGCCGCTTGATTAAAGGCCATCCCAACGATCTTCACGCGCGATCGCGGCCATTCCGCAGTGTCAAACTCCGCAACGTTAGACGTGTTTGCCCACGGGGGGTGCTCAGGCCGATCGCCCCACTCGCCAACCGATTTTCCATAGCAATTTCACGGACGTTCCCTTTAGAATGAAATTCTGACCGTCGCCAAAAACTTCAACCGGTGCGGTTAGGAACTTAAAATCATTCACCCCCGGTGTCATGACATCGGGGGGCGTTTTTGTTGTCGCTAGTGACATCCTGATGGCATTTTCCTCCGTTGTTCGCGCCCTAGGGCGATCGCCCCTCACCACCGAAATTCTCAACAAGCTGCAGCAGTCGCTGCCGGTCAAACTCAGCGGTGCCCCCCGGGTGCCCCGAGGTCTGGTGGCATCGGCACTGGCCAAAACGTCGGATGCGCCACTGTTGGTGGTTACCGCCACGCTCGAAGAATCCAGCCGCTGGGCGATTCAGCTAGAGGCGATGGGCTGGCGCACCGTGCATTTTTACCCCACCTCGGAGGCATCACCCTACGACCCCTTCGACCAAGCCTCTGAAATGACCTGGGGCCAACTGCAGGCACTGGCCGACTTAACGCGCGGCGTCGAGTTAGAAAACACCGCGATCGTCACCACCGAACGCGCCCTGCAGCCCCACTTGCCGCCGGTGACGGTGCTCAAAGACTATTGTTTGGCCCTGACGACTGGACTGGAGATCAATCTCAAAGAGCTGTCCCTGCGGCTAGCGCGGCTAGGCTACGAAAAAGTATCGCTGGTCGAAACCGAAGGCCAGTGGGCGCAGCGGGGCGACATTATCGACGTGTTTCCGGTGTCGTCGGAGCTGCCGATTCGCCTGGAACTGTTTGGTGATGAGCTAGAGCGCATCCGTGAGTTTGACCCGGCCTCGCAGCGATCGCTCGACGCCATCTCCCGCCTGGTGCTCACCCCCACCGACTATGTGCCGCTGATTCTCGATGCCCTGCGCGATCGCCAGCGGCTGGAGGCCCTGTTTCCAGCCGAGGCATTAGAGGGAGTCGCTGACGGCATCTTTCCGGAAGGGGTGCGACGCTGGCTGGGATTAGCCTTCGACCGGCCCGCTTCGCTGCTCGACTATCTGCCGGAAAATATTTTTATTGCGCTGGATGAGCCCGATCAGTGTCAGGCCCACAGCGATCGTTGGGTGGAACACATCGACGAACAATGGCGCGACCTCACCGTACGGGCGACGCAGTTGGGGAGTGAGGAATCGGAAGAGCCGGAATCTGATCGCCCAAATGCGTCGCCCCTGCCGGATGCCCCCCAACCGCCCAAAATCCATCGCCCTTTTGCGGAAACGCTCGAAGAACTGTCCCTATTTACCACGGTGCACCTGACGGAACTGGCGGAGGCAAAGGTGGGTCTGAATCTGGCCAGCCGTCCGATGCCCGCCATTCCCCATCAGTTTGGCAAGCTGGCAGAAACCATTCGCGGCGAGCGCGATCGCCGCTTTGCCACCTGGCTGATTTCGGCCCAGCCCTCGCGATCGGTGGCGCTGCTGCAAGAGCATGATTGTCCGGCCCAATTCATTTCCAATCCGCGCGACTACCCCGCGATCGACAAGCTGCAGGGCCAGCACGTCCCCGTCGCGCTGAAATATTCCGGCCTGGCGGAGCTCGAAGGTTTTGTGCTGCCGACGTTTCGCATCGCGGTAGTGACCGATCGCGAATTTTTTGGTCAGCACAGTCTGGCGACGCCCGGCTATGTGCGCAAGCGGCGCAAAGCCACTTCCAAACAGGTTGATCCCAACAAGATGAAGCCGGGGGACTTCGTCGTTCATCGCAACCACGGCATCGGGCGCTTTTTGAAGTTAGAAAGCCTCACAGTCGATCGCGAAACGCGGGAATATCTGGTCATCCAATATGAGGACGGCCTACTACGGGTCGCGGCAGATCAGGTGGGGTCTCTATCGCGCTACCGTTCCACCAGCGATCGCCCGCCCACCCTCAACAAAATGACGGGCAAAGCCTGGGAAAAAACCAAAGGTCGTGCCCGCAAAGCTGTGCAAAAGGTGGCGGTGGATCTGCTCAAGCTCTACGCCCATCGGGCTCAGTTGGAGGGGTTCACCTTTCCGGTCGATACGCCGTGGCAACAAGAACTGGAAGACTCGTTCCCCTATCAGGCGACACCCGATCAGCTCAAGGCCGTGCACGATGTCAAACTGGATATGGAGAGCGATCGCCCGATGGATCGCCTGGTCTGTGGCGATGTCGGCTTCGGCAAAACCGAGGTGGCGGTACGGGCGATTTTCAAAGCTATCAACTCCCACAAACAAGTGGCGATGCTGGCACCTACCACCATTCTTACCCAGCAGCATTACCACACGCTAAAGGAACGCTTTGCCCCGTACCCGATTCAGGTGGGGCTGCTGAACCGCTTTCGCACTGCGCAGGAACGGAAGGACATTCTACAGCGGCTCAAAACCGGCGAACTAGACGTGGTCGTCGGCACCCATCAGCTGCTGGGCAAGACGGTGAATTTCAAAGACTTGGGGTTGCTGGTGGTGGATGAGGAGCAGCGCTTTGGGGTGAACCAAAAGGAAAAAATCAAAGCCCTGAAATCGGAAGTGGATGTGTTGACGCTTAGCGCCACGCCGATTCCGCGCACGCTATACATGGCCTTGTCTGGCGTGCGGGAGATGAGCCTGATCACCACGCCGCCACCCTCCCGCCGCGCCATCAAAACTCATCTGTCGCCCTACGATCCCGAAGCGATTCGCAGTGCAGCGCGGCAGGAGCTCGATCGCGGCGGTCAAATTTTCTACGTGGTACCTCGGGTCGAAGGTATTGAGGAAGTTTCTGCCCGCCTACGGGAATGGATCCCCGGTGCTCGCATTATGGTCGCCCACGGCCAAATGCAAGAAGGCGAACTGGAATCGACCATGCTGGGTTTCAGCAGTGGCGAGGCGGACATTCTGGTCTGTACCACGATTATTGAGTCCGGGCTCGACATTCCCCGCGTCAACACGATTTTGATCGAAGACTCCCAAAAGTTTGGCCTGTCTCAGCTCTATCAGCTGCGGGGCCGGGTCGGGCGATCGGGCATTCAGGCCCACGCCTGGCTGTTTTATCCGCGTCAGCAGGTGCTCACACCCAAGGCGCGTCAGCGGCTTCGCGCCATTCAAGAGTTTGCCCAGCTCGGGTCGGGCTATCAGCTGGCCATGCGCGATATGGAGATTCGCGGTGTCGGCAACCTGCTCGGCATGCAGCAGTCGGGACAAATGGACGCCGTCGGCTTTGACCTCTATATGGACATGCTGGAGGAAGAAATTGCCGAAATTCGCGGTCAGGAGATTCCCAAGGTGGACGACACCCAGGTGGATCTCAAGGTGACGGCCTTCATTCCCAACGACTACATCGACGATACGGAACAGAAGATGAGCGCCTATCGCGCCCTCGCCGCCGCTGATAGTAAGCGTGAGTTGGCCCAAGTCGCGGCTGATCTCAACGATCGCTACGGCCCGATTCCGTTCGCGACGGAACAGCTCATCCGCATCCTGGAACTCAAGCAACTCGGCAAGCAGCTCGGCTTTGCCCGCATCAAACTCGAAGGCAAGCAGCACATCATCCTCGAAACTCCGATGGAAGAACCCGCTTGGAAGCTACTCTTTGACAAGGTGCCCGGTCACCTGAAATCGCGCTTTGTTTACGCGGGCGGCAAGGTGATGGTGCGCGGTCTCGGCGTGCTCAAGCCCGAAAAGCAGGTCGAAAATCTGGTGGACTGGTTCAAACTCATGCAGGCAGGGCTCAACGATCGCGAACTGGTACAGGCCTAAATCTGACATTCGCTCTCGCGACTATCGGAAAACTGGAGTCAAGCTCAAAACGTCTTGGCATGTTTCAGACATTTTGGGTGACATTCAGGCTGTTGTGAATCCTGTCAGCCCTCACTGCATTGGGTTGGCCGTGGTACTTGCCTTTTGTGTCAGGAAGATGTCTGCCGGGTGTGCATGCGATCGCTCGATGCCTAAGGTAAGTGCAGCTTTGAGCAGTAGGGTCATTCGGCTGGGTGAGGGCTCTGCCGCTTTTGATCACCCGGTCTGAATGCTCAAGGCTTTGCCCTTATAACCCTTCTAAATACTGCAGCAGATCCGCCATCACCTGAGGCTGGGGTTGAAACTGCGGCATCGGCGGCGTCTTGCCGCTCACCACCTGCTTAATCAGCTTGACCTTTGATTTGCGGGCAGAGACGCTGAGCAAACTGGGGCCAACCTCACCCCCAGCGCCTAGCCCGTGGCAAACAGCACAGTTCATCTGAAAGATTTCTTGACCGCGATCGCCATTCCCTTGCAGGGTCAATACGTCTTGAATATAGGGGTCAGTAGCCTGGGCGTGGCGAACGGTGAGCACCGACCCCAGCACCACCAGCAGCATGACTACGAAGGTCAGTACCTGCCGTAGACCAGACCGCGATGGGGGCAATTCCTTCTCTAGGGCGTCGTCACTCAAGGCCAAAATTCTAGTTACGTTTCGTTATTAACATAGCTTAAAGATGTCTCATAAAGCCTTACAGGAAACCTTGATTTAAGGTTTTTAGTTTGCGAAAGATTAAGCAAGCCGCGTCCTTTTCCAGGATTCGCCGTGAACTGCTCAGGTGAGATGAGATAATAAACCTCAGCCAAAAGTTTATTGCTGTGATGGAAAGGAGTCGTTAGGCATGGTTGAACCCCTTTTGAGTGGAATTGTGTTGGGTCTGATTCCGATAACGCTGGCGGGGTTATTTGTGGCTGCCTACATGCAGTATCGCCGGGGCAATCAGCTCGACCTGTGATTGAACCAGAATTTGAGCTGGCACTGGCGGCACGCTCTGTCAGACTGGCTCGGTAGTACGGTCTATTATTGCCAAACCCATACGGGCCGGCAATGAGAGCTTCTTAGATTTTGAGGTGGGCTCAGCGATCGCTGAGCTCACTGCTTTTTATGGCGCTCGTTTTATGGACAGGCGGTAAGGCGCTGCAGGCCTTCGGTGGCCAGGCAGGCAGTGCCAAACGAAGCCAGGGTCGAAGGGGCGACGGCAACGGGCAGCGCTAAGCAGCGCTGACGAATGGTCAGCCAGGTAACATTTTGCGCCCCGCCGCCAGCGGTCAAAATTTTGGTGGGGGCAGTCGCGCCTAACTGAGTCAACAGACCATAGCCCTGCGCTTCGATGCGGGCGATGCCTTCGAGCAAGCCATGTAAAAGCGCGGCATCCTCCTCGGGACGAGGCGACAGTCGCGGCGGCCAAGCGGGATCATTGATAGGAAACCGCTCCCCTGGCTGAGTCAGCGGATAGTAATCGAGGGGAGACGGGCGATCGCCCGCGATTTGCGCACTCAAAGCCTGTAGCTCAGCATCGGTAAAATACTGCTTGAGCACGGCCCCGCCGGTATTCGACGCGCCGCCCACCAGCCACAGGTCACCCAGGCGGTGACTGTAGATGCCATAGCGGCTGTCATCCACCCGAGTTTGGCTGAGGAGTTTGATCACCAACGTGGAGCCCAGCGACGTGACGGCTTCCCCCGGCGATCGCGCCCCGCTAGCCAAAAACGCCGCGATGCTGTCGGTGGTGCCCGCCATGACGGTGCAGTGGAGGGGCAGGCCGTAGCCATCGCTCGCAGTGGCGGAAACCTGACCAAACCGGTCACCCGGCGCATAAACGTGGGGCAATAGCCTGTCCAGCTCCAGCGACTTTAGCCAGTCTGGATAGGCCAGTGCCCCCACGTCGTAGCCGAGTTTGAGCGCGTTGTGATAGTCGCTAAGTCCGAGCTGACCGTGTAATTGATAGGCCAGCCAGTCAGCTTGGTGCAGCAGGTATCGCGCTCGCTGAAAGACCGGAGTCGGCAGGGTTGCTCGCCACCAAAGGAGTTTGACGAGACTGGAAGTGGCACTCAGCACCGGACTGCCCGCAGGCGCGATTTCTTTAAGTGGGGCCTGCTGCGCCTGTCCGCAGGCGTTGTTATACAGCAGCGGCTCGGTAATCAGTGCGCCCTGGCCATCGCAGAGCAAAACCGTCGCTGAGGTGCCATTGATCGCGATCGCGGCGATGTCTGACGCGATGGCAGGCGGGATGCCCCGCAAGAGTTGTGCTAAGACGGCTTGCCAAAGGCGATGGTCAGCACTCGCGGCGGACGATCCATAGGCTTGATCGTCTTGCCAGATGACCTCACGACCGGCATTGATGACAGTCAGACGGGCTCCGGAGGTGCCAAAATCGAGACCAGCAGCAGAGGTCATAGCAGCGCGAGCATGATAAAAACGGTTGCCCTATTGTGGTCGAGCAGCGACGGTGATCATGCACCGCCAGGGTTGGCTTTGGTGCGTCACGCGAGGCGATGACCCACCCGACGAATTAGGGCCTTCTACTTACCGGCGGAAAACAGTCGGCCATTCAACGGCAAAACCGGTTCAGAGGTGTCGTTCTCAATAGGGTGAGGACATCAAAATTTCCGAACTTGCCTCAACTTAAGGCCATCCTCATCAAGCAACATAGATAGAACTCAAAAGCCATTGAATTTCATCTATGTTGCTTCTTAGTTCTGCCAATCAACATCTCATCTTTTGCAACATTAGAGACAGAATTCCAACTTTTTTAATGAGCTTTAATTGCTTCGTTTTATCAACTTTGCTTGACCTGGAGACAAGGTTAGAGGAGGAATTCTGGACATGGCTATCGCTGTTCTCATCGGTCTCTGTGGACAGTGAATTAGCCCCTTTCGCGATCGCGCTAGACGCTGACAAGCGTAAGGTCTAAGCGACATCCTAATCTCTCTGAGTTGGCTCATAAATAGTCAACAGAACGCCTGATTTTTCTGATTGGCATCGCTACAATACAGACACACTCAATTGGTCACTCAACCTCAAACCTTAATTTTTAATGAGAAATAAGCCTTCAGAAAAAAATGTCGTTTTATAAGGTTTTGGGAAGGGTTCGCTCTTTTCAATTGGTCTTCTGACTTGACGGTTTGATCAAGCTTGGGTTTGTTCTCTCAGGAGAGGCTAGTGTTCGAAAATTTATTGCCCCCTCTCAATAATCACAATCTGCCCTATCCCGACACGATTCATCCCATCGTGGTGCACTTTGTGATTGCGATGGTGCTCTTTGCCGTTTTGTGTGACGTGATCGGCTACCTGACCAAAAATGCTCGGCTGTTTGAAGTGGGCTGGTGGAACATGGTGTTTGCCACGTTGTCTATCTTCATCGCCATTATCTTCGGCCAGATCGAAGCGGGCCTAGCGACACCTTATGTCGCCGCCGCCAGCGATTTGAACCTACATACCCTCATTGGCTGGGCGCTTTCCGGCGTGCTGGCGGTGATTACGGGCTGGCGCTACATTATTCGACTCCGTAGTCCCGAGTCGCTACCGGTCGCCTATATGGGCATGAACGTGCTGCTGACCGGCATTGTCTTTTTTCAAATTTACCTGGGCGATAAGTTGGTGTGGGTCTACGGCCTGCACACCGAGGCCGTTGTCGAAGCCGGACGGGGAGGCTTGTTGTAATGACGCTTGCGATCTTCCCTTGGCCAGTGTTCGGGGTTGGAGCCAATGGCCTGCCCTATGGCTTGCCGATTCATCCAAATCTGGTGCACCTGACATTGGGCCTGTTTATTGTCGCGATCGCCTTTGACATTGTTGCCGCCCTCTATCCCCTCGAAAAGCCGATTTTCAAGTTTTTGGCGATTCCCCTCACCAGTTCTAATCTTTACGATGTGGGCTGGTTCAACATGGTGGCAGCGGCCATCATTACTTTCTTTACCGTCGCGGCGGGCTTCTACGAAATCATTCTGGCCGAGCCGGATATGGACATCGTCAGTCCCTGGGGACTCAGCGCGATGGATACGATGGTGTGGCACGGCATTGGCGGCGTGTTGCTGCTTGGTCTAATCGTCGGCATGACTATCTGGCGCGGCTGTCAGCGCTATGTCTGGCGCGAAGAGCGCGCCCGTCAGGTGCAGTGGAGCTATCTGCTCGCCGGACTCGGCATTTTTGTGTTGATGTTTGCCCAGGGCACGTTGGGCGCCCATTTGGGAGCCGACTTTGGCGTTCATGTGACCGCCGATCGCTTGATTCGAGCGGGC
>JBHJJI010000303.1:0-4854 GCA_050042805.1 Leptolyngbyaceae cyanobacterium
CTACGCTATCTTCAATCAGGCTATTCAGTTCATCTTCGAGGTCCCGCCGGCACGGGCAAAACCACCCTTGCCTTGCACCTCGCTGACTTGTTAAGCCGACCCATCATGATGGTGTTTGGCGACGATGAGTTTAAGACCTCCGATCTCATTGGCAACCAATCTGGTTATACCCGTAAAAAGGTGGTGGACAATTACATCCACAGCGTAGTCAAAGTCGAAGATGAGGTGCGCCACAACTGGGTTGACTCACGCCTGACCTTGGCTTGTCGCGAAGGCTTCACTCTGGTTTATGACGAATTTAATCGCTCTCGCCCGGAAGTCAACAACGTCTTACTTTCAGCCTTGGAAGAGAAATTGTTGGTGCTGCCCCCGAGCGGCAATCGACCGGAATATTTGAGAGTGGATCAGCATTTTCGAGCAATTTTCACCTCAAACCCTGAGGAATACGCTGGGGAACACGGCACTCAGGATGCGCTGCTCGACCGACTGATCACCATCCATATGCCAGAACCGGACGAGCTGACTCAGCAGCAGATTTTAATTCAGAAAGTTGGCATCGAGCCAGCGGATGCGCTACTCATCGTTCGTTTAGTCAAAGCTTTTCAATCTCAACTGGCCAGCAACGGCACCACAAGTCTGCGCCCTTGTTTAATGATTGCCAACATTTGTCATGAGCACGGTGTGCCCGTCATGACGGAGGATGCTGACTTCCGCGATGTCTGCAGCGATGTGCTGCTGTCTCGGGTCACCGAAGATTTATCAACGGCAACTCGGGCACTTTGGGATCTCTTTAATGGGCTGATGGTCGGCGTCGCGTTATCAGAAACTGACGTTCTTGAGCCGAAGCCACCCAAAACACCCATCCCTGACGAAAATCCAGAACCCGTTTCTAAAGCGAAGGGCAAAGGCGGACATCAGCCTGCCACTCAGCAGAGCACAGAGCCCGCGCAAACTCAGCCGCAGCCTGAAGCGGCTAGGGTTGCCGAGACTGTCTTGAATGACGTCGAAACTCAGACCCTCGCGTTCTTGACGCAAAAAACGGCCGCCCGTCTATCAGAAATTGAGTCTGAATTATCGTTGAGCCGGTTTAAGGCTGTCGATGCGTTGCGATCGCTGGTTGAACTTGGCTACGTGCAGAAGCATAATAAGCCTGGTAAGCCGACAATCTATCGCCTCAGCGCAGACTAGCGGATCTTCACTGTGGAGGTTTGCCAATAGCACCAACGGCGTCTGCACCTAAATAAGCAAGAGGGCACCATGAGTGGCCAGTCTTTTTCACGTCCGTCGAGCGCCAACAATCGACCGATGGCAACGGCAACCCAGGGGTCTACCCTAGTAGACGTTTTAGAGCGGGTTTTAGACAAAGGTATTGTCATTGCCGGTGATATCTCTGTGTCAGTGGGGTCAACCGAACTGCTCACAATTCGGATTCGGTTGCTGGTAGCCTCCGTCGATAAAGCTCGAGAAATGGGCATCAACTGGTGGGAAAATGACCCCTATCTGAGTGCGCGATCGCAAGAGCTGCTCGAAGCCAACGAACAACTACAGGCACGCCTTGAAAGTTTAGAGACAGAACTTAAAGCCCTCAAAGCCGCTGAAGTTGAAGATACGGCTAGTTAGCCGAGATCATCATGTCTGGCCACAGTCTCTTGACGCCAGGAAATGCTCCTGATGATCTAAACGAACCAGACTCGTGCGATTCTCGATGTCCATTCTGAATAGCGGCACAATACTGTCAGTCAAGACACGCCGGAGAGGCCAGTGCCGGGAGCAAAGTTTGTCGCGGTGATTTTGAGAACCGGCCTCAACTTGAGGAGAGTTTTTGGGCAACGAGCTAGTTAGCTGAGTCGTCGCGGACGTGATCTCTCTAAAATAGGCACAGCCTTGTAGAGATTGTGAGTCATGCCAACACCCCGTTTGTTGATCATCGGTTTGGACTGTATGGAGCCATCGCTGGTTTTTGAACAGTGGCGCTCAGACTTGCCGAATCTCAGTCGGTTGATGGCAAAGGGCAGCTATGGTCGATTAGAGAGCAGCATTCCAGCGATTACGGTACCGGCGTGGAGCTGCATGATGACTGGGCGCGATCCGGGCGAGTTGGGTATCTATGGATTTCGCAACCGGCGCGATCGCGGCTATCACAGCATGGGTATCTCCAATGGCACTGCCGTGAAATTTCCCCGTCTGTGGGACATTCTAGGAGAGGCCGGTTGGCAGGTAGCCGCCCTGAGCGTGCCCGGCACTTCACCGCCCTATGCCGTCAACGGCAGTTTGGTTTCCTGCTTTCTTACACCCAGCACGGACGTCGCGTTTACTCATCCGCCGGAACTCGCCGAGACCATTCGAGCTTGGATGCCCGACTTCATGATGGATGTCCCCAACTTTCGTTCCGATGAGAAGAAACGTATTCTAAGCAATCTGTTTCAGCTGAAACAGATTGCTTAGAATACGTTTCTTCTCATCGGAACGAAAGTTGGGGACATCCATCATGAAGTCGGGCATCCAAGCTCGAATGGTCTCGGCGAGTTCCGGCGGATGAGTAAACGCGACGTCCGTGCTGGGTGTAAGAAAGCAGGAAACCAAACTGCCGTTGACGGCATAGGGCGGTGAAGTGCCGGGCACGCTCAGGGCGGCTACCTGCCAACCGGCCTCTCCTAGAATGTCCCACAGACGGGGAAATTTCACGGCAGTGCCATTGGAGATACCCATGCTGTGATAGCCGCGATCGCGCCGGTTGCGAAATCCATAGATACCCAACTCGCCCGGATCGCGCCCAGTCATCATGCAGCTCCACGCCGGTACCGTAATCGCTGGAATGCTGCTCTCTAATCGACCATAGCTGCCCTTTGCCATCAACCGACTGAGATTCGGCAAGTCTGAGCGCCACTGTTCAAAAACCAGCGATGGCTCCATACAGTCCAAACCGATGATCAACAAACGGGGTGTTGGCATGACTCACAATCTCTACAAGGCTGTGCCTATTTTAGAGAGATCACGTCCGCGACGACTCAGCTAACTAGCTCGTTGCCCAAAAACTCTCCTCAAGTTGAGGCCGGTTCTCAAAATCACCGCGACAAACTTTGCTCCCGGCACTGGCCTCTCCGGCGTGTCTTGACTGACAGTATTGTGCCGCTATTCAGAATGGACATCGAGAATCGCACGAGTCTGGTTCGTTTAGATCATCAGGAGCATTTCCTGGCGTCAAGAGACTGTGGCCAGACATGATGATCTCGGCTAACTAGCCGTATCTTCAACTTCAGCGGCTTTGAGGGCTTTAAGTTCTGTCTCTAAACTTTCAAGGCGTGCCTGTAGTTGTTCGTTGGCTTCGAGCAGCTCTTGCGATCGCGCACTCAGATAGGGGTCATTTTCCCACCAGTTGATGCCCATTTCTCGAGCTTTATCGACGGAGGCTACCAGCAACCGAATCCGAATTGTGAGCAGTTCGGTTGACCCCACTGACACAGAGATATCACCGGCAATGACAATACCTTTGTCTAAAACCCGCTCTAAAACGTCTACTAGGGTAGACCCCTGGGTTGCCGTTGCCATCGGTCGATTGTTGGCGCTCGACGGACGTGAAAAAGACTGGCCACTCATGGTGCCCTCTTGCTTATTTAGGTGCAGACGCCGTTGGTGCTATTGGCAAACCTCCACAGTGAAGATCCGCTAGTCTGCGCTGAGGCGATAGATTGTCGGCTTACCAGGCTTATTATGCTTCTGCACGTAGCCAAGTTCAACCAGCGATCGCAACGCATCGACAGCCTTAAACCGGCTCAACGATAATTCAGACTCAATTTCTGATAGACGGGCGGCCGTTTTTTGCGTCAAGAACGCGAGGGTCTGAGTTTCGACGTCATTCAAGACAGTCTCGGCAACCCTAGCCGCTTCAGGCTGCGGCTGAGTTTGCGCGGGCTCTGTGCTCTGCTGAGTGGCAGGCTGATGTCCGCCTTTGCCCTTCGCTTTAGAAACGGGTTCTGGATTTTCGTCAGGGATGGGTGTTTTGGGTGGCTTCGGCTCAAGAACGTCAGTTTCTGATAACGCGACGCCGACCATCAGCCCATTAAAGAGATCCCAAAGTGCCCGAGTTGCCGTTGATAAATCTTCGGTGACCCGAGACAGCAGCACATCGCTGCAGACATCGCGGAAGTCAGCATCCTCCGTCATGACGGGCACACCGTGCTCATGACAAATGTTGGCAATCATTAAACAAGGGCGCAGACTTGTGGTGCCGTTGCTGGCCAGTTGAGATTGAAAAGCTTTGACTAAACGAACGATGAGTAGCGCATCCGCTGGCTCGATGCCAACTTTCTGAATTAAAATCTGCTGCTGAGTCAGCTCGTCCGGTTCTGGCATATGGATGGTGATCAGTCGGTCGAGCAGCGCATCCTGAGTGCCGTGTTCCCCAGCGTATTCCTCAGGGTTTGAGGTGAAAATTGCTCGAAAATGCTGATCCACTCTCAAATATTCCGGTCGATTGCCGCTCGGGGGCAGCACCAACAATTTCTCTTCCAAGGCTGAAAGTAAGACGTTGTTGACTTCCGGGCGAGAGCGATTAAATTCGTCATAAACCAGAGTGAAGCCTTCGCGACAAGCCAAGGTCAGGCGTGAGTCAACCCAGTTGTGGCGCACCTCATCTTCGACTTTGACTACGCTGTGGATGTAATTGTCCACCACCTTTTTACGGGTATAACCAGATTGGTTGCCAATGAGATCGGAGGTCTTAAACTCATCGTCGCCAAACACCATCATGATGGGTCGGCTTAACAAGTCAGCGAGGTGCAAGGCAAGGGTGGTTTTGCCCGTGCCGGCGGGACCTCGAAGATGAACTGAATAGCCTGATTGAAGATAGCGTAG
>JBHJJI010000304.1:0-15611 GCA_050042805.1 Leptolyngbyaceae cyanobacterium
AACCCCGATGGGGGCTATGGGGTGGCCTCACCTTAGCGGCCCTGTTGCTGCCCTGGCAAACCTCAGCCAATCGTAAAGTGGCTCAGATTCACGAAGAAGTGATTCACATCATCCGGTTTGTTGAGAGCAAACAAGAGACCAGCGGCGATTACCCGGTCACCTTGGCAGACTATGAATATCGGCGAGACTGGGTGGAAAGACACATCGCCTACGAGCCCGAGGACGGGGCTTATCAGCTGACCTATTTTGCCAATGACGACAGCATTAGCTACTGGTATACCCCTGAACTCGGCTTCGATTATTATCCTGATTAGGAGTATCAAACTGGCTAGCAGTGAGGTCAGATGCGCCAATATCTTCTCGGCTTGTGAGCCATTGCGCACTCATTTGCCTGACAACGATTGCACCCTGTGCAGGGGATTGGCCGCAACATTAAGATCGAGGCGTTAGGCCAGAGTGAGCATCATGAAAACGGCAGCAGAGTCATCGAGCTTTCAAGTCACGCAGTAGACGGCGATTAATGTGGCTAAAGCCAGCACCATTGGGTGTCTGATCGCGATGGCGCTGATCTATGGCGTGCAAGATCCCCGACAGTTAATTTATCTGTGTCTACACATCAGCTATTGCGTCTGGTGGCTGCTGGAGCAGTGGCTGTTTCCCGATCGCCGCCGCTATATCTTTACCGAGAAAATCGGAATTTTAATCACCCTGTTCGTGATTTTGTTCGTGGGTGTGTTTTATGCGTTCCCCGGATATTTGGCCTTCACGAATCCACAGCCGATTAGTTATTGGACGATCGCGATCGCGGTGCCGCTATACATTTTTGGCAGTTTGATCAACACCGGTGCTGACGTGCAAAAAATGACGGCTAAGTCCATGGGCGCGGGGCGCGTCAAAGATGGGGCCTGGCGATCGGTCAGAAATATCACTTATTTGGGTGACTTGATGCGCTACACCAGCTTTGCGGTGATTGCGGGTTCCCCTTGGGCGTATGTGCTACCGGCCAGCATTCTATTGCTTTATGTCCAGCGGATTCTCCAAAAGGAGCAATCAATGGCTGACAAATATCCAGACTTTGCTGCCTATCAACAGTCCAGCCGTCGCCTGTTGCCCTGGATTTGGTAATTCCGAAAACGACGAGATCACAGAGGTCGCGATCGCCCTTTCAATGAACACAAAATTGCCTTGCCAAGCATTGGGTGAAATCTTTCTCATTTTGATGAATTATGCCGATCTCACCTTCTCCAAAACCCACCCTCGAATTAGTTCCTCATAGATGATGCCCTGAGCCTGAGCGACTTGCTTGACCGCTTCTATCTCTATCGGCTGCAAATGAATCTGAACGACCTCGCCGGGCTCAAATACCGGTTCATTGACTTCTTCTAGGTCATCGGCAAAATCAGTGACCTCGTGAGTATCCCAAAACTCAGCCAATGCCTGAACAGAATCTGTTTGAGGAATGTGAGGACTCATCGATTTCTCCACTATCGATATCGGTTCGCGCTTAACTGAGATTGTCATCAGGTTGAATGCCGAGATTGCGGATGCCCTGCAATAGCCGCTCTGCTTCTGCCGGTTGGGTTTGCCGATATAGCGCCACCGCCTGCCGAAAGGCGGCAATGCTGTCAGGGATTTGATTGAGTTTAAACAGCGCCACCCCCAGATTTTGATACGCCGCCGCATAGGTCGGATCGATCGCGATCGCCCGTTCGTAGGCCGCGATCGCCCCCTCCAGATCGCCCAGTCCCCGGCGGGCAATGCCCAAATTGAAATGGGCCAGGGCAAAATCGGGGGCCGCGGCGACGGCGGTTTCAAAGGCTTGGCGGGCGCTGGCATAGTCTTGGCGGCCTTGATGCAGACTGCCTAAATTGAGATAGGCTCCCACCTTGAGCACTTCAGCGACAGGCTGTTCCAGAGCCTTTTGATAATGATCCACGGCGATCGCCGCCAGACCGGCATCGCGATAGGCCAGGCCCAGATGATAGTGCAGTTCGTAAAGCGTTGAGGCATCGGCAGTGGCATCGGCAAGTCCCTTTTCTAGCAGCGATCGCCCTGTTTGCCAGTCGCCCGCGCTGCCATAGAGGGCACCTAGCTTGTTGCAGATATAGGCATCGTGGGGATGCTCGGCCAGGTAAGCGGCCATGATGGTTTGCGCCCGCTGAAATTTATCCCGCTGGGCGATCGCATCCGCTTCATAGCCGGTGTGGGTCATCGCTACCTCAGGCCAAAACACTACCTGCCACTGAGGCTCGGCCTGCTGCAGACGCGCCACACTGTCATCTACCGTTTCGTGATAAGGGCGCTCAAAGCGCAGATCGGCTCGGTTGTGAAACAGCCGCGATACCTCAGAATAGGGGGACTGATCGGTGTTCACTTCGTGACGTAACCAGGTGATCATCACCACCGACGCCAGTGCTTGCTCGCCAATGGCGGCTCCGGCTCGCACCTGCTCTAGGAGAGCTTGTCCCAACTCGGTGAGGGTTTCATCGGCATCTAACACCAAAATCCAGTCGCCGGTCGCCAGTGCGAGTGACTGATTGCGGGCGGCGGCAAAGTCCTGAGTCCATGCAGCAGTCTCGACTCGGGCTCCGAATTCTTGAGCGATCGCGATCGTGGCATCCTGCGAGCCGGTGTCTAACACCACCATTTCATCCACGTAGTCTTTGACGCTGGCAAGACACCGAGGCAGGTTATCGGCCTCGTCTTTCACAATCATGCAGAGAGAATTCGTCATTGACGAGCTACCAGTGAGGGTCAGCGGTGCCGCGAGCGGTGCGGTTTTGCCGGGGGGAATCCAGTCCGATCCTGAAGTTCTCGCTACTCGGTCGCGAGGCGTTGGCGGGCTGCGCTCAGCGCCTGCCGCACTTGGTCAAACCCGGTACCGCCGAAGCTGTTACGGGCAGCGACGACCTGATGGGGCGTGATCGCCGCGTAAATGTCCGCCTCAAAGGCCGGATGCAACTGCTGCCACTCCGCCAACGTCAGGTCTTTGAGCAGTTTGTTCGTGGTCAAACACTGCCGCACGACCTGTCCGACCAGATTGTACGCCTCGCGAAAGGGGACACCGCGAGCGGCCAAATAATCTGCCACATCGGTGGCGTTGGAAAAATCCGTTGTCACTGCCACGGCCAAATGTTCGGTCTGGAATTCCAGCCCTTCCTGCAGCAAAATCGTCATGGCTGATAAACAGCCCTGTACGGTTTGAACGGTGTCAAACAGCGGCTCCTTATCTTCTTGCAGGTCTTTGTTGTAGGCCATGGGCAAGCCTTTCATCATCACCAGCAGACTTTGCAGATGGCCGAATACTCGCCCGGTTTTACCCCGCACTAGCTCGGGCACATCGGGGTTTTTCTTTTGCGGCATGATGCTGGAGCCGGTGGAGCAGCTGTCGGTGAGTTTGATAAAGCCAAACTCTGCGGACGCCCAGAGAATGACCTCTTCCGACAGACGCGAGAGGTGAACGCCGATGAGGCTGGCGGCGGCGGTGAATTCGATCGCAAAGTCGCGATCGCTGACGCCATCTAAACTGTTGCGATAGATATCGTCAAAACCCAGCAATTCCGCTGTGTAGGCTCGGTCAATGGGAAAGGGCGTACCCGCCAGCGCCCCGCAGCCGAGGGGGGAAACGTTGACCCGCTGCCGAATCTCTCCTAGCCGTTCCCAGTCGCGCTGGGCCATTTCGACATAGGCCAAGAGATGATGTGCCAAGCTCAGCGGCTGGGCTCGCTGCAGGTGCGTGTAGCCGGGGATCACTGTTTCCAGATGGCGATCGCCGTGATCGACCAGCGCCTGCTGAAAGGCTCTAAGCTGCTGACGAATCACATCGATCTGCTCACGCAAGTAGAGCCGGATATCAGTACCTACCTGATCGTTGCGAGACCGGGCCGTGTGCAGTTTTTTGCCCACAGCTCCCACGATTTCGACCAGGCGATGCTCCACCGCAAAATGAATGTCTTCATCGTCAATGGTTGGCACAAACTGGCCTTGCTGATATTCCTGCCGAATTTGCGTCAAGCCAGCGACCAGCTGATCCGCCTCATCGCTAGAAATAATACCGGTCTTGGCCAGCATTTTGGCGTGGGCCTCAGACCCGATCAGGTCGTGCTCAATCAGCGCAATATCAAAACCAATGCTCGCGTTAAAAGCCGCGATCGTCGGGTGCAGAGCCGACTCAAATCGCTGGCTCCAGGCTTTGGGGGCAGGAGAACTCACCAGAAAAATACCTATTCCGTCAATACGAACGTTTTTAGAATGCCACGCCTACTTGTAGGTGGTCATCCCGCGCAGCAGATAGCCCAACACAAAGCCGATCAGCAATGCCCAAATTTGGCCCGATTGCACAAAGGTATTCAGGGCGTTACCCAAATCGCCCACTACGTCTTGGTCAAACTGTTGCGCCAATACCGTGGCTGTGCCTTGGTGGGGGGCTGTTGCCAGCTCAGGAAATCTGGCGACTGTGTCCACCACTGTTGCCGATTGCGTAAATTCTGTCATGTTGAGCAGTCGTAACTCCAAGGTCATGATTGGGGGCCTCATAGCTTGATGGTATGAATTGAAGCATACCCACGTCTCAAAAACGTATTTCTTATGGCGACAGCGGCAAAATTGGGGCGGGTCAGCCGTCAACACTGATAAAAGATACGAGTTCGACGCTGGGATCAAGCTGTTTTAGCGGCAGAACTGCATAGCTATAGCAAGCCGCAGTTTGATCAGGTCACACCCAAAGCCTGAAATCACCATCAGATAAGCTTTTCAATTCCGACTTCCGACTTCTTCATTCCGCATTCTGCTATAGCTGTGACTGGACTCTCAACACCCCGCAATAGCCGCAGATGCTGTCAGCACCAGCGCACTTGGCCAGGCGAATGCGCTCGGCATCATTGAGGATAAGACGAGATCCTCAAGATCGTGGCTCAGTTTGGTCAAACAGGTTGAGCTGCAGTTCCGGCTTGATGCGCATCACCACGAGCGTGACGTCGTCGTCGGTGTGGCGATCGCGGCCCACAAACCGCTGCAGCATCTCAAACAGATATTCCAAAATTTCCTGAGCGGAGTTGCGGTTGTGGCACGACCATTTGAGCGCGTTAATCAAGTTGTCTTCGTCCATACGCTCGCCCTTCGGATTCGCCGCATCGGTAAAGCCATCGGTGTAATAGAGAATGGTATCGCCGGGCTGCAGCTCTACTTGCTCTTCGTAATAGTGGGTGTCAATATCCAACCCCAACAGCATGCCCACCGTGTCTAATCGTGTCACGGTATTGGTGGCAGCACGCCATAGCAAGGGCGGATTGTGCGCGGCATTGCTATAGGCCAAGGTGCGCGTTTTGGGATCATATTCGCCATAAAACAGCGTCACAAAGCGGCTGGAATTTTCCAGATCCGTATGCATGACGTGGTTGAGGTGGTGCAAAATCTTGGCGGCAGAGAAACTGTGCAAGACCTCGGCCCGCAACATGCCCCGCAGCATGGTCATGATCAGTCCAGCGGGCACGCCTTTGCCCATCACATCGCCGACCGCAAAGCTCCAAGGCGAGAGGGCCGACTGCCGCGTTTCGGGATGGCGAATCTGATCGTAGGTGGTAGGAATAAAGTCGTAATAGTCGCCGCCCACTTTGTTCGCTGTTTGGCATTGGGCCGCGAGATCGACCCCCTCAATCGTGGGAAAGGTGCGCGGCAACAGCTGCAGTTGAATCTCCGCACCAATTTCCAGCTCTCGGCCCATCCGCTCTTTGTTGCGCAGGGCGACGGTCAGTTCTTCGTTTTCAATGGCGACGGCGGTTTGATCGGCCACCAGACGCACCAGCTTTTGCCGGGTTTCCGTCCAGCCATAGTCCACTTCGCGGCTAAAGACGTAAAGCCGACCGCGCTCGACGTTTTTGACAATGATCGCCGTGCCAAACACCTGAAATTCAGGCCCAAGGTAGCGGTGGACATAGCGATCTAAGGACAGCATGGCCGTGCGGGCAATGTCGATCGCGCTGCCCGAGGGTGAAAACGAGGCCGTGACCTGCCGCGTCGCGGCCTCCAGCGCCATTTTGACCTCTTGGCAATGATCATCGCTCTGGCAGTGCAGTCGCTCTAAGCGCACTTGACCATCGGGCTTAAACAACACCAAGGCCCCACCGCTCGCATCGGTGACGCGGCTAGCAATCATGGGGATCAGCTCTAAAAACTGATTGAGGTTATTGAGGCTGCGCAGAGCAAAGCCGAGGGAACTCAGCAGATCTTGAATTTTGAACTGTTCCCGCTGCAGACGGGTCACCAGTTCTTTCATGGCGAATGCCGGGGTAGCCTCGGGGCGAGCCTCTGGCCCAGACGTATTTGAAGATGAACCGGATGGCATAGGCAGTGCGGTCATGGGGCTCCGGGAGCACGGCTACGATCGCTCACTTTTCCTGAAGTGAACTTATTGGGGATTAAGCATAGCACTCCTGATTAAAAGCGATCACCCGAATCTGATGCGTAAAAATCCGCGTTTCGCAACCCGCATTTTGTCCACCGCCTCGGCGACTTGAGGCAGCTATGCTGACCCGTCAGATGGGGTTGAACGGAGCGGCGTCAGGCCACGAGTCAGAGGAGGAGATCGCCAGTCATCACACCATTGAGTAGCGTAGCGGATGGCAAACTGCAGTGCCGTATCTAGACGATCAGTTTGCTGCGGATAGTCCACTTGCGGTCGAGCAATTTGAATCAAGCGCACCCCCAACTCGGCGGCGATCGCCGGTTTATGATCTTCCCCCCCGGCTGTGCCCGAGGCTTTGGTCACGACTTGGGTGATTTGCCTCTGCTGCCACAGCGCTTTTTCCAGCGCGGGGCTGAGGGGGGGGCGCAAGGCGAGGATGCGATCGGGGGCAAACCCCGCCACCAGTGCTGCGGCCAGGGCGGGCGGCGACGGCAAAATGCGGACAAACAGATCGCATTCGGTCTGCCAAGAGGCAAATTGCGGGAGTAAGCGCGAACCGATGGTTAGTAACGTCCGTTCTTGACTCAAATAGTCCGCTTGCCACAAATCGGCGAATTGGGCTAGCTCAACCCGGCCTGGTCGCCCTCGCCGATCTCGCCAGGTTTTCAGAGGGGACTCGATCACCGCTCGCTCGTAGCGCAGGTAGGGGAGCTGATGGTGCTGGGCGAGGGCGATCGCCTGGCGAGAAATCTGCGCCGCAAAGGGATGAGACAGATCTAAAATGGCCCCGATTTGATAGTCACGGACAAAGTCATCAGCTTGGGGAGGCGCTAACTGACCGACCCAAACCTGGTCAGTCCACTCCGGCGGATAGAGCGATCGGGCGGCCTCCGTCGTCACGGTAATCAGGAGTGCCCCTGGCACGACCGCCGTGTCGGTGCCTAAGGCGGACAGTCGGGCGACCATCTGGCGACTTTCTTGGGTGCCCCCACTCAGCCACAGCCGCCGTCTCATGGAAAGGTCACCTTAAAGAGATGAAACAGCTCACCCTCGCGTTCTTTTTGAATTTTGAGTCCGGTGGCCTTAAGCTGCTGTTTCCACTTCGAGATCGGCACCAGTTCGATTTCAGCGCCCAGGTACATCTCTAAAATGGCCCAGTCTTCGGCCAGGGGCTGATCGGGGTCAATCACGTCAAACACAAACGACGCTCCTGGCTTCAGCACTTTTTTCACCGCCGACAGCACGATGTCCCAGTAGTCCCATTCGTAATAGCAGCTGACTCCCGTGGCGATCGCCAGATCAAACTGATCGACCTCGTAGGCATCCAGTTGATGCGCGGCCGCCTGGCGCATGCCTTTGTAGAGTTTGGAATTGAGCTGCGAGCCGCGCGCGTTGACCATTTCACAGATGGCCGGACTGATATCTTGACCATAAAATCGCGCGTCCCAATCGCGCCAGGGATAAAACAGAAAGCTGCCACCACAGCCTAAGTCAAGGCAGTGCTGCAGCTTTTTCGGTTTCACCATTTCCCAAAACGGTGAGGCAATGCGTGACGTTAACCGTCCCGCCACCCAGTCTTGAAAGATGGGCAACGCCTCGACTGCCTCCGGCACTTCGACTGTCTCACCGCGATATTCGCGATCGTAGCGGGCGGCCACAGTGTCCAGGCGTTCAGGCAAAGAAGTAGAAACCATAGGAATAGTGAAGACGCGATATTAAGAGCGTCTTGTCATCCTAGGTCACGTCATCAATTAACTCCAGCCCGGTGAGGCAAGGCTCAAGCCGGTCGGCCTCACCCTGTTCGTTAGGGTGTGTAATCGATCTGCGATCGGCCATACATGGCTTAAAGGATGACTGGCCCTAGCCCTTGAGCGCTTTGTTGAAATTTTGGCGATACGACTTATTTGCCGCGAGATATAACGGCCACAGTAGCGTCAAGTTAACTTTGCCCTGGCTAAAGTTCGTTCGGTGAAACCCTTGCCAAAAGCGCCAAGCGCCAGTCCCGTAGACGATCGCCAAAATCAATGCAATCAATGGTGCCATTACTGCTTCCTCTATTGTCTCCCTTACCCTTTAAAATAGCAGCGACACCCCTGTAATGCTTCCCCAAGAAGAATCGTCATTCGAGAGTCCGCATCCTTGGGTCAACCGTTGTGTCCCAGCCTGCGACGCAAACCCGTCTATGCTATTCGGTAGATGTAACGTCAGCCAACGACGCTCGAAAATACTGACAAATTTTGCCGCTGATCCCTGGGGATGCGGTAGTCGCAATGCGGTGAATGCCTTAGTCATGCGCCACCTCATTGCGTTCAGTCTTTAGCGATATGCCCTTTTTAAGTACGAGGAGAATCTCATGCGTGCAGTACTAATGGCCGGCGGTTCGGGAACCCGTTTACGACCCCTGACCTGTGACCTGCCGAAGCCAATGGTGCCGATTTTGAATCGCCCCATTGCCGAGCACATCATCAATCTCCTCAAACGAAACGGTGTTGATGAAGTCATCGCGACGCTTTATTACTTGCCCGATGTCATGCGCGACTATTTTCAAGATGGTAGTGAGTTTGGCGTGCAAATGACCTATGCGGTTGAAGAAGATCAGCAGTTAGGCACAGAGGGATGCGTCAAAAATATTGCTGAACTGCTGGATGAGACCTTTTTGGTGATTAGTGGCGATGGCATCACTGATTTTGATTTGCAAGAGGCCGTGCGCTTTCACAAAGCGAAAGGGTCGAAGGCCACCCTCGTGCTGGCCCACGTGCCGAATCCGGTCGAATTTGGCGTCGTGATCACAGATCGCGATAATCGGATCCAGCGATTTCTGGAAAAACCCTCAACCAGCGAGATCTTTTCGGACACGGTGAATACGGGGACTTACATTCTGGAGCCAGAAGTCCTGGACTATCTGCCCAGCAATCAAGAAACCGATTTCTCCAAAGATCTGTTTCCCCTGTTGCTGGCCAAAGGGGAACCGATGTATGGCTATGTCGCCGAGGGCTATTGGTGTGATGTGGGCCATCTCGATGCCTATCGAGAAGCGCAGTACGATATTCTCGATCGCAAAGTCAAGATGGATCTGGAATACTACCCCGAGCGCTCACCAGGACTCTGGGTCGGTGCCAACACCGAAATTGATCCCACGGTCGAAATTGAGCCGCCGGTGATGATTGGTGACAACTGTCGCATTGGGGCACGGGTGAAGCTGAAAGCGGGGACGCTAGTTGGCGACAATGTCACCATTGGCAACGACGCTCAGCTTGAACGCTCCATCGTTTGGAATGGTGCCATTCTTGGCGAAGAGGCTTACCTACAGGCCTGCGTCATCTCTCGCGGTGCCCGCGTCGATCGACGCGCCCAGGTGTTAGAAGGCGCAGTCATTGGGGCGCTGTCAACGGTAGGCGAAGAAGCTCAGATTAGCCCCAAGGTGAGAGTATGGCCCAATAAGCAAATCGAGTCAGGAGCTATCTTGAACATCAACCTGATTTGGGGCAATACGGCCCAGCGCAATCTGTTTGGGCAGCGGGGTGTGTCGGGCCTAGCCAATATCGACATTACGCCAGAGTTTGCCGTCAAATTAGGGGCGGCCTATGGTTCGACGCTCAAAGCGGGCTCCTATGTGACGGTTTCGCGCGATCAGCGCAGCATTTCTCGCATGGTGTCCCGAGCATTGATCTCCGGTTTGATGTCGGTCGGCATCAACATTCAAAACCTAGAGGCGACGGCAATTCCCTTAGCGCGAGCGGTGATGCCTTCCTTGCAGGTCAACGGCGGCGTGCATATCCGACTGCATCCCGAGCGCCCTGACCATTTGCTGATCGAGTTCTTTGACGAGATTGGCATTGACATTCCCAAGGGGAAAGAGAAAAAGATTGAGGGCGCTTATTTTAAGGAAGACTTACGTCGGGCTCAGATTCATGAAATTGGCTTGGTAACCTATCCCAGCCGCGTGATTGATGCTTACTCCACTAAGTTTGAAGAGCATCTCAATGTAGAAGCGGTGCGTAACAGCAATTCAAAACTGGTGATTGACTACGCCTACGCGGTTTCGGGGGCGGTGCTACCGGTTCTGTTGGGTAAATTTGATTGCGATGCGGTGGTTTTAAACGCCAGTCTCCGGCCGAATGCCGTGTCGGCGATCGAGCGCGAAGCGATGTTGGGGCAACTCGGTCAAGTCGTGCAGGCCCTGCAGGCGACCTTTGGCGTTCAGGTCTCCGCCAACGGCGAACAGTTTGTGCTGGTGGACGAGGTCGGGACACCGATTCGGGGCGAACTGTTAACCGCGCTCATTACGCATATGGTGCTCACCGCGAATCCTCGGGGCACGGTGGTGGTGCCGGTACATGCCACCGGGGCGATCGAGCACATTGCGCGCCGTCACGATGGCAATGTGATTCGCACTAAGGTCAATCCCACTGCCCTGATGGAAGCTTGTCAAGAAAATGAAAATGTGGTTCTGGGCGGCAGCAGCGATATGGGCTTCATCTTTCCGCAGATGCACCCCGGTTTTGACGCGATGTTCTGCATTGCTAAGCTGATTGAGATGTTGACGATTCACGAGCATACGCTAGGCCACATTTGGTCAGATCTGCCCCGCATTTCCCATCGCACTCAAACGCTGCGTTGCCCCTGGACGGCGAAGGGGGCGTTAATGCGTCACTTAGTCGAAACTCACCCAGCGGAACAGTTGGAGCTGGTAGACGGTGTCAAAATTCTCGATCCGACGATTGATGGCTGGATTTTGGTGTTGCCAGACGCTGGGGAACCATTAGTCCACATCTACGCCAATAGCGAAAACCGAGACTGGGTTGATGAGAAACTCAACGAGTATCGGCAGCGAGTTTTAGCCTTTATTGAACAAGAGCAAGGTATTCATCAGTCCTATCAGGAGACGGCATCATGAATCACTGCATGTTAATGGCTGAAATCATTTCGGCTCCGCAACTGCGCTATACCCAAGACAATCAAACCGCGATCGCGGAAATGACGGTGGCTTTTCCGGGGCTCCGGGCTGAGGATGCTGCCCAACGGCTCAAGGTGATTGGCTGGGGCAATCTGGCACAGGAAATTCAAGAGCAGTATCAAACCGGCGATCGCGTTTTACTCGAAGGGCGACTGTCCATCAATACGGTCGATCGCCCCGAAGGGTTCAAAGAAAAGCAGGCGGAAATGACCGTTCAGCGCGTGCATCGCATGTCTGACCTGAGCAATTTAAATATCCCTCAACCGACTGCAGCCCCAGAAGTGACCAGTGCTACCGCCGCTGCTCAACCCGCTGCGACTGCATCCCCAGCAGCTCCAGCCGCGCAACCAGCACCCGCGCCGAAGCCCGAAGCCGAAGTCGACTACGACGATATTCCGTTTTAACTGTCGGCACAGCCTCGCATCAGAGCTGGGCTGAAGGCTTTTGTACGGCCTGAATCGTCAAACATACCCGTTGAGAAATTCGTAGGGTTCATCTTCCCAACAGGGCTCTGGGTAGGTACGGGCCAAATACCGATGAATGTCTAAGGTCAGATCTGGGAGACAATCGCTGTTAAACATCTCGGCGAGGGCCGCACTGTCTCGGGCTCTCAGCGGGGCAATCGGGCTGGCATGGCTGACCCCGAGACTGGGTGAAGTTCGATGAGTGCGCGCAATAAACGGGATACCTTGATCTGCTCGCTGCCTGCCGCCCTTGGAGAGGGCAGTCGGTTGGCTCTGAGGCTCGGCCGTGCCATAGGGAAACGACAACGACTCTGGTTCAGTCGTGCCCAATACTGACGGCCTTAATGTCAAAAAGATGTTATCGGTGTCTGGCGAGATAAACCCTTCATCCATGAGAAGTTTTGGTAGCTGCTCAACAGAAACTGCTTGGTTAACGTCAGCGCAGCTGAAGTTCCAAGGTTTCACAACCCTCTTTTGTCATTGATTTAAGCTGATTGCTAGAGGGCGATCGCAAAACTGCGATTTACACGTTTCCCATTAGCAGCCTGCATCCGCACTGAGCACCCATAGTCATTTATACTTTAGCGTGCGATCGTGAATTTCAGGACAGAGCCCCCACGCGTCACATGAAGCCTTAACATCACGGTTGTTTGACCGGCTTCAGCGGTTCATTGCAAATAAGCACTTCTCATCAGTTTTGTCGCGCCAGAGAGACGGCGTGAGGTCAATTTCAATGAGATCTACTCCCAAATAGATAATGTTTGATGGGGCAATTAGACTATCCTGATTCTCTGGCACAAGATTTTAATATCTGACCCCTATGTCCTTGGGTTCCCCTGCCTTTTCAAGATTGCCTTGGGAGTCCGAGCTCTGACAATGGGGATGCCCCCTCGCTAGCTAACGGTGTCGAGGTCTGTAGCTGCAGCCGACAGTGAAACACCTCAGTAAACGCGTTTTCTAAAACTCCCTGAACTTGAGCACAGGTTAAATCGGGTCGAAACTGCGCCAGACTGCCCACCGGCTTGTCCTCAATGCCACAGGGCACGATGTGCTGAAAGCCTGATAGATCGGGGTTCACGTTGAGGGCAAAGCCATGCATGGTGATCCAGCGGCTCACCTTGATCCCAATGGCCGCCACCTTGTGCCCCTCAACCCAAACGCCCGTCAGCCCTGCTAACCGCTCTCCAGGGATATCGAAAACCGCTAACGTTTGAATGACCACTTCCTCAAGCTGCCGCAAATACCAATGCAGATCAGGGCGATGACGCCGCAAGTTGAGAATCGGGTATCCCACGAGCTGACCCGGACAGTGGTAAGTGACTTCACCACCGCGCTCAATCTTCACCACCGCCGGCATTTGAGGGTGAGGAGTGAACTTGAGGAAGGTTTCGTCTGACCCCTGCCCTAGGGTGTACACCGCCGGATGCTCCAGCAAGAGCAAGGTGTCGGGCCGAGTCGGCTCTTGACGTAGCGCCTTGAGCAGGTCTTTTTGCCACGCCCAAGCGGTGGCATAGGGTACCAGGCCCAAGCGGTACAAAAGACACGGTGACAGCGGGGCGATCGCGGGCAAATTAGCCTCGCTCAATCGACTCATAGCAGATCAGCAATCCTTCATGGAGAGAAAAATTCAAAAAAGACAATCAAGAAATATCAACGGTTGCAAAGGATTCTGAAGGCGACTGTCGTCCAGAATACAAGGTGTTAGGGTGAAATCAGTAAGGAATATCGTACGGAGGCGACTCTATGAAGCTCGTGATTCAAGGTAAAAACATTGAGATCACAGATGCCATCCGCAGTTACGTAGACCAGAAAATTTCCAAAGCTGTTCATCATTTCGAACACCTGACTAATGAAGTAGATGTCAACTTGTCAGTGGCTAAAAATGCTCGGATAACGCCCAAGCAAAGTGCTGAAGTCACACTCTATATCAACGGTGCTGTGGTCAGAGCTGAAGAAAGCAGCGAAAACCTATACGCAAGCATTGATCTGGTCGCCAATAAAATTACTCGTCAACTGCGGAAATACAAAGAAAAGCGACAAAATCGCAATTCCTCATCTGTGAAACCTAATGACGCATTGGTCACGACTGAAGATCCCACTGTCGATGTTTCCCAAGTATTGACCAAGGCTCCAGTGCTGCCTGAGGCCGTCGTGAGAACTAAGTATTTCTCAATGCCGCCAATGACTGTTCACGACGCTTTAGAGCAGCTGGAACTCGTCGACCACGACTTCTATATGTTCTTAAATGCAGAGACGGGCGAAATTAACGTTGCCTATGAGCGCAATCACGGCGGGTATGGGTTGCTGCAACCTCGGCAAAATCACCAAACCAACCAGGAGAATAGCCGTCATCGGGCGGTATCGGCTGCTTAAAGGCTGTCTGACGACGTTCTCATTGAGTTAATTGATCAACCTTCCCTCCTCCTCAAAGCAGGTCAGCCTGGCACTTGAGGGGGAGGCTTTTAGTGGTGCGGCACTACTAGATGAAATTTCTAGACCTGTCCGGTCATCAATAGCTGATCTAACTTGCCCTGTTGGTCGAGTCCATAGAGATCATCGCAGCCACCGATAGACTGCCCATCGACAAAAATTTGGGGGACAGAGCGCTTGCCATGGGTTCTTTCTGCCATTTGATCTCTAGCGTCTTCATCACCATCGATACAGTACTCGGTGTAGTCGACACTTTTTTGATCGAGCAAGGCTTTTGCACGAATACAAAAAGGGCAGCGGCTCCAAGTGTAGATTTCGATGTTGGGCGTTGCCATAAATTCCAACCTCAATCAACGGTTCAATTTTTCTGTTAATTATCTTAACGTCTCAGGCCCGATCAATAAGTCAGACAGCTCACCTAATCAAGCTGCATCACGGTCTTCTCAATGGGGTGGTGGAGTCTTGCGTCATGACCCAGTTCTAGATCAACCCCTGCGCTGATAACTAAAAATGATTCAAGATTCAGAGGCCATTCCCTTCCTCGCCCTCTGTTCCTTTAGCGACAACTTACCTTTGAGGGGGTGTGCTTAAATCACATCTCCATAAAAGACGATTTTTGGGCAGGGTTGGGCAGCAAAGCTGATTAACATAGAGCCTCTGTAAAGCAAGGGGGGAATCAATTGAAATCGTTGTGAGGTCATGGCGTTATGCTACCCGTTGCGAGGTCGTGGTGCGTTACGCTATGGGCCTAGGTACAGCGTTAGCGCAGCGATGTCTGAAAGCAATTGTTTTGCACCTTTCAATCATTTATCTCTCGACAGGAGAAACCATTAGCGAGCCTTGAGAGGTGGTATCATCGCGCTCTCAAGTCTTGCCTATAGGGTGTACCGCTAGTGAGGTTTCTCATCGGCTTGGAATTCTTGGTTGTTGTCAAAGGCTTGCGATTCAGATTAGTCTGATGGGTAAACTCAGTGCATCTCCGCTGTTTAAAGCAAGCTTCTCCCCCGTCTGATGTGGGTGCAGATTAGGAATTTTGTGACCGCGATGAGGAACAAAATTTCTGTTGCAACACCGATTGATTAGGGAATTCAACTTGCTTCATTGAATATCAGGAGAGTTTTCAAGCCTTGCAGCGTGTTGCTTGTTCCAGGTTGTTGATTGCAGTAAAAGACGGGAGCTCATGTTTGATCCCAAAGCTTTGAGTGAATACGCTCTATCTAATATGGATTCTCCTGATGAGGATATCCAGAATAGTTTGAACCTATTTCAAACGTTCAGACGACTATATGAGCAAAATCCGGCATTGCTCAATGAGATTTTGAGCTTAGCCACGGTTGATAAGCAGATGCCGGTGCGT
>JBHJJI010000305.1:0-7242 GCA_050042805.1 Leptolyngbyaceae cyanobacterium
TTTGCTCCTGATGGCCTTACTATTGCCAGTTCCAGTTTGTATGGTACAGTCAAGCTATGGAACCTACAAGTTCAGGTGTTTCAAACACTTGAAGTACATGACAGTGCGTTCTATGGTGTGAGTTTTGCCCCCGACGGTCAAACGATTGCTAGTACTCATAAGAGTGGGACGGTGAAGCTATGGAATCTTCAGGGACAGGTTTTACAAACCCTCGAAGGACATGACGGTACAGATCATGATGTGAGTTTTGCCCCCGACGGTCAAACGATTGCCAGTGCCAGTGCGGATGGGACGGTGAAGCTGTGGAGCCCTCAAGGCGAGGAACTGCAAACGCTGAGCGGCCATTTAGCTGAGGTCTGGAGTGTGGGTTTTACTTCTGATAGCCAGACAATTGTCAGTGCTAGTGAGGATGGGACGGTGAAGCTGTGGAGCCCTCAAGGCGAGGAACTGCAAACGTTGAGCGGCCATTTCGGTGGAGTCTCGAGCGTCAGTTTTGCGCCGGATAGCGAAACGCTTGCTAGTGCCAGTTTGGATGGGACAGTGATTCTTTGGAATTTTGACTTGGATGATTTGTTGGCTAAAAGCTGCGACCAGCTCCGCGACTATCTGCAAAACCCGATCACACCGGAGGCTGAGCGGCAGGTATTGTGTCCTGATCGAGTTGCTCCAGTAAGGCAAGCGGCGAGTCCGTTGGGGGTTCCGTTGGGGCCGGTGGTGGGTTGGGTGCGGCAGTGGCTTGACCTCACCTAGCCTCTCCTAAACCCTCCGGGTAGGCTTCGCCAAAAGCAAGGAGAGGAACCAGAAGTGCTTGAGCGGTTCCGAATCCCGGAACCCGCCTCAGACCAAAAGCTTCAGACATTGAGATAATGCATCCACTGACTGGTTTGTTCCGTTGATAGACGGAGTCGATGATGCGCGTCGCTCCAGCTCACAAACGGCGATCGCCGCCTTTCGTTAATGATTTGCTCAGCCACCCGTGCCGACATACCCGGTAGCGCCATCAATTGCCCCACCGTTGCCTGGTTGAGCGACGTCGGCTGAGCAGCAACCAAACTCTCCGGGTCGTAGTAACAAAACGCCAGAACGGGGCTCAGCGGCTCTAGAGAGCGGCTAGAAACCCCCAACGCCGCAGCGATATCGTCTAAGCCCAAAAAAGCAACGCCATTTTGACTCAGCGTGGCCAAAGTCCGGGCTTGATGAATCGACAACCCCGGCAACCGCAACCAATCATCAATCGTAGCCTGATTGACATCAATGGCAATACCCAAATCCGCCGCGATCGCTACCTCCTCCAGGCTGTCCAGCCGCGCCAAAGGGTCACGCTGCAGCCGCGCCCGCGCCGGGTGAAACTGCCGCAGCCAGCCCTGCAGGGGTCGACGAGAGGACTCTTTGGAGGGTCTAAAGTTATTCGCCATGCCCTGTTCAACGCATCGCTAAATCAGTCTTAGTTTAGCTTTGCCAGCAAATTGCGCCGCTTTTGTTCAAACTCCTGCTCCGAGAGTAGCCCCTCTTGGCGCAACTGCTCCAACTCTCTAAGCGCCGCTGCGATCGCCTGTGTTTGCTGCGAGGCCGTGACGCCCGCATCACTCACCGCCGCGCCCGCCGCCTCCGGCAATTCGCCCCGGCGCGACTTCGACAGCAACCAAACCGCCTCAACCGCACAGGCAATCCGCGGAATTTGCGTCCACCCCAGCAGCAGATACACCCCACCCCAGATCGGCTGCCCCAGATAAAACTTATGGAGCCCAGTAATCGGGATCGGCAAAGGACTGAGCGCCCCAGCAAACGCCAGCGCAGCGGCAATGCGCCATTGTTGCGATTGCTCTCGGGGCGTTTTTGGCGTCGGGCTCGATGCAGATTGACGACTCGTCATAGGCACCTCAAACCATCCTGTTGCCTGACTCTGGCTCTAGTAAAGGGTAAAGCAGAGCGGGCGAGTTTCGGCTACCCCATAGCCTAACGTCTAGACCGCTCAACCATCAGACTCTCGTTTTACTCAAGCCCCATCTCGTCATCATAAACGGAGGTCATTAACCGCATCGCGATCTCGTCACCGTGCAAAGACTCTTGAAATACGAGGGCATCCCAGTGGTTTATTCATTAATATGGCTGTTAGACTGGCGATTCCTCACAGCTCTGGGGCGAGTGATGAGGCTCCGGTCGCTGCTCATTCCCTGATACCCCCATTAAAACGTTAGTCTAGTGTCAGCTCACGGCCTTGCAGCACCCGGCTCTAGAACGGCTAAAAAAATCTGTCCCCTGTGATTTCCCCGTTTGCCCCCATTTTGTTCGACTTGCATGACACCACCGGTTTTTTCCCCCGACTGGCTCAAACAGTTTTCTGATCCCTATGCGGTATTGGGGGTTGCCGTTACTGCTGACGAAAAGCGCATCGCCAAGCGCTATCGACAGATCGCTAAATTTTTGCACCCTGACCAGCAAATGGGGGTTGAAGAAGAGGCTCGCCAATTTGCCAGTCAGGTTCTCACCCGTTTGGTGAATCCGGCTTATCAACGTCTAAAGCAAGATAAGGGGCGGGCCGAAACCTTAGCGACCTTGCGCTTCAAAGTGCGTCGCCTGAACCGAGAAAAAAAACTCACCAGTCGAGCCAATTTTTCTAAACAGCTGCTGGCGATCGACGAACCTGAGGTCGAAGTTTTTTACGAAAGAGCGTTGACGGAGCTGTCGGAACCTCAACATACCTCGGTCGAATCATTTGTGGCTCAAACGACCGCGATCGCCGAGCTTAATCTGATTTACCTGCGTCGCAAAATGGGCGACCCCGTCATTCGTGAAAAACGCACGGGATTAGTCGCGTCAGCCACGGTCAACAACGGCGCGACGGTGACGGCGGCAACGCCGCCGTCACCCAATGCCAATGGCGCGAATAAAGAAGCCCCTGCCGTTGACTATGCACAGCGGCATGTGGTGCGCGCCAAAACCTACATTGCCAGCAAGTGTTTTCCAGAAGCGGTGCAAGAGCTGCGAGATGCCGTTCGCATTGAGCCCGAAAACAGTAATTACCACACGATGCTGGGGCAAGCCTACCTCATGCAAAAAATGGTGGGTATGGCCAAAGTGCATGTGCGTCAGGCGCTAAAACTTGACCCCAACAATCACATTGCTCAAAAGTACGCCAAACAGCTCCAAGTTGAGATTGTTTCCCCCAAAGCGAAAAGCAACGGGCAGCATAATGGCCGTAGTCAGCCCCAAAAGGGCGGCTTCTTCAGTTTTTTTACGCGTAATCGAGCGGCTAAGTAGGGTTATCTCGCCTTGGCGACGCGATCGCGACGCTTTTAAAGTGAAAGGGTAGCCAGGGAGGTTAACCAGGGTTTGAATCAAGGCTTGATGGTTTCTCTCTGTGATTTGCTCCGTCAACAGGCTGTTCTCTAAAATGACTGCGGTAACCGGTTTCTTTTTCAGCAGAATATATTATTAAGCACTCGGTGAAATGGGAATTTTTGATTCTGAAATTGTTCAACAAGAAGCCATGTCACTGTTTCAGGACTATCAGAACCTGATGCAGATGGGCAGTGGCTATGGCAAGTTCGATCGCGAAGGCAAAAAGCTCTACATCCAGCAAATGGAAGATGTGCTGGAGCGCTACCGCATTTTTATGAAGCGGTTTGAGCTATCGGATGATTTCATGGCCAAGATGACCGTTGAGCAGCTCAAAACTCAGCTCAGCCAAGCGGGCATGACGCCCCAACAGATGTTTGACCAAATGCACGTGACGCTAGAGCGGATGAAGGCTGAAATCAAAGATTAAAGCCTGGGACACTCATAATCCATAACAGCGATATCCGTGGAAGCAAGTTTTGTGAATGCTTGGGATCGATGGAATTAAGGTGTTCGCTAAACCCGCCCGTACAGTACCCGCATATTCTTTCTCGAAAATCGCCTAAGTCGCTCCAGTCGGTTGGGTGGAACAGTTTGAAACCCAACACTGGTATCGGTTATCGAGTTCCGCTAGCGCATACCCAAGACATTTTTAGCCTTGTCACTGCTTCACGGCCTTTATCCAGGCATGCCACAGTCTCCTGGTTCGTTCCTCTAGTACTCCACGGTAGAAATCCGACTCCCCCTGCCAGTTGCTCTACCCCACTGGTCCCTAGCCATTGGCAATGGTGGGGACATCACACCGCCGCCTACTATCTTGACGGAGCACTCGTCTGACAGCTACTCCGGCAGCTTGTACTGACTCACAATGCGCTTGGCAAATTCCGGCACATGAGCCGCTAACTTCTCAGGATAGTGGCGCTTGGTATAGAGATAGTTGCGGGTGAAGTGAGAGTCGATTGAGAAGCGGGCATATTCCAGACCTTTTGGCCCGATGCGCTCAATCACCACCCCCATCAATTTGGCTGCCCACATCGGCAGCGTCACAGCCTTGTCATAAGCCGGAATGCTTTGCTGTACCGCCGCTTTGCGATCGCCTGCCGACATCACCGGTTGAGTATCGAGTTGATCCATCACCAAGTCGAGCATCTCTTGGCCGCGATCGTTGCGTACAGTAATCCACTGCCAGCCAAACGGCGCTCCCATATAGCCGACGACGATATCGGCGAGGCCGTTGACATAGTCAAAACAGCTCATGCAAGAGGGGGCAAAGACATCCTTCAGCTGATCGGTTTTCAGACCAAAGAAAGGCACCGTCTCGGTTGAGCCGTCTTCGTGTTTGAAGTGCTCCCGAAAATCCTGCATGAATTCGTAGTGAACGACGGTCTCGGGGGAACGGCTGGTGGTATCCAAAAACTTTTGCAGTCCCGCCCGGGTGACATTATCCACACAGGGGGTCCCCAGCACGTACAGCTTCTCCAACCCCATTGATTTTTCCACCGCCCGCAGCGCCTGAATCTGGCAGCCGACGCCAATCACCAGCAGCCGTTTCATGCCCGACTGTTCCACCTGTTCCAGCACCGACAGATTGGGGGACAGGGTGGGTTTGTTAACCTTGGCCGCCAAGATTTCTGCCGGCGTGGTGGCAATGATCGGCTGGGGTTGAAACCGGTCTTCTTTCGTATTCTGCACGCAGACGACGCCTTCGACCTTACCTTGGGTCAGCATCTCAATGGCAATCGTGCTGACAATCCCCGTCCACTGAGCCCCCTCAATTGGCTGCTGTTTGCGTGCCGCCATCATGTCTTGATGAACGCCGAAATATTGCTCGTTTTCATCATCCAGATCGCGATCGCGTCCGTGGGTTTGCGCTTCTAGCTCCGGAAACTGTTGGTTTAAAAACGCGCAGGCTTCTTTGACATAGTGAATGTAATAGGTGTCGCAGAGACCACATTCGCTACAGAGTTCTTTGGCCGGACGGCGAGCCCCCGGACGAAGGGCTTTGGCTTTTTTGTGAGAGGGCTGAGCCAGCGTCATAGGATGTGTAAAAATGTATTTCGCAAGTGTCTGCTAATCACCATACCGCAAGGGTTTGGCCCTCTCCTTTTTCGGTTTCCAAATGTAACGAAGGACGATAAGAGTCTATTTCTAGTTGCAGAATTCTCAATGGCAAAATCAATGCCAAAACTGGCTGATCTGAGGTAAGCGGTTAGGTGGCACGGGCGATCGTCCGGGCGAGGGCAGGAGGCTAGAACCCCTTCGATGACCTTTAATCACCCAGCTCAGAGCACGGCGCGGCGCTTACATAATATCCTTAGGCTAGAAGCTTGTGCCGTCAGGGTTGCAGTGCTAAAACCTGGCAATTAGGGATGCCATTTTTGAGCCATTCCCGGACAGGCTGAGCTTGTGGGGGATGAAATCGAGCGAGAAAATTTTGAGAATTTCACCGAATGCGCAAGGCTTCAGAAATTCTGGACTATGCTTAACGTTGAGTTGAGTGGGGCGACTTCCCAGTGCTGCTGAAGATGTCAATTCTAGTTTTCAATGGTAGAGGAAAATTCTAGACTAGTGAGAGCTTCGACCCCGGTCTAGGCTTCACCCTCTCGAGTCACTGCTGACCCGTAGTGCTGGTTGAGTTACCAAGCCTCTGCGTTCTTCTCTGCGAGAGGTGGCTCCGACTATGAGCGACGCGTGCGATTTTGCCGGCGACTTACCGGACTGAGCTGCTGAATGATTTCTTGTCTAAACCCCCATTGCTCCCACCCTGATAACCGCGACACCGCGAAGGACTGTCGTAGTTGTGGTAAGCCGTTAGTAAAAATGCTGCGGGGCCGCTACTATCCCGAAAAGCTGATTGGCCGAGGCGGCTTTGGGCGCACCTATTTAGCTCAAGATAGCGATCGCCTCAATGCCCCCTGCGTGATCAAGCAATTTGCGCCCCAAACCCAGGGCACTAAATCCTTCCACAAGGCGGTTGATCTGTTCAATCAAGAGGCCATCCGGCTGCATGATCTGGGCGAGCATGTGCAGATTCCGGCTTTGCTGGCTTATTTCGAGCATGATCAGTATCTGTATTTAGTGCAGCAATTCATCGACGGCAAAACGCTCATTCAAGAGATTGTGGAAAATGGGCCGCTGGACGAGATCGGCATTCGGGATTTGCTCAACGATGTGCTGCCCGTTTTGGACTTTATTCATCAGCACAACGTCATTCACCGCGATATTACCCCCACCAACTTGATTCGCCGTGACACCGATCGCCGGTTGTTTGTGATTGATTTTGGCATTGCGAAGCGCTTTGGCGAAGCCCTGGCTGACGGCCCCGGCACCCGCATTGGCACCGAGGGGTATGCGCCGATTGAGCAGCTGCGAGGCGGGCAGGCCTATCAGTCAAGTGATCTCTACAGCTTGGGGGCGACCTGTTTGCACCTATTTACCGGGCGTAAACCGGATAATTTATATGACCACATGGCCGGGCGCTGGCGCTGGCGCGAGGTATTGGCAAAGCAGCATCGTTCGGTCAGTGAAGAACTGGGCGCTGTGCTCGATCGTCTGGTGCTCGATGTCGTGGGCGATCGCTTTCAGACCGCGCGTGAAGCGCTGGCCGCCTTGCAATCACTGCCCACCTTTCAGGGCGCGGTGCCGGGCTGGGTGCGGCAACACCCGTCAGGGAGTCTGCCCTCTTCGGCGGAGATGCTGCCCCAGCCTGCCGGGGTGCCCGCTGTGGCGATCGATCCGGTACCCGAGACGGCCCCCCCACCGCTGACTCCCACCCTCTCAATCCCAGCCCCCCCACCGCCGGCCCCCGTGGCAGCTCAGCCCACCGAGACGTCGTCCGTCACCCTCTCTTCCGCCCCTACCGTCGCTGATTTTGCGCCTTCTGGCATCCCAGAATGGCAATGT
>JBHJJI010000306.1:0-3095 GCA_050042805.1 Leptolyngbyaceae cyanobacterium
CAAATGGGATCAGGCCGCCATTCGCGCATTGCGGAAACATATGCACCTGACGCAGTCGCAGTTTGCCGAAACGCTGGGGGTACGCCGCCAAACTATTAGTGAATGGGAAAACGGCGTCTACGAACCAGATCGCTCCACCACCAAACATCTCGACTTAGTCGCAGAAACGGCAGCCTTTGCTCCCGATCCTCAGCCACTACCTGAGAATGACGCTGACCAGGGATTGGCATAACCATACAGTCTCGTTAGAAGATTGTGGATAAGTGACAGGGTAGGGAGTAGAGGGAGGCAACGTGGGAAGAGATTAGACCATTTTTTACGCGCCAAGCCTCCACGTGATCGCCGCAACAACTGCATCCTGCCTAAACCATTGCCAACATTCCAAAGCCCCCACTCCCCGCCACCCCTCAAACTCCCGTCACACAGCTCGCCCTGTTCCCTGTTCCCTCTACCCTGTTCCCTCTACCCTCCACTCCTTTAATCTGCGCCCTCTACCCTCCACCCCCCACCCTCTACTCTTTCAGTTCGGTATTGACAAATGTCCGGCTAGCGTGCGAAACTAAGCCCAGCGATCGCTCGTCCTTTATTGCCATTCAATTCATGTCAACTTCTGAGCCCGTAGCTTTTTCCGTCCCCGCTGCACCCAACGACGACAGCATTCGCGTCATTGTGTTGGGCACCGCGATCGCCGTCGATAACTTTGTCGCCACCCAACATCGGTTAGGGTTTGCCGAAGTTTTGGCCTGGTCGCCACCGCTGCCCACGCCCCACGACCGCCAAGTGATGCGAATCTTGACAAAACGCCTATCTTTACAAGCTGACCGGCGTTCTCCCTGAGACCGACTAAAATAGAACCCAGTTATTTAGTTGTGTGAATAATCCAGTGCTCAATCTGGAAACGCTCTTTCCCTTTCCCCTTGATTCCTTCCAAAAAGAGGCTGTTCAAGCGCTGAACGAGGACAAATCGGTCGTTGTCTGTGCCCCCACGGGCTCTGGCAAAACGTTGATTGGGGAATATGCCATCCATCGGGCATTGAGCACTGGCAGGCGAGTTTTTTACACCACCCCCCTCAAAGCCCTCTCGAACCAAAAGCTGCGTGACTTTCGCGAGCAGTTTGGGTTTGACAATGTGGGATTGCTGACGGGGGACATCGCCATCAACCGCGATGCCGCCGTGGTGGTGATGACCACCGAAGTCTTTCGCAACATGCTCTACGGCACCCGCATCGGCGAAGTGGGTACCTCGCTGGTCGATGTTGAAGCTGTCGTGCTGGATGAATGCCACTACATGAACGATCGCCAGCGGGGCACCGTTTGGGAAGAGTCGATTGTGTATTGTCCGCCCGAGATTCAAATCTTAGGCCTCTCCGCTACGGTCGAAAACGGCGATCAGCTAACCGACTGGCTGTGTCAGGTGCACGGCCCGACGGAGCTGATTTATTCTGACTTTCGCCCGGTACCACTCAACTTTCACTACTGCCACAGCAAGGGCCTGTTTCCCTTATTAGATGAGCAGCAAAGCAAAATCAATCCCCGGCTGAAACAGCGGCGACCCAAGGATGCTTCTCGGCGCGGTAAACGAGAGGGGTTATCGATTCCGTTTGTCGTTGGGCAGCTACAAGATCGGCAGATGCTGCCCGCAATTTACTTCATCTTTAGCCGTCGGGGCTGCGATCGTGCCGTCACGAGCATGGGCAACGTCTCCTTGGTAAATGAACAAGAAGCCGCGCTGCTCAAGGAAAAAATCGACGAGTTTTTAGGCTGGAACCCTGATGCCGGTCGGGCCGGACAGGTCGAACCGCTCTATCGCGGCATTGCGGCGCACCACGCCGGTATTTTGCCCGCCTGGAAAGGGCTGGTGGAAGAACTGTTTCAGCTGGGGCTAATCAAGGTCGTGTTTGCGACGGAAACCTTGGCAGCAGGCATCAACATGCCCGCCCGCACCACGGTGATTTCGAGCCTGTCGAAGCGGACGGATAGCGGTCACCGGCTGCTGATGGCGTCGGAATTTTTGCAAATGTCAGGTCGGGCCGGGCGACGCGGCATGGATGAGCTAGGTCATGTCGTCACCGTGGAGTCGCCCTTTGAAGGCGCTAAGGAAGCGGCTCATCTCGCCACGGTTGGCCCCGATCCCCTGGTGAGCCAATTTACCCCCAGCTATGGCATGGTGCTTAACCTGCTACAGCGCCACACGCTGGAAGAAGCGCGCACCCTGATTGAACGCAGCTTTGGCCAATATCTAGCCAACCTGCGCCTCGCCCCCCAGCAGGATGCGATTGCCAGCTTAGAAGCGGAGATTGAGCACGTCCGCGCCCAGGTCGAAGCCTTTGACGAAGCGGTATTCGCCGATTACGAAAAGCTGCGGGAGCGCCTACGCGAAGAAAAGCGTCTGCTCAAAACCCTGCAGCAGCAGGCGGCGGAGGTCTTGCAGGGTGATATGGGACCAGCTCTGGCCTTTGCGATCGCAGGTACGACCCTTTCGTTGAAAGGCAAGCACGTACCGGTAGCTGCGCCTTTGCCCGCAGTATTGGTCAGCAAAGTACCGGGCTCGGGCCAGTTTCCCTATCTGATTTGTTTAACCCGAGACAACCGCTGGTACGTCGTCTCCACCAGTGATGTGGTCGGGCTCCATGCCGAATACACCCGCATTGCCGATGTGGATCACCTGGTGCCGCCGGCCGACATGCCCCACAAACCGGGCCAGCACCGCAAAGGCACCGATATGACCGCAGCGACGGCGATACAAATACCCCAGCCGCCGCCGCTCGAAGAAATCGCCCCCGAAGTCAAAGATCAGCTGGAACGCACCCGCTCGGTCTAAGCGTTGATCGAGATTCACCCCGCGCGCGATTACGGCAATCCCAAAAAACTCCTGAAGCAGTTTCGCCGCATTCAGCGCTTAGAGGAAGAACTGCGGGACCGCCAACTATCGCTGGCAAACTCCAGCGATCGATATTGGCAAGAGTTTGTCAGCATCATGGCCGTGCTCGAACAATTTGGCTGAGTTGCTGAGGGTAAACCGACGACGCTGGGCGCAACCGCCGCCGCCAATCGCGGGGACACCGAGATCTGGATGGGCCAGGCTCTGGCCTCGG
>JBHJJI010000307.1:0-16559 GCA_050042805.1 Leptolyngbyaceae cyanobacterium
TTGGCCGGTTGAAGCGCTGAAATCGCAGGCGGTGGCGGCGCGTTCCTATGTGTTGTATCGGCGGCAGCGCGCCCGCACCCCCCACTACGACGTGGGCACCACCACCAGCTGGCAGGTTTATAAAGGGCTAGAGGCCGACGCGCCGAGTACTCACGCCGCGGTGGACGCCACTCGCAACCAGGTGCTCACCTACAACGGTCAGGTGATTGAGGCGGTCTTCCATTCGGCTTCTGGGGGCCACGCCGAAAAAGTGGAAGACGTTTGGCGCCAAGCAGAGACCTATCAGCGCGGGGTGCAGGACTCCGATGCCGGAGCGCCCGTCTTTCAATGGACCCAGTCTTTATCGGTGGATGAGCTGAGCCAGTTGATGCCTGCCGTGGGCCGCATCTTTAGTGCCACCCACCAAAGCACCACGCCTCGGGGCCGAGTGCGCGAAATCCGGGTGGAGGGCGATCGCGGGGCGCGGGTAATGACCGGCAGCGATCTCAGAAGTGCCTTGAGTCTCAGAAGCACGCTGTTTTCCATTGCGATTTCAGGCGATACGGTGCAGGTGACGGGGCGGGGCTACGGTCACGGCATTGGTATGAGCCAGTGGGGCGCTCACAATATGGCGACTCAGGGCTACAACTATCAGCAAATTTTAGGCCACTACTATCAAGGGGCTCAGCTCGCCACGATTGCGGTCAACTAAGGCAGTTGCTGAGCCCATAGCGTACCGGTCGTAGGGGTTTGGCAGTGCCCAATCCCTACTGTTCCGCTGGCCGAGCCTCTAAGCTAGGGCCATACCTGTTGGGAAAACTGCTATGACAGCTATTGTGCGATCGCTGCATGTGGCGCTACTCGTCACCGATCTTGAGAAGGCAGCGGTATTTTATGGCGAGATTCTCGGACTGGAATCGGCATCGCGATCGCTCACGTTCCCTGGACTGTGGTTTCAAGTGGGTGACTTTCAAATTCACCTGATCCAAAACGACGGGTGGCAAGCACCTTGTCAGCGTCCCGATAAATGGGGCCGCAATCCCCACATCGCCTTTCAGGTCGATGATCTGGAATTTATCAAAACTCGCCTGATTGACCATCAGTATCCCGTTCAGCTCAGCGCGTCGGGGCGAGCAGCTCTATTTACCCAAGATGCCGACGGCAACATTGTGGAACTCAGCCAGCTTTGACCGGGTGGTTGAACATCGCCGCATTCCGAATGCAGAGGATGGAATGCGGCGATGTCGGAATTTGGAAGTCGGAAGTCGGAATGTAGAAGTCGAAATACCCTTCAGGAAGGGCAAGCCCTAAGGAATTGCCCGGTTGATCAAATAGCCATTTCAGCCATCCTGCGTGGCTTAATCAAAGTACCGCTTGCGATAGGGATGGAGCGATCGCGATAATGCCCTCATGCATCTTTTTGGCATAGTTCTCTACGGCAAGCAGTGACACTACCCTGCCAATTTCTTTGCCCCCCTGCCCCCCTGCCTAGCCATCGGCATAGGGGGTGAAATCAGGCCACAGTCTACTCGGGAATTATCCCTACACCACGCTAGATAATTCCGCCGTGCCCCACTCAGGAAAAACGTCTTGAACGGCAGGATGAACGATCGCGCCAGCGGCCACATTGAGTCCTTGAGCTAGAGCGGGATCATCCTTGAGCGCCGCTAAGCCATGATTAGCCAGCTTCATGACGTAGGGCAACGTGCTGTTGTTAAGGGCTTGGGTGGCCGTCCAGGGGGCGGCTCCCGGCATATTCGGCACACCAAAATGGACAACACCCGTTTCGACATAGGTGGGGCTGGTGTGAGAGGTGGGACGCAGCGTTTCGATACAGCCGCCTTGATCCACCGCGACGTCGATAATCACCGAGCCGGGATGCATTTGCGCCACCAGGTCTTTGTTCACCAAGGTGGGGGCTTTGCGACCCGGTACGAGCACCGCCCCAATCAGCAAATCGGCTTGCGGCACCACCCGCTCAATTTGCGCCGCCGTGCTATACAGCAGTTCAACACGCGAGCCAAACAGCGTTTCCAAATACGAGAGGCGATCGACGCTGATGTCGAGAATTTGCACCTGTGCCCCCATGCCCACGGCAATACGGGCCGCTTCGGTGCCGACAATGCCACCACCCAAGATGGTGACCCGTCCCGGCTGCACCCCTGGTACACCGCCCAATAGAACGCCGCGCCCGCCCTGCTGCTTTTCGAGATAGCGCGCGCCAAACTGCACCGACAGCCGTCCGGCAATGATGCTCATGGGAGTTAACAGCGGCAGCCTGCCGTCAGCGGTCATCACGGTTTCATAGGCGATCGCGCTGATGTGACTGTCGATCAACGCCGCCGTTAACGCTCGCTCAGCGGCCAAGTGGAGGTAGGTAAACAGCAGCAGATCTTTACGAAAGTACTGATATTCGGACGGTTGCGGCTCTTTGACCTTGACCACTAGGGCTTTTGACCAGGCCGCTGCGCCATCCGCCACCAGCGAGGCCCCCACGGTCTCGTAATCGGCATCGGTGAAGCCTGCCCCCAATCCGGCTCCTTTTTCCACAAATACCTCATGACCTTGACTGCACAGGGCTTTGACACTGGCAGGGGTAAGCCCCACGCGAAATTCTTGGTCTTTAATCTCTTTGGGTAGCCCGATTTGCATAGTGCTGTGATCACTCTTGGTTGACACGTTGATGAGCGGCGGCGGTGGCGTTACTCGGTCGGCGGGAGCACCTACCGGCCTCCTTACAGTGTGAATCTAGTCCACACAAAATATTACGGAAGCACCTATGGTAGCGGCTGATGGCGATTCATTGTGGTTAGGAATATTTCAATCTGAAGCCGAATCTCGGTAGCATGAAGAGCAGAAGCGATTTATTCAGAGAGAGCTATGACCGTACTGAAGCGTTTGCTCTTAAGTTTAGTGGGAGTGGCGCTGCTGCTGGTGATGATGCCGACGCCCGTATGGGCTCAAGCCAACCAATATCCGCTGCCGCTCTCATTTAGCAATGCAGAGCTGCGGGGCCGGGACTTTCGCGGCTGGGAAATTCGCGCAGCGGAGTTTTCAAACGCCAACCTGTCAGAAGCAGATTTCACCGGGGCCGACGCCCGAGGGGCAATTTTCAGCGCCTCTGTGGCCCGAGCCACCAACTTTCACGGCGTCGATTTTTCAACCGGCATGTTGGACATGACGGATTTTTCGCGGGCCGACCTGAGCGATGCCATTTTGGTCGATACCATCATGCTGCGCTCCACCTTTGAAGATATCGATATTACCGGCGCAGACTTTTCGGGCGCGATGCTCGATCGCGCTCAGGTTCGCGATTTATGCGCGATCGCCAGTGGCACCAATCCCGTCACCGGCGTCGAGACTCGCGAATCCTTAGGGTGTCAATGATGCCGGCGGTCGGTCGTCAGACTTCCGCCGCCACCGGTCGGGGGGTCAGGGGCAGTTCTAAGCGATCGCCCACCGGCGGATCTAAAACTTGAATTGGCTGACCCGCTGCGGCGAACTGATCGCGCACCTGCTGAGCGCCCCCCGATGCCTTGAGCACAGAGACCAGCAACCCTTCATAGGCCGTCTCTTGGGCATCGGTCGTCGGCAGCATAATCTGCGGCTGCAGCCAGTCTGCCAGTTCGGCGGCGCTTTTGCTCCCCCGGATGATCGGCCCGACTAAGGGTAAGGCCAACGTCATCATCGGCGTGATCACCACGTCAATGGGCGCTTCGGCTTTGAGATCAGCTTGGTGATAGCCGTGGGGCTCATAAAACAGCTTGAGACCGGTGGCGGCTTCGGTGACGACATAGCCATTTTCTAACAGGGTGGGGCCAATGGGCGCTCCCGGCACGGCCTTGATGGTGACGCCCGCTAGGGTCTTCTCCTGTCCATGCGCTAGCACCGTCGTCTCGGTGAAGCCCAACTCGCGCACCACTTTAATGGCGTTGGGCGACCCGATGACCGGGATCGTTTTGTCCAGCGCCCGCAATGTTTCCGGATGGGCGTGATCTTCAAGGCCCTGGGTCAGCAAGATGACATCAATCGCATCGGGCAAGGGGCGCGGATTTGTTTTTTTCCCTTTGAACAGCCAACTGGCATTGCCAAACATTAAGGAACCCACCAGCCAGGGATCAACCAAAATGCGCTGATCAGCGATTTCCCAAAGCCAGCTGTTGTTGTCGAGCCAAGTTACATGCATGGAGTGTCAAACGTCGCATCTCTATCACAGCTTAAAGGATGTGCCCAGGAAAGGGGGCGATCGCGATCCACCCAGCTTGCCCCAATCACGGCGAAAAATTGCCTGTTGACGCTGATCCCCGTATAATCCTTGGGTTAAATCTAGTGAGAATCTTAAGATTTTCGGTTGATTCCCTAGATTCTCGGTTAGTTCCCTGGAAGCAAACATGCGTTTTCGATTGCCAAAGCCCTACACCATCTTGATTACCCGAACTGGTGAAACGCCCGTTGCGATTACGCTGCGGCCCTTACCGATTTTAATATTAGGGCTCGTTTTAACAGCCTTGCCCATCGTTTGGGTGACTAAGCTCGTGGGGCATAACGAACAGCTCGCCGAGCGCAACGAAAATCTGACCGAAACGGCCAACGAGGTGTTGGTGGAGTTAGAAACCCTCGACTCCGAAGTCGAAAATCTACGCCAGCGGGCGGGATTAGCCGCCGACGGTACGCCCCCATCAACGACTGAGGTGGAGTCATCGCAGGGCGGTGTGAGCAGTAGTGTGAAAGCCGAAGCGCTGTTTAGCCTGGCGCAGTCACGGCTCCCCCAAATCGACTCGGAGTTAGAGGGACAAGTCTGCCCGGCGCTGGAAAGTACCCTCGCAGAAGAGCAGGCGCGGGCCGCCTCGTTGCCCAACGCCAAACCCTTGAAGCAGGAATTAGACGTTTCCTCAGAATTTGGTCTGCGACGCAATCCGTTTGGCGGCAGGCGCTATGAAATGCACAGCGGCATTGACTTTCGGGGCGCAATTGGCACGCCGGTCTATGCGACGGCCCAAGGCCTGGTCATGAAGTCGGAACGCTCTGGCGGCTACGGTAACCATGTCGTCATCGACCACGGCTATGGCTATGAAACGCTGTATGCGCACCTGTCAAAATTGGATGTCAAGGTCGGCGATCGCGTCAATCGGGGTGATTTGATCGGCGCGTTAGGCAACACCGGGCGCTCTTCGGGGCCGCACCTGCATTACGAAGTGCACCACAATGGCCAACCGGTCAACCCTCGCTATTACTTACAGCTGTCCAAAAGTCCGGAAAACTAATCGCATCTAGCCGATTTCAGCCCTGTTTCCAGCTCAGCGGTCTCAGCGACTGGAGCACATCGAACATCCTGGGGATGCAAGGCCCCATATTTTTTCATTCACCACTATGCCAAGCATCAATGGTTTCAAGCATCTACTTAAAACGGGGTTAGGGCTCTTACTTTGTAGCTGTCTGTGTCTCACGGCGAGTCTACCGGCGATCGCGGACGCAGCGCCCGTCCCCCTGTCAGAACCGGCCACTGCAACACCCGCCATCAGTGCCATCGATATTCCAGCCGAAAAGGTGGATCAGTTCGTCTCGGCTTACCTGAGTGTGACCCAGCTGATTGACGAGCGCGGCCAAGACCTGCAAAGGGCAGAGACCGAGGCCGAATCCCTGCAATTGGAGCGCACGGTCGAAACGGATGCCATCGACCTGATTAAAGCCTCAGGCTTGACCCAGCAAGATTATTTTCAGCGCTTGGGGTTAGCCAATACTGACCCCGAATTTCGCGATCGCGTGCTGGCCCAACTGGAAGAGCGAGATCGCTAGGGGCGGCCATCATTGAGAGGCTGTACGGCTGGCAAAGTCCGTGTTTCGAGCTCATAATTGATGTGGGCACGACGATGGCAGAAGTCGGCATGAAGCAGTCGGCAGTCAGAATTGCAAAGCCTATTTGATCGTGATTTCAGGTAATCGTGATTTCAGGTATTTGAGGGAACCTGATCAAACTACGGCTTGCTATAGACCAGGGCTCAAAGTTTCTGGCCTGTATTAAGGATGCGGCACCTTAGGAGATTTCCGAGCAAGAACATACCGGTACTGTCAAGGCAGGTTTAGCTAGAAACCTTGATGCCATCGCAATCAAGCATTCACAAAACCCGCCCCTACGGGTATCGTCTTTACTGAAAATCTCCTTAATACCGATTCTCTGAAACCCGATGACAAATGTGCCCCCCGGCCCCTGGGCTCCCCTGCAGGGCCAAGCTGGCATTGCGCGTCCGAACAGTGAGCATTGGCATCAGGCATCGTGGCATTACACTGTCAAATTGCCGGCCCGCTTGCTTAAGATGTATCAGTCTGGTTAGAGACATCAATCTGGCTAGACGTGCACCCTACCTGCAAACGTCACGATGACTACCCTGATTCCATCCCTGGGTTCTGCAGCGAGCCAAGAGCCGGTCTCCCCTGTTAATGAGCAACAGTATGGCGACCAGGCCATCCGTCAGGCCGCGATCGAGCCGCTCGAAAAATGGCCCAACCACAGCAACAACGATTACACCATTCACATCGAGCACCCAGAATACACGGCGCTTTGTCCTCGCTCTGGCTACCCCGACTTTGGCACCATCGTGTTGGACTATCAGCCCCGTGATTGGGTGGTCGAACTGAAAGCCTTTAAGCTTTACATCAACACCTATCGCAATCGCCGCATCAGCCACGAAATGGTCACCAACGAAATTGCCGATCGCCTGTGGAATGAGCTGGCTCCCGTCGGGTTGCGCGTCATTGGTGACTTCACCCGTCGCGGTGGGGTCAAAACGGTGATCACCGTTGCGAAAGGCGACACGGGACTGTTTACCGCCTACGTGCCCAATTTGCTGTAGGACACCATGGGCCTGCTGCATTCTCTCGCCGACTTTGGCATCAGCGATCGCCTGCCGCCAAACTCTCTCGTCACCGGCTGGTATGAAGGAGTCTGTCCGCAAACGCAGGCGTTGCTAAGACTGCCGCGCACCGCATTTGTGGAGGCGATCGCTCGGGGACTGATGCGGCAATTTACAGAAGTTCCCCCGTCACCCGAGGGCAAAATGTACGGCGTCTTGCTGGTCACCGCCCCAACCGGAGAGTTGGCTGTGCTTAAGGCTTTTTCTGGATTGCTGGGGGGCAGCAGCGAGCGAACTGGTTGGGTACCGCCAATTCCAGGACGAACCCAGGTATCGCTGTCAGAACAGCTGACGCTGCGCCGCTTGGAGGCGCTGAAGACGGAGATTCTGACGCTGCAGCACCTGCCCCAGCGGACTGAATTGGCAGCTTTGGCCCAGCGCTACGCCGAACGACTCCAGACGTTATCCAGTCACCATCGCCAGCGCAAACAGGCCCGCGATCGCCAACGCCAAGCTCTGACCGCTAACGCCACGCTGTCTCCAGAGGCCACCGCTCTAGCCTTAGCCGATTTGGTTAAACAAAGTCAGCAAGAGGGCGGCGAACGCCGTCGGTTGAAGCGCGATCGTGAGGCCGCATTGCAGCCCCTACGGACCGCGATCACCCAAGCCGATGCCCGCATCCGCACGCTGAAACAAGAACGTAAAGCCCTGTCCCAAGAGCTGCAGGCCCAAATGCACGCCGCCTATTCGCTGACCAACTTTGCGGGAGCCACTAGCAGCCTGAGCCATCTCTGGCCGACGGGGCTGCCCACGGGCACCGGCGATTGTGCCGCTCCCAAGCTTTTGCACTACGCCGCCAGCCATCACCTCCCCCCCCTGGCCCTGGCCGAGTTTTGGTGGGGGGTAGACAGCGGCGATAAGCAAGCAGGCCAGTTTTACGGCCCCTGCCGCGATCGCTGTCAGCCGATTATGGGCTTTTTGCTGTCGGGGTTAGACTCGTCCCCCACTTCAGAACAGCTAGCGGACGCTGCGATCGCCCGGCTGTATGAGGATGACGCGCTGCTGGTGGTCAACAAACCGTCAGGGCTGCTAGCCGTGCCAGGACGCACTGGTGATCAGCAAGATAGCGTGCTCAGTCGGTTGCGCTGCCAGTTAGACCGGCCACTCACCGCACCCCATCGACTCGACAAAGGCACCTCTGGTCTGCTGTTGCTGGCCAAAACCGCCGCTGCCCATCGTCATCTCAGCGAGCAATTTGCTCAGCGTCAGGTCAAAAAAGTCTACGAGGCCATTCTCAGTCAGCCCGTTAGCCAGTCACAGGGAACGGTTGAGCTGCCGCTATGGCGCGACCCGAGCGATCGCCCCAAGACTTGTGTCGAGTTTCAGCGAGGCAAGCCCAGCCTTACGGAATTTCGAGTGCTGACGCCCGGCGCTCGACCCCGACTCTGCTTTGTGCCCCATAGTGGCCGCACCCATCAGCTGCGAGTTCATGCTGCCCACCCGCAGGGACTCAACGCCCCCATTGTGGGCGACACGCTATACGGAGCGAAAGCACAATCAGAGCGGCTACAGCTCCACGCCAGGTCGATCAAATTTGTCCCTCCCACGACGGGACAGCCGATGGACTTCAACTGTCCCGTCCCGTTTTAGACTGATACCGTCCCTGAACATCAGATGGCATGTTGACAGCACCTGCCATCCCTTAGAAACGGGGGAAAAAACTCTCTAGTAGACTGCGGCGTGATTTCCCAACCATTGCCGATAGCTAGGGTTCCTTGAGGCAAGGGGGCAGAGAAACTGGAATGGTCATCTTACTGCTGCCGTGGAGTACTAGAACAGTCATGAAACGCCTTATGCGGCTTGCCCACCTCAGTCTTTTTTCATCATGACGGCTCGACTGCTGTGCATTAGCAATGGCCATGGGGAAGACGCGATCGCTCGACGTATTCTCACCGAGCTGCGATCGCACCATCCCGAGGTAGAACTGGCGGCCCTGCCGGTGGTCGGCGAAGGTACCGCCTTTCAAAAAATGGGAGTAAACCTGATTGCGGCGACTAAGGCGCTGCCATCGGGGGGCTTTATTTATATGGATAGCCGCCAGTTGGCCCGTGATCTCAAAGGCGGGCTGATCAGCCTGACCCTGGCTCAGCTCAAAGCCTTGAAATCCTGGGCGCAAGACGGCGGCACCGTGTTGGCTGTCGGCGATATCGTACCCGCCACCTTTGCCTGGTGGAGCGGCCTGCCCTATGCCGTAGTCGGCACCGCGAAGTCGGCCTACTATCTCAAAGATGAACAGGGACCACTGCCCGGTCTGCCCTGGTATTCAGGCTGGGCAGGCTCAACCTATTTGCCCTGGGAACGGTGGCTGATGAGTCGCGATCGCTGTCGGTTGGCTGTGGTGCGCGATGAGTTGACTCGCTCAGAGCTGCAGCAGTTGGGCCTGACGCGAGTCATGGCCGGTAACCCCATGATGGATGGCCTGACACCGACTGCTGAGCTAGCCCTCCCGTCCACTGATGCGGCAGCACTCACAATCTGTCTGCTGCCGGGATCCCGCGCCCCAGAAGCCTATGCCAATTGGGAGATCATTCTGAGCACTGTGGAAACGGTGCTGCAGCAATACACGCCCCAATCCATCCAGTTGTTAGGGGCGATCGCCCCTGCCCTCGACTTAGCCGAGCTGCGTCAGCCACTACACGCCACCGGTTGGCAATCTGATTCCGACGCGGGAACAGATTTTCACAAAGCCAACGGACGACTGACCCTGACCCAAACCGCCTATGCCGATTGCTTACACTTAGCGGATGCTGCGATCGCGCTCGCTGGAACCGCCACCGAACAGTTTGTGGGCTTGGGCAAACCCGCCTTCACCATTCCGGGTGAAGGGCCGCAGTTCAATCCCACATTTGCCCAATTGCAGACACAGCTGCTAGGGCCTTCGGTCATTTTGGTCGATTCGCCGATGCTGATGGGAGCCACAATGGCCGCTGTGCTCAGCGACGGTGATCGCCTCGCCACCATTCGCCAAAACGGACAGCGGCGCTTAGGACCACCCGGAGCCGCAGCGGCGATCTCGGCTCAACTCTCGCAGCACTTAGGACTCGACGCTTAGATCACAGCTCCAGCACAGAACCGTTTTCGGTCAGGGGTGGCAGGGCAAAATCCCGGAGATCGGGACGCTATAGCAAGCCGCAGTTTGATTAGATTGCCTCAAATGTCTGAAATCACCATCAAATAGGCTTTTCAATTCTGACTTTCGACTGCTTCATTCCGACTTCTGCTACGCCCATCCTCTGAAACAAGACGACAAATCTGGCGCACCTGCTCCTCAGCTCCCCTGCATTGACAAGATTGCCTCGGGAGTCCGATCACTGAAAAGCTGAAATGACCGCCCCGCTAACGAACTATGCCACCAACGATGGACTCGCAACCCCACTTACCGGAATCGTAACGGTAAACTATGGGCTGGCGACCAGACTGAGTAAAGACATGGGCAACGCAATCAAACAACAGGTTGAGCAGCTACGCGAACAGCTCCAAACCGCTAGCTATGCCTACTACGTGCTCGATCAACCCACGATGGAAGACGAGGTGTACGATCGCCTCTATCGCCAACTGCAACAGCTCGAAGCGCAGCATCCCGACCTTGTTACCCCCGACAGCCCGACCCAACGCGTCGGCGAGCGACCGGCCCAGCAGTTCAATTCCGTTCGCCACAACATTCCCCTCTACAGTTTGGAAAATGCCTTTGGCGTCGAAGAATATCGCGCCTGGCAAGATAAGTGGCAGCGCCTAGTGCCCGACGTGGGCGAGCAGCCCGCCGTTGCAGAACTCAAAATTGACGGCTCCGCTCTGGCCCTCACCTACGAAAACGGGCTGCTGGTGCGAGGTCTCACGCGGGGCGATGGCACCACCGGCGAAGGCATTACCCAAAACGTCAAAACGATTCGGTCAATTCCGCTGCGATTGCAGACAAATTCGCCACCGGAACGGGTTGAGGTACGGGGCGAGGCCTTTTTGCCGCTGGCTGAATTTGAGCGCATTAATCAAGCACGGGCCGCCGAGGGTGTCGCCTTGTTCGCCAATCCACGCAACGCGGCAGCGGGCACTCTACGACAGCTCGATTCGCGCATCGTTGCCGATCGCCGCCTGGACTTTTTTGCCTACACCTTGATCATTCCTAACGCGGCCCAGGCGGCTGGCCAACCGGGTGAAACCGCTCAGCCGACTACTCAAGAGGAATCCTTGAACCAGCTGCAGGCTTGGGGGTTTAAGGTCAATCCCAACTGTCAGCGCTGCCAGACCGCCGATGATGTCGCCGCCTTTTACGATCGCTGGTCAACCGCGCGGCGCACTCTGCCGTATTTGACCGACGGCGTGGTCGTCAAGCTCAACGACTTTGACCTGCAGCGCCAGCTTGGCTTCACCCAAAAGTTTCCCCGCTGGGCGATCGCCCTCAAATACCCGGCAGAAGAGGTGCCCACCCGCATTCTCAACGTGTCGGTGCAGGTCGGACGCACGGGCGCTGTCACCCCCGTCGCCGAGCTAGAACCGGTGCAGCTAGCCGGGACGACAGTGGCACGGGCGACCCTCCACAATGGCGATCGCCTTCAAGAACTGGATTTGCATATTGGTGACACCGCCGTAGTGCGCAAAGCCGGGGAAATCATTCCCGAAGTGGTGCGGCTACTGCCCGAGCTGCGGCCCCCCGATGCCGTCCGCGTGCAAATGCCGACTCACTGCCCCGAATGTGGCCAAACGCTGGTGAAACCAGCAGACGAAGTGGTGACGCGGTGCATTAATGTCTCTTGTCCGGCGATCGTGCGGGGGGCGCTGATTCACTGGGCGCGGCGCGATGCCTTGGATATCAACGGTATCGGGACGAAATGGGTTGAGCAATGGGTCGATCAGAACCTCGTGAAGTCCGTCGCCGATCTTTACACCCTGACAGTGGGCCACCTGATGGAACTTGATCGCATGGGCGAAAAGTTGGCCACGAAAATTGTCGAGGCGAGCGCCGACTCTAGACAGCAGCCCTGGTCTCGCGTCCTCTATGGCCTAGGCATTCGCCATGTGGGCGCGGTGAACGCGCAGGTGCTAGCACAGGCATTTCGGTCAGTTGATGCGCTCAAGGCCGCCAAAATTGAAGAGATTGAAGCCGTCTTTGGCATCGGCCCTGAGATCGCCCAGTCCGTTTATGAATGGCTACGCAATCCCGCTAACTGGCAGCTCATCGAGCAGCTCAAAGCTGCTGGGGTGCAGATGGTGAGCACTGAACCTATTCCTGACCCCACCCAAAAGTTGCCCTTCACCGGCAAAACGCTGGTGATCACCGGCACGCTGCCCACCCTCAGCCGCCACGAAGCCAAAGCTCTGATTGAGAATGCGGGTGGCAAAGTCACCGGCAGCGTCAGCGCTAAAACCGATTTTTTGGTTGCCGGAGCCGACGCTGGCTCAAAACTGGCAAAGGCAGAAAAGCTCGGCATTTCTCAACTCTCGGAAACAGATTTGCTGGCGTTGCTGGACAGCGAATCCTGAGTCCATTCCCATTCATCTCACTGTTGAGCAACCAGACTCTCGCAGCAACTTGAAAATCTAGAGGGGCTGAGGAGTGATCCTGGCAACAGAGGAATCGGCCGATTGCAGAGTTTCCTTGATATGCTGACAGAGATTTTAGGGCGATCCGTTGGCGGCTTGATCGCGGATAGATAAACAGCGAGATCGCACCGATAGTGGGGAGAAACGGGGTGGACCAATACACCAGCGAGGTCAAGCAGTGGTTAAACGAGCGGTTTCGCGCGACCACTAGCGATGGCTATTTTTATGCCCATCAAAACATTTATGGGTTTAAATCACCCTATGCCGAACCGGGCATTGCGCTGCGGTACGTCATTATGTACAACGTCCTCAAAGCGCTCAGCCATTTGCGATTTGACACGCTGCTCGATGTCGGCTGCGCCGAAGGCTACATGACCGCCGTCATCCGCCAGTTTTTTAACGTGCAGGTGCAGGGCACTGATCTGTCGGAGGAAGCCTGTGCGCGGGCTAGAGAGATTTTCCAAGTGCCCGCTGACCCGGTCGATGCCGTCCAGCTACCCTACGAGGATGAAGCCTTCGACATCGTGCTGAGCAGCGAAACGTTAGAGCACATTCCCAATTACGAGGAGGCCTTTCGAGAACTGCTGCGCGTGGCTCGCCGGGCAGTCGTCATCACGGTGCCGCAAGACCCGCCGCAGCTAGTGGCCGATAACATTCGCCGCCAGATTCCCCATGCCCATGTTCACGCTTTTACGCTAGACAGCTTTCGCGATTTAATCCCCTCCGCTTATGCCGTTCACGCTTGGGGACTCTATAGCGCCATCCTGAGGCTGCCCTATCGACTGGTCGAGGGACGCCCCATCAGCTTGGAATTCAGGGGGCAATACGAGCAGCTTTTGATCCAAGCCTTGAACCCTTTCATCACCTTCGCCGACAAAGTCATGAATGAAGGAGCACTGAAAACATTGCTCAAACTGGATGACTGGCTCGCCAAACGATTCCCAACTCAGCGGCAGCTAATTTTTGTGATCCTCAAAGATCCTACCTGCTGGATTGAGCCAGCGGCAGCCGTCAATGTCGATGAGCTACTGGCGTTTAAAGCGCCGCTGCATCCACTCTCTGACCCATCACAGGCGATCGCGCCCCAGGCTTAGGTGAAAGCGATCGCCTCAGTGCTCATGATTGGCAACTTTAGAAATTGGCAGACGCTGGCGTCAGGCGGGTGAGATAGCGAAAATCAGCCAAATGCTGCTCCAGCGTCACAATTTGCGGCAGGTTCAAACTGTAATAAGTCCAACGGCCTTGGGGCCGCGATCGCACGATCGCCGCCTCCTTTAAGACTCGCAGATGAAAAGACAACTTTGATTGACTCACATTCAAATGCTCACAGAGATCAGCGACGCAAAATTCCTTCTCACGCAGACTCTCGATAATCTGTAGCCTCAAAGGATCTGAAAGTGCATGAAATGCTTTATCGGCAGGGATTTCCACTGTTGAGTACATACTAAGGGAACTACCTCTTGAAAAAGGTGCTTTTATCAAGCTTAGTTAGTCAACCAGCTAGAGGCATATATCTTAAGACAGATATTTTTCATCAATAGGACTGACATAGCCCAATCAATTTTTATCCCCTTAGCCTCCTAGGCAGAAGATAGGAGCAGGGTAACGATACATCCGCTCCCATCAACAAAAAAGAGGATGTCTAGATGTTTGCCAAGCAATCTCAATCTCAACTGCACTTTACTCTACTCCAAGTGGAGATTAAGTTTTGTCAGTTTAATTACTGAGATACGGCAACATCAACCGGTCTTGAGTAATGGCTATCTCAATCTCCGAGAACGTTTGATTTTTTCCCGGATGAGGTGTAGGGTACGCCACCATTAAAATGGGGCGTGCTCCCACTGCAGCGTTGAGGCGTCCTCTCAAACCCACAATGTCCTCTCAAACCCACGATAGAGTGGCTGGCCTGCAGTTCTGAAGCACTGATCTGCTAGAAATTTGGGGGCGGCGATCGCAGCGGTCATCTGGTTCACCGTTTGGAGCCTGCCAGGCACTTGAGTCCCCTGCCGATATGTGGACTATTTAGGGACTTGCCGATGAATCACATTCCACGCTTTTGCCAAATGCCCACTCTCTACCCTTACCCTCCCACTCACTTACAGTCTATTAACGGGACTTTATTTTCCCGCTGCTCCCTTAGCTCTCTAAATACTGGTTGATATCTTCGATCATGCGCGTGAGTTCGGCTTCGGTCGTTAGGCGCATCCGGTCATCGCGCACGGTGACGAGTAGCTTCGCCGCAAAGGGACTCGGCCAAATATTGGGATTGCAAAATACCTCCACAAACACATCACCCGTGTGCTGATATTCCATTGTGGGTTCAGGCGTTCGTTTACCTGCACTCGCCGGTTGTGCTGCGATCGCCTTAAGCTGACTCACCAAGTTGCCCAGCGCCGCCTTCAAATCTTTGGCCGACTCAGGGGAAAAGTTGAACCGCACCGAACCCTGCATTAGGTTCAGCGTAATTTGAGTGGGGGTTTGGGTAGTCATTCGGTTCTCGGTGATCTGACATTCTTCATTGTGCGGCGAAAACCGCAGCATCCCGCCGTTGCTTAATGTTGGGTAAGATTTCTTGCCCGATCGCGGCGCGGCATCGGTGCAGTCAGGGGCGATTGCCGCCGAGGAAACCTGACTTGACCGCCCCCCAACTCAGTCAGCGTGCCTGAACCCGTCGATGCAGACTTGATCCCCCCCACTCAATCGCACAGCTCAACGCCAGATCGCTATGATCCATCTATCAGGGATACCGTTAGGACGACCTAGCCACAAGCAGTCGTTTTCAGTAATTGTGTCTGGCCTGTCGGTAGCTTTACCACATCGCGGGTGCGTCCGATCCACTACCCTCTAACGGCGGGTGCGATCGCGCCCGCCACTTTCATGCCATCCATTTTCATTTTCCGAGGAGACAGTCATGGCTTTCCGGCACACGTTGCTCTGGAGCAGTTCCCTGTTTTGGCTGGTCGCTTGCAGTACCACCTCGCCCCCACCGCCCACCGCCGAGCCAGAGAACACCCCTCCCCCGGTAGCGGAGCAATCGGCTCCGCTCGACTCAACGGCGAGTTCCACACCGGCCCCAACCGCAGTTCCCCCATCGCCAGCCCCCCCAGACAATCCGATTACGGCCACAACCCTCGAAACGCCCGTGGCCTTGTCATCCGCTGCGATTGCCACAGACACGGCCATCATTCCTGGAGAGCGCGTCGGCTTAGTCACCCAAGCGACCAGCCGGACTGAGCTGGCGACGCTGTTTGGCGAAGCCGCCCTCTTAGACACCGAGGTGCATATTGGGGAGGGCTTTACCGAGCCCGGTACTGCCGTGAACGCTGCCACCCCAGCAGCGTTTTCGGTCATTTGGGCCGATAATGACCAGTCTCAGACCACCACCGTTAGAGACTTTGGCCCCGATTGGCAGACACCAGAAGGATTACGAGTAGGAATGCCGTTTGCGGAACTGCAGTCAGTCTTAGGTGATTTCGACTTATATGGCTTCGGTTGGGATTATGGCGGCACGATTGTCTTGGAAAGGTCGAATCTATCGAATTACGATGGGCTGATCGTGTTGCGACTAGAACCCACCAAAGTCGATACGTTTCAACAGCAGCCCGAAGCATTTCAAGCGCTTCAAGGCGATCACCTGATATCGTCAGACAATCCATATCTGTCCGCCCTTGACCTCGTTGTGTATGAGATGATCGTGTACCTCGACGCCCCCCTGTAGTTGAGGATGAACGAACGAAGTCAGATTTCGCGTCCCCAGATCGAGCTTTCTGGATAGTTCTCACCATGGCTAATGCCCCCAAAATCAAAGCCAGTCTGCCACCGGGTCTCATCGTACGCCTGGGCAAAACGGTTTGGCAGACGATGTGGCAGGTGATGATGGCACGCCTCGCGCCGACCGACAAATCGGGAGCCTACACACGACCTGCCAGTGCCTTTCGCCAAACGGTTGAGCCTGACGGTATCTATGAGCCAGAAGCCGGTCGCTATCGCCTGATTGTCGGCATGGGGTGCCCCTGGGCGCATCGCACCCTCGTGACTTGGGCGCTCAAGGGACTCGAAGCGGCGATTCCCCTCTGGCGGGTCTCACCGTCACCGAACGAAGGCGTTTGGCTATTTGATAATCCAGGGCTA
>JBHJJI010000308.1:0-9716 GCA_050042805.1 Leptolyngbyaceae cyanobacterium
CGCGTCGAAGCTTTGAACTGTTGCAGGCTCGGAATATCCAGGCCGCGATCGCAATAGACCCCGCCGTGGGAGTCACTGACTGCCACCACTTTGTATCCCGCATCAAAGAGCAGTCGCGCCACGACGCTGCCCGCATTACCACAGCCCTGTACGGCCACCGTGGTGTCTGTTGGAGACTGGTCGAACTTCTGCATCATGGCCACCAATACCTGGAAGGCTCCGACTCCTGTGGCGGTATTCCGCCCCTGACTGCCCCCCATGCCGATCGGTTTGCCCGTAATCACCGCTGGTGAGAGCTTGCGCCGAATGATGCTGTATTGATCCATCATCCAGCCCATGATCATCGGGTTGGTGTAAACATCCGGCGCGGGAATATCGATGTCGGGGCCAATGAAATCGGCGATCGCGTCCACATAGCCCCGGCTTAGACGCTCTAGCTCAAATTTCGACAGTTCCTTCGGATTCAGCGTAAAGCCGCCTTTCGCACCGCCAAAAGGCAGATTCACCGCCGCACATTTAAAGGTCATCCAAAAGGCTAAGGACTGCACCTCGTCCATCGTGACGTTGGGATGAAACCGAATGCCGCCTTTAGTCGGGCCACGGGTATCGTCATAGCGCACCCGGTAGCCCTCAAACACCCGCAACGAGCCATCATCCATGCGAACCGGAATGGACACTTTTAAACTGGCTTTGGGGAATTTCAGCCGTTCGCTGGCATCCTCTGAAATGTGCACATACTTGAGCGCCCGTTCTAGCCGTTGGTTGGCATCGGACAACAGTGAAGACGTCATACTTTTTTCAAGCGTGAGTGAAGATCGTAAAACTGCGGCTGTGCTGTGAGGAATCCGCCGCTAGCATCCAAGCATCAGGGGGATTGCCACTGATCCCGTCATCGCTTTTGGTAGCGTAGACTACCAACCCATGCATCCCATTGTCTAAGGTAGGCAGAACCGCCTTTGGGATTTATTGCCTGAACTTTGCAGGCCTTCATGAAATGCAACATTGTGCAGCCTGGCATTTTGGGGCAACTTAAATACAAAGGCGATGTTGAGAGGGCAGTAGAAGAGCGATAATGGCAGTTCTCAATCCCCGATCCGAGCACTAGCCGTTGACTTTCTCAATCTTCATGACTGACGAATTTCAGGTTTATCCCTAGGGGGACTCGTGTCATCTGACCATAGAGCATCAAAAAACAATGCGTTTATGGCAACGACGCAGGAGTCCAACGGTTTTTTGACTGACAGTGAGATTGAGCCGCGACAGCAGCAGGTTGATGGCAGCCCAACGAATGCCCCAACGTTAGAAACAGTGAATGCTGCTCTGCCAATGAACGAGCAGTGCTATCGCAGCATTGTCGAGACTCAAACCGAGCTGATTTGCCGGTATCGGCCTGATGGCACCCTCACCTTTGTAAATGGTGCTTATTGCCGCTTTTTTGGGCGATCGCTCAGCGACCTGATTGGCCTCAACTTTATCGAACTGGTGCCCCTAGAGGGGCAGACGCTGATCCGACAACAAATTGCCGAATTACGTCAGCTGACCGTTGATCGCCCGATCCTGACCCATACCCATATGGCGACGGCTGCCGATGGCCGCATGGTCTGGCATCAGTGGATTAACCAAGCTTTGTTCGATGAGCAGGGAGTTTTGCGGGAGCTACAGGCGACTGGACGCGATATTACCGACCTCAAAGCGACGGAACAGAGACTCCGCGATCGCGAACATCAGCTCGGTCTCTTTTTTGCGCAATCGCTCGATGGGTTCTTTTTTATGACGCTGGATGAGCCCATCGGGTGGCATGAAACGAGCAGTCGGGCCGCAACGCTGGACTATATCTTTACCCATCAGCGGGTGACTAAGGCCAACCAAGCGATTTTGATGCAGTATGGCCTCACGGAAGCTGAATTTTTAGGCCTGACCCTAACTGATTTCTTTGCCGACGATATCGAGGGGGGTAAGGCGGCGGTTCGACAATTGCTGGATGAGGGCCGACAACAAATCAACACCCTAGAGCGTCGGGCCGACGGCTTACCGATTTGGATTGAAGGGGATTATCAGTGTTTGTATGACGGGCAAGGCCGAGTGACGGGGATGTTTGGCATCCAGCGCGAAGTCACGGGTCTGCAACAGACCTTTGCCGCTCTGACCGCGAGCGAACAAAAATATCGGCTGCTGGTCGAAAATCAGACTGACTTGGTGGTCAAAATCGACGTGGATGGCCACTTTGTATTTGTTAGCCCCTCTTACTGCAACCTGTTTGATAAAACCCCTGAGGAACTGCTCGATCGCAATTTCGTCCCTTCTGTGCATCCTGACGATCAAGCGGCGACCCAAGCGGCTCTGGCAGCGCTGTGGCAGCCACCGTATACCTGTCGGTTTGAGCAGCGCACCTTGACCCGGCACGGCTGGCGGTGGCTCTCGTGGTCATACAAAGCGGTTTTAGATAGCAAGGATAATATCATCGCGATCGTGGGTGGGGGGCGCGATATCACCGCGCGCAAGCAGATGGAATTGCAGCTGCAGCTCTCAGAACAGCGGTTCCGCACGGTGTTAGAAAAGATGACGCTAGTGGCGATCATGATCGATCGCCAGGGCAATATTCTCTTTTGCAATGATTATTTGCTGGAGCTAACTGGTTGGCAGCGATCGGAAGTTTTGCACCAAAACTGGGGTGAACTATTTTTGCCGCCGGAAATTCGCTCCCAGATGGCAGCGCTTTTACAGCAGACCCTCGACCAGGGCAATCCCCCTCACTACACCTACGAAAATGAAATTGTGACTCGTCGGGGCGATCGTCGTCTCATTGCCTGGAACAACACTGTGCAGCAAGATGTCGGGGGCACTGTCGTCAGCCTGACCAGCATTGGTGAAGACATCACCGATCGCAAGCGCAACGAAATCGCCCTCAGGGAGACCACCCAACGCCTGACCCTGGCCACAGATGCGGCACAAATCGGTATCTGGGAATGGGATATTGCGCAGGATCGCCTCATTTGGGACGAGCAGATGCATCGTATGTATGGCACCACAGCCGCTCCGTTTGGCGGTTGCCATGCCGATTGGGAGGCGCAAGTGCATCCCGATGATTTGCCGGCGTTAAATGCGCAAAAATCCGCCTTTCTACAGGGCGAGGAAGTTATTTTTCATAACGAGTTTCGCATTGTCCGCCCGGATGGCGAGATCCGCTATATCGAGTCCTATAGCAACCTGATCCGCAATGCTGTTGGGCAACCCACTCGCACCATCGGGGTGAATTGGGATATTAGCGATCGTAAAGCCTCAGAGCTGGCCCTGACAGAAACCCATCAACAGCTCCAAGCCCTGATGCAAAACTCGCCCGCTATCATGGCCCTCTACGACGAGACCGGGCGCTATCACCGCGTCAACCCAATTACTGAAGCCTTCTTACAGCGTCCTGCTGCAGAAATCGTGGGTCGTCGGTTCGACGAACTTTATCCGCCTGATGTAGCAGCGCGCTATATGGAACGGGTGCAGCGTCTGGTTCAGACCAATTGTCCGCTAGTGGTCGATGACCACCTGACGCTAATGGGTGAAGACCGCATCGTGCGATCGATCCTGTTTCCCGTACTGGAGCAACCGGACAGCCCCAGATTGTTTGGCCTGATTGCCACTGACATTACGGCGCTGGTCACGGCCCGCGAAGATCTGCAGCGACAGGCCGCCCGCGAGCGCCTGCTGCGAGAGATTACTGATGACATCCGCAGTAGTCTGGATCTCCAAGCCATCCTCGATAAAACCGTCAATGGCGTGCGGCAATTTTTCGACCCCGCTCGGGTGTTGATTTATCGCTTCAACACCGACTGGAGCGGCGACATGATTGTCGAAGCCGTGCTTGACCCCTGGCGCTCCGTGTTAGGTGAAAGACTTCGAGCTCCTTGCTTTGAGGGGCACTGGGTGGAGAAATATCGAGGTGGCCATATCGGTCAGCTCAATGACCTGACAACCGCCAACCTGACCCCCTGCCACCGCAACTTGCTCACGCATTATCAGGTGCAGGCCAACGTCATCTTGCCCTTGGTGGTGAACCAAACGCTCTGGGGGCTACTGTGTATTCACCACTGCCGGGCCCCGCGCCAATGGTTGGCAGAAGATGTGGCTTTTGTGCAACAGATTGCTCAACAGGTCGAGGTGGCGATTCAGCAGGCCAAGCTGCTCCAAGAAACGGCTATCCGTGCCCGCCGCGAACGGCTGCGGCGACTGATTACCCAGCACATTCGCCAGAGTCTGGATTTGGATGTGATTTTGACGGTGACAGTGCAAGAAATTCGCCAATTCATGGGCACCGATCGCGTCCTGGTTTATCGATTTTACCCCGATTGGACGGGTGAAATTGTGGTTGAATCTATTCATCCACAGTGGATTGACCTCAGTGCTGGTCAATCCAAAACGCCTCAGCTGCCTGCAAGCATCATCGAGCAGTATCGTCAGGGCCGGATCACGCAAGTCGAGCAGGTGCAAACGGCAGATATTCCGGAGGATTACCGGCAGTTTTTAGCCCAGTGGCACATTCAGGCCAGTCTGGTGTTTCCCCTCGCGATCGATGGCACGCTTTGGGGGTTACTGGTGTTGCAACACTGTCGGGCACCACGCCCGTGGCCAGCGGATGAAATTAATTTTGTGCAGCAAATTGCTGATCAGGTGGAAATTGCCGTTCAGCAATCACAACTGTTGCAGCAGACGATGATTCGTGCTCAAAGAGAACAGTTGCTCAATGAAATCGTCACCTTCATGCGCGACAGTCTGGATCTCGAAGCGGTGATCCACCGCACTATTCAGAAGCTTTTGGCAGAGTTTAAGGTGGGGCGCTGCATGTTCATTCAATGTGGCGCTGATGATGACTATTTTGAATATACCGCCTGTGCAACGGCTCCCCATCTCCCAGATTTGACCGGGTGCCGGATGCCCGTGCAAGAGAGCCCTTACATCCTGGCACTCTTGGCACAAGAGCTGCCGAAGGCCACGAGCAATGTGGCGGTAGAGCCCACATTGGCCAATCTCTTGCCGTTTATGCAACAGTTTCAGATTGGGGCTGCCCTCAGTGTGACGATTCGCTACAAGGGCGTGGTCAAGGGCATTCTGTGCATGCATCATCCGGTGCCCCGGCAGTGGACCGAGAGTGAGCAAATCCTCATCAAGCAGGTGGCTGATCAGCTGGCGATCGCCCTGCAGCAGGCTGAGTTGTATCAGCAGGCCCAAACCGAAATCGCTGAACGCCTGAGGCTAGAAGAGCAGCTGCGGCATGATGCCTTTCACGATGCGCTCACCGGACTCCCGAATCGAATTCTGCTCCTCGATCGCCTGCAGTTGGCCCTCCAGCGCTATCAACGGCGGCATTATGAGAATTCAACGTCAGATGCCGCCCTGGCGACCACCCATGATGAATTTGCGGTGCTGTTTTTGGATCTCGATCGCTTCAAAGTGATCAATGACAGCTTGGGGCATACGTTTGGCGATCAGTTATTGCGCTTAGTGGCGACTCGCCTGAGTAGCTGTCTACGAGACGTCGATATTGCCGCGCGGCTCGGCGGCGATGAATTTGTCATTCTGTTGGAAGAATTGGTCAGCGTTGAATTTGCCGTTGATGTGGCTCGCCGCATTCACAACGTTTTAGAAGCGCCGGTCTTGCTCGATGGGCAAGAAGTGTTTGTGCATGTCAGCATTGGCATTGCCTTCGGCTCTAGCACCTATACGGCCCCCGAGCAAATTCTCCGGAATGCGGATATCGCCATGTATGAGGCGAAAAAAAGCCGCCAAGAGTATGTCGTGTTTGATGCTTCGATGCATGCGATCGCGCTGCAGCAAATGACGTTAGAAAATGACCTGCGTCATGCCGTCAAACGGGATGAACTGCAGCTGCACTATCAACCGATCGTCTCGTTATCGACCGGTTTGATTATGGGATTTGAAGCCTTGGTGCGGTGGCAGCACCCGACCCGAGGGTTGTTGTATCCAGCCGCGTTTGTGGAAATCGCGGAAGATACCGGTTTGATTGCCGAGATTGATCTGTGGGTGTTGCGGCAGTCGTGCCAACAACTCCGGCGCTGGCATGACTGTGCTCCTGAACTCGCCGATATTACGCTGAGCGTTAACCTGTCCGGCAAACAATTCTCGCAGCCAGATCTGATTCACCAAATTGATCATGCGCTGCACAGGGCTCGCTTAGCGGGCAAATACCTGAAGCTAGAGATTACTGAGAGCATTTTGATTACCAACAATGATCTCACTGTCAAAACGCTGAATGACTTCAGAGCCCGCAATATTCAGGTGTGCATGGATGATTTTGGCACCGGCTATTCTTCGCTGAGCTACCTGCATCAATTGCCCGTAGACGTGCTCAAAATCGACAAATCTTTCATCCTCAATCTGCATTCCGAAAATCGGAGTACTCGCGATTATGAGATTGTCAAAGCGATTATCAATTTAGCCCTTAACCTCAACCTCCAGGTGATTGCTGAAGGGGTTGAAAACCGCGACGTGCTGGTTTACTTACAAAAACACCAGTGTCACTCTGGTCAGGGATATCATTTTTCTCCTGCGGTTACCCCTGCGGCCGCGACCCAGATGCTGCTGGATCAGCCTTTTCGCTTTTCCGATCCGCTAGATGCCGACTGCAACATCCCTTACTAACGCGATGTGCAAAAACGGTAGAATCGAAATCCGTGTCCAAAGAGCCTGGTTCAGCTGTCGGGGCTGACTGAGATGCCGCGGTCGGCATGGATGAATTTTTTAAGAATTGTAGAGGAGAGCGACTGTCGTGACCAATAGCTTTAACGCCAAAACCACGCTGAATGTGAACGGTAAAGATTATGTCTATTACAGTTTGCCAGCGGCGGCGAAGCAGTTAGGCGATGTGACTCGACTGCCTTTTAGCCTCAAAGTACTGCTCGAAAACCTGCTGCGCTACGAAGACGATCGCACCGTCAAAGCGGATGATGTGCAGGCGATCGCTGCCTGGCTGACCACCCAAAGCTCCGATAAAGAAATTGCCTACCGGCCGGCGCGGGTGCTGATGCAAGACTTTACTGGCGTGCCTGCTGTGGTCGATCTGGCTGCCATGCGCGACGCGATGGTTAACCTCGGTGGCAACCCCGAAAAAATCAATCCCCTCTCCCCAGTTGACTTGGTCATTGACCACTCGGTGATGGTGGACAACTTTGGCAGCGACAGCGCCTTTGGCGACAATGTGCAGCGAGAGTTTGAACGTAATGGCGAGCGCTATGCCTTTTTGCGCTGGGGACAGCAGGCCTTCGACAATTTTCGCGTAGTTCCCCCCGGCACGGGCATCTGTCACCAAGTCAATCTCGAATACCTGGCCCAGACCGTTTGGACAAAGGAAGAAAACGGCGAAACTGTGGCTTACCCAGATACGTTGGTGGGCACCGACAGCCACACGACGATGATCAATGGCCTGGCCGTTTTAGGCTGGGGCGTCGGTGGCATTGAGGCGGAAGCCGCGATGTTGGGGCAACCCATTTCGATGCTGATTCCCGAAGTTGTGGGGTTCAAGCTGACGGGCAAGTTGCCGGAGGGGGCGACCGCCACTGACCTCGTTCTGACGGTGGTGCAAATGCTGCGGCAGAAGGGCGTCGTGAGCAAGTTCGTCGAGTTTTATGGCGATGGTCTCTCTCACCTCACCCTGGCCGATCGCGCCACCATTTCTAACATGGCCCCGGAGTACGGGGCGACCTGCGGCTTCTTCCCCATTGATGCTGAAACGCTGCGCTATTTGTCTTTTTCCGGCCGTGACCCCGAGCGCGTGGCTCTGGTCGAAGCTTATGCCAAAGCTCAGGGTCTATGGCGTGAAGATGATACCCCCGACCCCATCTTTACCGACACGCTGGCGCTCGACCTCGCCACCGTTGAGCCGTCGTTAGCTGGCCCCAAACGGCCTCAAGATCGAGTGCTGCTGTCTGAGCTGGCGCAGCAGTTCACCACCGCTGACTTTCCCAGCTTTAGTGGCTTGACTTCTTATGCTGAGAAGCGCTCGGTGCCGGTTGCCGGTACTGATTACGAACTCACAGATGGGGCAGTGGCGATCGCGGCCATCACCAGCTGCACCAATACCTCCAATCCTTCGGTGATGATTGGGGCCGGTCTGGTCGCCCGTAAGGCACGAGCCAAAGGGCTCACGGTGAAACCCTGGGTCAAAACCTCTCTAGCGCCGGGGAGCCAAGTCGTCTCTGACTATCTTGAAAAAGCCGGTCTGCAAGATGATCTGGATGCCCTCGGCTTTAACCTGGTGGGCTATGGCTGCACCACCTGCATTGGCAACTCCGGGCCGCTGCCTGAAGCCATCGTTGAGGCCATCAATGCCGAAGATCTCGTGGTCGGTGCGGTGCTCTCGGGCAACCGCAATTTTGAAGGGCGCGTCAGCCCCCATACGAAGGCAAACTATTTGGCCTCGCCGCCCTTGGTGGTGGCCTACGCGATCGCCGGCAATCTGGCGATCGACCTCAAACAAGATCCCATCGGCCAAGATGCCGAGGGTCGCCCCGTTTACCTCAAAGACATTTGGCCCACCACGGCAGAGATTCAGACCGTGATGGCGGCGGCGCTAACGCCCGAGATGTTCCGCAGTCGCTATAGCAACGTGTTTACCGGCACGTCTGACTGGCAGGCGATCGCGGCTGAAGAAAGTCAAACCTACGACTGGCAGGGTGACAGCACCTACGTGCAGAATCCCCCTTTCTTCGCCAATATGGCGGCGACGGTCAACGGCAGCAGCTTTACCGACGTCATGGGCGCGCGGCCGCTGGCTTTACTCGGTGATAGCATTACCACCGATCACATCTCCCCAGCGGGAGCGATTAAAGCCGCGAGCCCGACCGGCGATTATCTCAAAGATCACGCTGTGGCCGTCACGGAGTTCAACTCCTACGGCTCGCGACGCGGCAACCATGAAGTGATGATGCGCGGCACCTTTGCCAACATCCGCTTACAAAACGAGATGGTGCCGGGTTCTTCGGGCGGCGTGACCAAATACATGCCGGACGGCACTGAAATGTCGATCTATGACGCGGCCATGCAGTATCAAGCGGCTGACGTGCCCCTCGTTGTGATTGCGGGTAAGGAATATGGCACCGGTTCCTCACGCGACTGGGCGGCGAAGGGCACGCGCTTGCTCGGAGTTAAAGCCGTGGTCGCCGAAAGCTTTGAGCGCATTCATCGCTCTAATCTGGTGGGTATGGGCGTGTTGCCGCTACAGTTTCAGCCGGGTACAACTCGTGAAACCCTACAACTAGATGCTACCGACACCTTTGACCTCACCGGGTTGCAGGGAGGCATTCAGCCGGGGATGACGGTCACGCTCACGGTGCATCGCGCGGACGGTACGACCGCTGCGGTACCCTTGCTCTGCCGGATCGACACGTTGGATGACGTGGAGTATTACCGCAACGGCGGCATCTTGCACTTCGTCCTGCGCCAACTGTTAGTGGCGTCGGCAACTAGTACTTCCTGGTGGGAATGCCCCAACCATTTTCAAGCCTTCAAAGGCTTCTCCTGGTAAGTCCACCTGACGGGCTTGGCCATCGTGTCGTTACAGTAGGCAAAATAGTCTAAAATCCTCGCCTTCAGGTCAGCAGTACTACAGAAACTCGCCCTCCTCAACAACTTTCTCGCCAAGATGGAAAACCAAATCTCGATTTGATTCAGCCAAGAACAGTGCTTGGGGGTGAAATGGAACACCACCTTGT